>NZ_JADBRE010000020.1:0-166521 GCF_014930525.1 Enterobacter cloacae complex sp. S1
GGGTCCTGCTGCGTAAATCGTCCGCAGTCCGGGTCATAATACCGGAACAGATTGTAGTGCAGCCCTGTCTCACGGTCCAGGTATTGCCCCTGCATACGCAGGTTCTGGGAATATCCTGATACCTGCGTCTCGCTTTCCCGCAGCAGTTTGCCCCAGACGCTGTTCACGCCTTCCCAGCGCACCTGCCCTTCGATATCCGTCATCCGCTCCGGCGTGCCGTTGGGCTGACAGTGGAACCAGAAGATTTCCGGGGCATCAACGCCGTCGATACGCGCCAGCGGGTCGTAGCTGTCCTGATCGCTGTAGACGTAGGTCAGCGGCACATCACCGTGCACTTCCTGCAACAGCCGGAACCCTTCCCAGACAAACCGGGTGGTGACTGGGTTACCGGTTGGCTGTCCGCCCACCATCTGGCGACGCGTTTTGCTGATGCGTCGTCCGAGTGGGTCATAGCGGAAGCTGACCTGCGTCTGCGGCCTGTTGCGGTCCCGCGGCTGGCTGATGACCTCCGTCAGGCGGTGCTCGCCGTCGTAGCGGTAGTGCCAGCGGGTCTGGCCGTTATCCTTCTCCACGGTGCGGCCGTGGATGTCACAGCGCCAGCGAATGCCGTTGAGCTGCGTCAGGCGGTTGTGCGTGACCTTCTCAGCAGACTCTTCAAGCGATAAAGGTTCTGTAGTGGTAGCGTTTTGGAACGCGGTTGAATCCGATATCGCTGAAATGAACGACGCCGATCGTGAAGATTTCATGGCCGAGCAGGGTCTGAACCGCGTGATCCGCGCGGGCCATGAGATGCTCAGCCTGCAAACCTACTTCACCGCGGGCGTAAAAGAAGTGCGTGGACCATCCCTGTGGGTGCGACTGCGCCTCAGGCGGCTGGTAAGATCCACACCGACTTCGAGAAAGGCTTCATTCGTGCGCAGACTATCGCGTTTGAAGACTTCATAACCTACAAGGGTGAGCAAGGCGCGAAAGAAGCAGGCAAGATGCGTGCGGAAGGGAAAGATTACATCGTTAAAGATGGCGACGTGATGAACTTCTTGTTTAACGTTTGATTTGTTTTGAATGAAAAAAATCCACGCTTTGGCGTGGATTTTTTTATGGAGTAACGAACTTATCCCCTTTTGCGCAGATAGAACTCCAGATATTTTTTAGGTCTATCCTGAAACGCACGCTCTTTGCCGTAGTTATAAGCATCGTTAAAATATTTATACGCTTCCTCGAATTGATTTAACTCATAACAGACCATGCCGAGATCGATTAAGGGTGCAGTGTCTATATCCGATCCACGTGTCCGTAATGTCGTCTCTCCCCATTTCTCTGCCTCAGCGTAATCCGCGTGATCAAAATATGCGCTGTATATGCAGGCAGAGATCCAGTTGGCGAGCTCCCATTCGAGCTTTGGCTCAGGAAGAGCTTGCCAGGCTTTTTGGTATTGCTCTAAAGCCTCGACGTATTTTTTATCATCGTGAAACTCGTTTCCTTGTCCAATAGTATATTATTATAGATATTATCATACTTAAGTCCTTGCCCTTTTAAATAAAAAACCTTGCCTAAGAAACCGCCAGAAACACCATAATATATGGTTAAATTTTTATTTAAAATTATAAAGTTATTACATTGCAATCAATCATTTTATAGCAAATATTTTTTAGTATTAATGACTCTATGACATTCCAATCACCACCACCGAGGCCAGCTCCTATCCTTGGCATTTGTACAGAAAGGCGATTCACTAAAGCAAAGTCAGATAATTTTTCAAGACAAACTTCCAGAGAGTCATAACAAACGTATTGTTTCTTGTCGTTGATATTTTTCTTTATACCATCCTGCGCATACATATTAGCAATAAATATCTTCTCCTGAGCATCAACCATAACAAAATCAACCATTCCTAATTCTGGGAAGTTATTTTCTTTGAAGCTACTAAGATAGCTTTTTTTTGCCGCAGGATATTTATTTGAAAGGGACAGAACAAAACCTTTACCCCACTTCCCTTTATTGTTCACAATATGAGCAATAACTGTGGATTTTTTCAAAGGTTCCACAGCATCTCCAAACAAGTATTTTATTCGCTTTTTTTCTTGCAATGAACTCGTTGATGTTTGCCAGAAAACTTCAAATTCCTCATTCGAAATTTCTTCGGCGTCACTTAAGTCCAGGTCGCTTTTCTTACCATCATACAGCAGGAAGCCAACTTTTTCATTTTTATCTAGCAAAGAGGAAGAAGCATAATAATTACCATCTATAATATTTATTTGTCGCGTGGCTACCTCTCCTATGAACTCATTGAGAATAGTCCCTTCACCTGCAATAAAATCAACACTTCCTTTATAATATTTTTTCACCTCAACCACAACTCCTCCCACTTTTAACAATTCTTTTAGAGACATCAAGATCTTTTGTGTTTAAGATCAAAAATGTATTTTTCCGGGGTTCAATTACATCTAAGCCAGTAACATCTATTTCGACAAAATGGCTTATACCTTTTAATTTCCTCGCATCACCATATATATCAGCTGCTAATTGACCCAGAGACATTTTTCCAGTTCCTCCAACATCTTTGAGTGTTCGTCCGCCAATCATTTCAGGTCTGATATTAGTGAAGTATTGTCCATCCCCGAAACGGGCGTGTATATCTCCTGATGAAGGTCTTATTACACCACTTTCCGTGATACCTTTCATCCCTTCTTCAGTCGTGTAGTGAATTAATGTTTTAGGAGTCAACCCCCACGGATCCACCCATCCCAGCGCATTCGGCGCATACTGGTAAAGGTTTATCCCTCCCGCCAGCCCTATCGGGTCCTGCTGCGTAAACCGTCCGCAGTCCGGGTCGTAATACCGGAACAGATTGTAGTGCAGCCCTGTCTCACGGTCCAGGTATTGCCCCTGCATACGCAGGTTCTGGGAATATCCTGATACCTGCGTCTCGCTTTCCCGCAGCAGTTTGCCCCAGGCGCTGTTCACCCCTTCCCAGCGCACCTGCCCTTCGCTATCCGTCATCCGCTCCGGCGTGCCGTTGGGCTGACAGTGGAACCAGAAGATTTCCGGGGCATCAACGCCGTCAATACGCGCCAGCGGATCGTAGCTGTCCTGATCGCTGTAGACGTAGGTCAGCGGCACATCACCGTGCACTTCCTGCAACAGCCGGAACCCTTCCCATACAAACCGGGTGGTGACTGGCTTGCCGGTCGGCTGCCCAAACAGCATCTGGCGTCGCGTTTTGCTGATGCGGCGCCCGAGCGGGTCATAGCGGAAGCTGACCTGCGTCTGCGGCCTGTTGCGGTCCCGCGGCTGGCTGATGACCTCCGTCAGGCGGTGCTCGCCGTCATAGCGGTAGTGCCAGCGGGTCTGGCCGTTATCCTTCTCCACGGTACGACCGTGGATGTCATAGCGCCAGCGAATGCCGTTCAGCTGCGTCAGGCGGTTGTGCGTGACCTTCTCAGCAGAGCCTTCGAGCGGGTTACCGGCAGCATCCCAGCGCCACTGCTCCTGGCCGGGCAGCGTGCCGTCCTGAACCAGCAGACGTCCGGCGCTGTCATACTGCCAGCGGTACCAGCTGAACGGGTTATCGTCCCGCTCTTCGCGGACCAGGTTATTGCGATAGTCGTAATCCCAGCGGCGGGACCAGCGGCGCGGCGACGGGCGCTGGGCATTGCCGGTAAAGACGTCCCGGCGATGCAGTCGGCCAAGGCGGTCGTATTCGCTGCGGGTGGTCAGCAGCCCCTGCGTACGGCTGGTTTCACGGTGGAGTTCGTCGCGGGTAAAGTCGGAGACCGAGAGCTTATCAAGGGCAATGCTGAGCAAATGTCCGCTACCGTAGTAAAACTGCTTCAGCTCCCGGCCATCGGGCAGCGTGACAGAGGTGCGGTTGCCCAGCGCATCATACTCCCACGCCAGCTCCCCGTGTTCGCCCGTTTCGCGCGTGACGCGCCCGAGCGCGTCATACTCAAACACAAGCTCCTGCTCGGCCTCGGCGCTCCAGGCATCGGCTGAAAGCGCGGGATGCAGCCCAATCCGGCTCAGAAGGCCGGACGGGGTGTAGTGGTAGCGGGTCTGCCCCTCCGGCGTGGTGCGGGCGACCAGCTGGCCGCTCGCGCTCCAGGCGAAGGAATGGGTAATGGCCTCCGGATGTCCGGCGGCAAAGGTGCGCGCTATCGTACGCCCGCAGGCATCGTAGCGATACTGCGAGGCCACGCCATCCAGCCCCACCTCTTCCAGCAGCAGCGAGTCTGCGCCCCAGCGGAACTGATACGCTTCGCCGTTTTCGTTTTCCAGGGCAATCAGACGCCCGCGGCTGTCCCAGCGGCGGCGCACCTCTTCACCCTGCGTATTACGGGTGGCGGTTAAGCGCCCTGCCTCGTCGTATCTGAACTCGCTCTCTTTCCCGTCGGCGCCCGCATGCTTCACCGGCAGGCCACGTTCGTTCCATTTGAGCGACTCGGTCCAGCCTTCTGGTCGGTCGAGCTGCACCGGACGCCCCGCGGCGTCGTAGCGGTAACGCGTCTCTTCGCCGTCGGCGCTTATCTCAGCCACCAGCCAGCCCAGCGGATGATAACGGTATTGTGTCACACGGCCCGAACAGTCCGTCGCACGCACCATCTGCCCGGCCTCGTTGTACTCCTGGTAACGGCTGTTCCCGGCGGCATCGACTTCTTCCACAACCTGACCAAACTCGTCCCGACGCAGCAGCGAGGTCTGCCCCATCGGATCCACCACGCGTTTCAGCCCGTGATGTTCGTCATACCGGAACCGGGTGGCGCTACCGTCGGCTTCGATGATGGACGCCGGAAGCGCACGGTGCTCCAGCCAGGTGGTGGTGCGGGTATTGCCGTCGGCGTCGATCTCCTGCACCCGGTTGCCCATCTCGTCATAGACGAAGGTAACGGCATTACCCAGCGGATCGATGCGACGCGTGAGGAGTTCGTTGTCATCCCACTCGTAGCGCCAGTTCTCACCGCGCTCGTCAACGTAGCGAACAATCAGGTTTTGCGCGTTCCAGTAATGCTTTCGCGTCTGACCGTCGTAGTGATCGACGGTCGTCAGCCCGGCGGCTAAATCGTAGGTAAAGCGACAGCCGTCGCCGGTGCTGGTGCGATTTTCCACCACGCGCCAGTGGTCGAATTTTTGCCAGCGGTATTCGCTCTCCAGCCCGCCCGGCAGACGGTGCCAGACCATCAGGCCATCATCGTTATAACGGTATTCACGTGTGACCACGCCGGAGGCATCCGTTGCGCTGGCCAGTTGGCCGCGCGCGTCGTACCCCCACTGCATCAGCGGCCATGTCTGGTTGCCGTCAAAATGGCTCGCCGAGGTAACGCGCTGCGGGAAACGTTCATCGTCATAGCGCAGGGTGACATCGATCGCTCGCGGCTCATCGTGCAGACCTACCAGCCGCCCGTGCTCATCCCATTCCGTCAGCAACGCGTTGCCGTATTCGTCGCTGAGGGAGGCCAGGCGCAGGATGGAGGGGTTAGCGCGGGTCGGTTTATACAGACGCCACACCGCGCCGTCATCGTCGGCAATCGCCACGTCTCCGCTCTCATTCCGGCGGATGATAATGCCTTCGCTGATGCTGTAAAACGCGCGGTCGACCGGCGGCAGTTCAAAGCTCAGCTCGCGCCCGGTTTCATCGAACCAGGTGGCGTTGTTTTCTTCCAGCGTCAGATAGCTGTCAAAGGTGGTAGCCCAGCCCAGACCAAACAGCCCTTCGCGGGTGGTCAGGCTGTTGTAGCTGCGCTGCCAGCGCAGCGGAAAGCGCCCCGGCAGCGAGAAATCGAGTTCGTCGTCGTCATTCAGCACCTTCACGCCGGTAGCGGCGTGAACCGGGTGCGAGGAGCCGAACACGGCGTTGACGGCCATATCCGCCAGCATCCCGCCACCGGCAGCAGCCAGCGCGCAGGGCATGTTTTTCAGGATCTTGCCCGGACGCCCGCGCAGCAGGGAGAGCGCAATCATCCCCAGCGCCAGACCCGGCGTTTTGCCGCTTTTGATGTCGCGGACCGTGAGCGTGTCGCCGCCAATGATCACGTTCGGGGATACGTCGTCGGAAACGGTGCCCTCGCAGGTGGTGCGATCTTTTGCGCGCACCGCAGGCTGTCCGTTGATGAAGACGCTTTTAGATCCTTCCGCCAGATACTGTGGCCCGGAGTGTTTATCACACGCCACCTTGTCTTCTTCCAGCGGCGAGGTCCCCGCGGCGGCAGAGGCGACGCTGGGCTGCCACATCTCGCTGCCGAACTGTCCGGCAGCGGAGAGCAGCATGCCCGCGTAGTCGGCAAAGCTGCCCGGCGACTGCGGCTCAGGGGACGGGGTATCGGCAGGCGTTAACGTCCCGGCGGCGCGCGCAGCGGGAAGTTTATTTGTCAGAACATTGCTCGAACCGGTGGTGATTTTGCCCGCGGGCGACGGCGGGAAAAGCGCGTTACCCAGCCCTTCAGCGGCGTTGCTGATATCGTCGGTGATCCCGGCGACGTTCGCCAGAACCCCACCAATAATGCCGCTCAACAGACAGCTGGAGCCAATTGCCGCCACGCCTGCTGCTGCTGCCCCGGCTCCCAGCAGTGGGGCCGCAACGGTCGCTGCCGCGCCCACCGCCGCGCCAATCACCGCATAGGCAGCGCCTTCCGCCACAATGCTGGTAATATCAGCAAAAATGCTGGAGTGAATAATCTCGTCGCCCTTACGGGCCGCGTTGTTATCGCTCATGCCTTACACATTCCGGTTGTCGTTTAGCGTCAGACTCTGCTTCAGTGCGCTCCAGCGCGCCTCGTCCTCTTCCGTAAAGGCTTTTAAGGCCGAGAGGGTAAAAATCATCAGTACCGGTTTGCCTGGCGTCTGTACGGCCAGCTGTTTTTGCCACAGGCGCTGGCCGTTACGGTCAAAGGTGGTCTCAACTTCTACCCCATCAATGTTGCCGGCAGGCCCGGCTTTTACGTGCTGAAATTCGCTCTGGGCGATCTCACCCATCTGAGGACGCAGCACGCCCCACTGCCGGTGAAACTCTTGTTCGTAGTCGCTGCCGTCCGGGATAACGCCGCGGCTGACCACCACGGACAGCCCGCTTTCGTCATCGCGAATGATGTTCATGCTGTTGTCCTGCCAGGCGGCAGGAAAAAGGGTAAAGGAACCTTCCTGGAGGGTGTATTTCATCGGTGAACTCGCGTCTAAAATTGCTAAAGGGTTTTACGTGCCGCCACGGACAACCCGGCGGCAGACAGAAAGCGGTTACTCTTCCGGGGGCGTAAATTTCTCCTGCACCGCCGCATCAATATCCCCTTTATGCCCCGATCCCGGTGCTGTTGTGCCCGGTTGGGTGCCCGACGTATTCAGGTGCAGCTTGCCGCCCGTGGTGATATAGCCGTCCCCTTCAACGAAGAAGTTGAACTCTTTGCCGATCAGGTTAATTTTGCCGTTAGCGTTAAGCTCAATAGCACTCTCGCCCGAGACCAGCCGCAGCTTCGTCCCGGAAGCAATAACATACTGCTCTACCGCCGCATCCAGCTTGCCTTTACCCGTCAGGATCTCGGTTCCGCCTTTCACGGCCTGGGTCTGATTAGCCTCCACGCGATGCAGCTCATTTTTCTTCACGTAATGGCTGCGCGCGCCGCCGACGCTGTGCGTTTCATCATTTTTAACGCTGGTGTCCATGTTACGCTCGGCCTGGATCCACACCTGCTCTGCGCCCGCCTTGTCCTCAAAGCGCAGGGCGTTGGCGTTATCCACGGAACCGTCTTTTGTCCGGCTCATAAAGCCCATCTGCGTCGCGGCAGCCGGCAGCGCCCACGGCGGCATGCTGGCTTCGTTATACACGCGGCCGGTGATAATCGGACGGTCCGGGTCGCCGTTGATAAAGTCCACCACCACCTCATCGCCGACGCGCGGGATCTGCACCCCGCCGTAGCCCTGGCCCGCCCAGGCGCTCGACACGCGCACCCAGCAGGAGCTGGTGTCATCGCCCTTCGCCAGACGGTCCCAGTGGAACTTCACCTTCACGCGGCCATATTTGTCCGTCCAGATACTCTCCCCCTGCGGTCCCACGACTTTCGCCGTCTGCGGGCCGTAGGTGCGCGGCCACGCCGTGCTCTGCGCCGGACGGTAGGACACCGACGCCGGGATAACGGTGAAATCGGTGCGGTGAATGGTTTCCCCCTCACCGCTCGCGTAGCGGTTCTCCTCGAAGTGGTAACCCGCCGCCGTGACCAGATACTCGCCGTTGTCACTGAAGAACGGCGCGTTGGTCAGGGTAAAGATGTGGCCCGGCGCAATGCCCGCCGCCGTGGCCGTCGCCTGAATCTGCTGATGCTCCACCTGCCAGCGCTCCTGACGGATGCGGGCGTAGAACTCCGCATGCCCTGTCTCCACAAAGCGGCCCGGCCAGTCGTACACGTCGATGCTGCCCGGTTTCGGGGACGCCGGGTTCTGCTGCGCCTGGAACAGCCACGCGTTCGGCTTGCGGAAGTCATAGTCGTCGAGGCTGTAAATCCCCGGCGTGACGCTGTCCTCCAGCGCCCACTGGCTGATGCCCTCTTCATCCGTACTGCCGCCGGACGGCGTCTGATGGTAAGGAATGACCTCATAGCCGCTGAACGGCTGGTGCTGGGTGGCGGCGTCGGTCAGTACCAGGGTATGCTTGTCCGCCTCGTGGCTGAAGTAGTACGCAATCCCCTCCAGCTCCATCAGGCGGCTGATGAAGTCCAGGCTCGATTCCTGATACTGCACGCAGTAGTCCCACACCCGGTAGCTGCCGGTAAGTTTGTCTTCGAGGTTAACCTGATGCTCACCCAGCAGGGTTTTGACAATCTGCGGTACCGTCTGGCCCTGGAAGATACGCAGGTTACGGTCGCGCTTCATCGGCCACAGGTCCGGCTCCACCGTCAGCTGGTACACCGCGTAGCGGGTGCCCGTCAGCTCCACGGCGCTCACCGCCACGCGCGTCACCTTGCCGTTGATATAGCGGGGGGTGAGCAGGTTCTGCGTGGGGATGGTCACCGTGACCGGCTGGCCCAGCAGCTTGCTGCGGTCAATGCGCGCGTCCGTACCAAGCAGGGTCAGCGTCAGCGCGAACGACTCGGACATCGCCTCGCGGCCGGAGAGTTTCCAGAAAAGCAGCCCCTCAACCGGGAGCTGGACGGTAATTCGGTTGAGCATAATCTTTATTCCGTAATGGTTTATGCTGGGAACGTTTATGAACGTAAAGCTAATTTCGACGAGGTGGTTTTGGATTGATGCAATGCTGGGTTGATTTGTCTGGAGGTACGAACTTTCGTTTTTATAAATCCAAAGAGTGCAGGCTTATGGAAACTCCGGAAAAAACCTTATCTCTGGCTTTTATGACAGTTGTGCAATCACTTAACCGGCGCAGGTGGCCACACGCCCCCTTTCTGAATAAGTTTCTCTTTTATTTCATTTAACTTCTCGTATTGCTCGCTGCCTCTATCCAGTCCACTCAGCGCGTCCGCAAGCGCATTACTCATTGACCAGCCATTTTTAGCCTTAACTGACGGGTCCGCTCCACGATCGAGCAGTAACAAGACATGATCGTAAGCCTGGTTATCCAGCGCATCAAACACCAGCGTTTTACCCAGTGAATTGGTTGCATTGACGTCAGCTCCGCTATCGAGCATGGCTTCCAGCGTCTCTGTATTTTTCGCTTTTAGCGACTGGAAGATGATGGGTTCGTGGAAGACCTTATCTTTCACATTGGGCGAAAGGCCACCGTCCAGCATAGCGTTGATCCAGTCTGCGCTGTCCCCCTTCAGGGCAAATTCGGCAGGGCTGCTTTTTCCCTGCGGTCGAGGCTGGAGCGGATCTGCGCCGGCCTTAACAAGCAACGTAATCACCTTTAAATGGGGCGATGTTTTTTTATCATTAATCGCGTTGCCGATGGCCCAAAAAAGCAGGGTCATATCCTGCTTTCCCGGTTTATTAAGATCGCTTTCTGGTGCAAGCGTCTTCACCGCGTCGACATCGCCTTCTTCAATCGCTTTCGCCAGTTCAAGCTGCTGACCGCTGAAGTAGTCCTGTGGATTAAGGTCCATATCCTGCTTACACCCCTGAATCATGAATAAAAAACATAACGCGACAAAAGCCATCAACCGTTTTTTCACAATCGACTCCCGATTATCGAAATATCCTCGTCCTTCTGTTGCTCTATGCAATCAATCGCCTGATTAATCCCGTGGCGGTCCAGCGCGCTTCCGGTTCCACCGGGAAGATCGTGGGGTATTCCGGCAGCATTAGGGCTCAGCGCAGAGATTTCCTCTTTGAGGATCCACGAAGGGACATGCCCTTTCATCGTTTTCAGATCCTCCCAGGGGTTAACTTCCTGAATCTTCGTCAGCAGCTCACCTTCAACCCGATAAGCCTGGATATTATCCGTACTGCCTAATATCTTGCCGCCGTATTTTTCTACGGTTCCGGCATTCAGGCCGGCGGCGTTGAACGTCCACCCCGCTTTCCCGCTGCCCATGGAGGTTGCAGAGGCGAGGCCACCGCCAAGGGAATGACCGGCAATATCAATATTTTGGCCTGACCTTGCCAGCTCCTTACCAATACTCACGGCCTTTTTATAATAATCTGAAGCCATACCCATGCCCTGAGAGAAGTTATTAGACCAGTCAGCCCCGTTTACCACCGGCGCCAGCTCCCCTTTGGTCAGTAAAGAGGAGACATTCTCAGACAGAGAGGCGAAACCAGGCTCGCGCGATCCCCTGAATACCAGTGTGGGGTTCATATCTGTACCAAACACTTCCGGCTTCGGTTGATAGACGCGCGCCAGAAAATTGGGGGACGTATCATCGTCAAAGAGCATTGATTTGTTCAGCCCGAACTTTCCTAACAGCGCATCGTCATTACTGATATCCGTCCACCCCTCCGGCACGCCCGGTGTGGTTTCCAGCGGGTTCACGGTCTTATAAATATTTTCCGCAAGCTTCGCTTTTTCCACCGCGATATTATTCGCCGCCAGACGCTTAGCGGCGATCTGGGCATCCGGATAAAGGCTATTGCTCCCCTTCGCAATCAGATCTTTACGCGCCTGCCAGCGCTCTGCTTTGGTCATCTTCTGAAGCTGCCCGGCATAGGTTTTACCGTCCTTGCCCGGAGTAGGTTCATCCGGCACCTGTGCCGTTTTAGATTTCACCACCTGTTTTGGCAGTACCGTTGGCGCAGGGCGAGATCCGTACGTTCTCACCATGGTTTCGTAGCGGTCGACAATCGTACTCACCGGATACCAGCCCAGGCCGACCAGCGAGGCAGCCTGGAGTTGCCCTTTGGCATTGATGTAAAAAATTTCCGTTACTGATGACCAGTCACGAAAACTTTCGTCAATGGCAACCACTCTGCCCATCTCTAAATCCTGCGCGATCAGCGTGCGGGTATCGCGCCCGGACTGATAAGGATTCGCACCGGTGATCGTGCGCAGCAGATCGTAGCGCGTGAAGAGCGAGCGCAGCGAATGGTCGGGAACCGACATAATCCACTGTCCGGCAACGGACGGACGGATTATTTTCGCAAACAACGCTGGCGAGACGTTCTCGTGGAACAGATAGACAAACTTGATGTTATACATTCGCTCCGTCCTGTTACCCGCAGGCTTACGGATTCACCAGCCAGGTGCCTGGCTTCGCAATATCCAGCGTCTGGGTACGCGTTCTTCCATTGCCTTCCAGTTCAATGCGGGTCTCGCCCGCAGGCAATTTCAGCGACGCGTAACCGTTATTGCCCGGACGCAGCGCTTTAGACTCGCCGTTCACCTTCAGCGTCTCGCCATCAAGCATGCGGATGTAGACCAGCGCGACCGGGCTGGCGTCGACAGGCGGCGCACTCTGCTGCGCCGTAGAAGGTGACGCTACCGGCTCGCTCACGTCTGCCGTTGCCGGTCTGGTCTCCGCCTGGGAGGAGGTCTCAGCCGGAGGGCTCACGGCAGGCGTTTGCGCCGTCTGCTCTGGCGTTTCCTGGCTGCCGCCGCCGAACAGCATCGCACCGGCAACCACCCCAACCAGCACGCCCGCGGCCACCAGCCCTGGAAGCTTGTAACGTCGCCAGTCCAGCGCGGAAGCAGATGTCTCCTCTTCCACCGGCACCAGCATCGTGCCGGTCTTCTTCGCGGTCAGCACCTCGTCGATACCGGCGACGGGCATCTCGATCAGCGCCGCGAACTCCTCAATGGATTGCGGACGGTCTTCCATATGCAGCGCCAGCGCCTTGTCGATGGCCTGTAGCAACGGGATGGAATACCCCTGCGGCATCAGCTCCACCAGCGGTTTGCAGGTATCCTGAATCGAACGCACCACGCTGACCGGCGGCGGAGAGCCGACGATGAGGGTGCGCAATACGGCGCCGAGCGCGTAGATATCCGTCCACGGCCCCTGCTCGCTTTCATTGTCGTCGGTATACTGCTCGATAGGCGCGAAGCCCGGACGCAGCATGGTTTCCGTCTCATCCGAGAGATTACCGATGGTGCGGCGCGCCGATCCGAAATCGAGCAGCACCGGCAGGCCGTTATCCTGAATCTGAATGTTATCCAGCGAGATGTCGCGGTGCAGATAACCCTCGTCGTGGATCGTTTTGATGGCGCCGAAGAGCATTGGCAGCATGCGGCGGATCCACGCCTCGTTAATCAGCTCCGGTTTCTCTTCGCGCAGACGCGACAGCGTGGTACCGCTGTAAAACAGCGTCCCCATATAGGCCGTGTCGTTTTGCACCCAGAAACGCAGTACGTGCAGCAGGTTCGGGTGGTTAAAGCGCGCCAGCAGGCGGGCTTCCTGGATGAAGCTGTTCAGACCGGCAGAAAACGCTTTGCCGAAGCGCTCGCTGCGCAGCACCAGCGTCATATCCTCGCCGCGCACGGCGAGGGAGGAAGGCATAAATTCTTTGATAGCGATAGTGCGTTCGAGCTGGTGATCCCAGGCGCGATAGACGATGCCGAATCCGCCGCCGCCAATCACCTCTTTTATCTCAAACTCATTGAAACGGTACCCGACCGGGAGCGCGTTTGGGACAGTCCGATTGTTATCATTATCCGTCATCTTTTACAGTTCTCTTGATGATTATTACGCGGCAAACTGACAGTGGAACTCGCCCTGCTCGCAGGTGACATGCAGACGTCGGTACTGCTCGTCGCTGCGGCTGGCGGTAAGTAAAATCTGGCTCATCTGAGGCAGCAACGTATTGGTCAGAATCGCATCCACCATACGCCCGCCCGACTCAACCTCGGTACAGCGCTGAACAATCTGTTCGACCACGCTGTCGTCAAATTCAGAAATAATGTTGTGATTCTCTTCCAGACGACGCTGAATGCGCCTGAGCTGAAGACGCACAATCTGCCCCAGCATCTCGTCACTCAGCGGGTAATACGGCACCACCAGCAGGCGGCCCAGCAGCGCAGGCGGGAACACCTCCAGCAGCGGCTGGCGCAGGGCGCCGCTTAACGCGTCAGGCTCCGGCATCAGTTCCGGGTCGGCGCACATGGCTGCGATCAGGTCGGTGCCGACGTTAGAGGTCAGAATAATAATGGTGTTACGGAAATCAATGTGACGCCCTTCGCCGTCCTCCATCCAGCCCTTGTCGAAGACCTGGAAGAAGATCTCGTGCACGTCCGGGTGCGCTTTTTCAATTTCGTCCAGCAGCACCACGCTGTAGGGACGGCGGCGCACGGCCTCGGTTAAGACGCCGCCTTCACCATAGCCCACATAGCCCGGAGGCGCACCTTTTAACGTCGAAACGGTGTGCGCTTCCTGGAATTCACTCATGTTGATGGTAATGACGTTCTGCTCGCCGCCGTAAAGGGACTCCGCCAGCGCCAGTGCGGTTTCGGTTTTACCCACGCCGGATGGCCCGCAGAGCATGAATACACCGACCGGTTTGTTCGGATCGTCAAGCTTCGCCCGCGAGGTTTTTACCCGACGGGCAATCAGATCCAGACCGTGACGCTGACCAATAACCCGCTGGTTCAGCGTGTCGGCCAGGTTCAGCACCGCGTCAATCTCATTTTTCACCATCCGGCCCAGCGGGATCCCGGTCCAGTCTGAGACCACCGCAGCCACCACGTTCTCATCCACCGCGGCAAACAGCAGCGGTTCGTCACCCTGTAAGGTCTTCAGCGCCTGCTGCTGTTCTGCCAGCTGGCCGCGCAGTTCAGCCGTATCCTCATCACCCGCCGCAAACAGCGCGGCACGCAGACGGATAATCTCCTGCACCCGCGTGCGCTCTTCTTCCCAGCGACGAGCCAGGGCTTCGCGCTGGGTTTCGAACGCGTCACGTTCGGCGGTTAAGGCCGCCACACGCGCCGGATCGCCCGCCCCCACGCGCGCTTCGCGTTCAGCAATCTCCAGCTCCACGTCCAGGGCCGCCAGGTGACGCAGACAATCTTCCAGCTGGGCAGGCGGCGCGCTCTGGCTGACGGCCACGCGCGCGCAGGCGGTGTCCAGCAGCGCCACCGCTTTATCCGGCAGCTGACGCGCAGGAATATAGCGATGCGACAGTTTCACCGCCGCGCTGACCGCTTCGTCGAGAAGTAAAACCTGATGATGAGTTTCCAGCGGCGACACGGTGCTGCGCAGCATCAGCACGGCTTTGGCTTCGTCCGGCTCGTGAACCTGTACGGTCTGGAAACGGCGGGTCAGCGCCGGATCTTTCTCAATGTATTTTTTGTATTCCGCCCAGGTGGTCGCGCCGATGGTGCGCAGTTGCCCGCGCGCCAGGGCAGGTTTGAGCAGGTTAGCGGCATCGCCGGTGCCCTGCTGACCGCCAGCGCCAATCAGGGTGTGGATCTCATCGATAAACAGAATAATTGGCGTGGCGCTGGACTGCACCTCGTTAATCAGCGCCTGGAGGCGCGCCTCAAATTCCCCTTTCATGCCCGCGCCGGCCTGAAGCATGCCGATATCCAGCAGCCACAGCTGAACGTTTTGCAGCGGCTCCGGCACGTCGCCGTCAGCGATACGCAGCGCAAGCCCTTCCACCACCGCCGTTTTCCCGACGCCGGCTTCCCCGGTCAGCAGGGGGTTGTTCTGGCGACGACGCATCAGAATATCGACCATCTGGCGGATCTCTTCATCGCGCCCTACCACCGGGTCGATTTTCCCTTCCCGGGCGCGCGCCGTCAGATCCTGACCATACTGCGCCAGCGTGCCCTGCGCAGCCGGTACTGCCCCGGCAGGCGCGTCCGCAGCGGCGGCGGCCTGCTGGCTCTCTTTGCTGCTGGCGCAAATGGCGTCGAACTGCTCGATCAGCACCTCGACGTTAAGACGGGTGAACTGCGCCGAAATGCTTTTCAGCACGTTAGCCAGATTCCACGTTTTCAGTATGCCGATCAGCAAATGGCCGCCGCGGATGCGGCTGACGCCAAACTTCAGCGAGCCGTAGACCCATGCGCGCTCGACGGCGCTGTCGATATGCTCGGAAAGATCAGACACAGAACTCGCGCCACGCGGCAGGGCATCCAGCGCCGCCACGATATCGCGTGTCAGCTGCTGTTCATCAAGGGCGAAGTGACGAATGACCTGTTGCAGATCGCCATCCTGCTGCTGCATCAGCTGATGCAACCAGTGCACCAGCTCAACGTACGGGTTGCCACGCAGCTTACAGAAGGCAGTCGCGCTTTCCAGAGAGGTGAATAACAGCGTATCCAGTTTGCCGAAAAGCACGGCACGGCTAATTTCTGACATGTTAGTTTCCATTAACAATGATTCGGTATACGGAAGGATTATCGCTCTGCGCGATACACCAGATCGCCACGCGGAACAGGCTGAGGCTGAAGGCCGAGCCAGGTGTTGTACCCTAATCGCCCGGCGCTGCCGAGCGTGGCGCCCTGCACCGCATCGGCGCGCAGGATCACCCGTGTTTCCCATTCAAATTCCACCCCGGCGTACTGTCGCACCCAGTCGCGCAGCTCGGTCACCCATCCTTCGCCCGGCAGAAAACGGTTGTAGTCGTCTGCGCTCAACGGGCCAATCTCGAGCCGGAATTTATGCTGCACGTCGCGTACCGCAATGCCGAGAAAAGCGGACTCTCCCATGCGCGGCATACGCCGCCCCTCGCCCAGCTGTGCCTGCTCCCGCGTTGAGAGCGGCATCCACTGCGGGACGTTGGCCACCAGCCTGACCGGCACGTTGAAATAGTTGCGCAGGATTTTCTCCAGCCCTTCCGGGTCCCGTCCGTGGCGGGTCAGGTGCCCGGCGTGAGTAAAGCGGGCGTGCGCGCTCAGGCTGCCTTTCGACATCTGGGCAGGCTGCCCCATGCCAATCAGTGATGCCAGATACCCTTCGAAGCGCCTGTTGTCGTCGCGATCCTGTGAAACGGCAGGCTGCGCGTCCGCCCATGCGCGGTAGAACAGCAGCGTCAGGCGGTGGTGAAAGAGGTCGGCAAACGCGCTGAGGCTGTGATCCTGATGATGATGAATACGCTCGCGGGCATACTCAGTCATGTGCACCGGCAGCGGGCCGTTAGGACCAAACAGGCCGAAGCTCAGTATGGAAACGTCATGCAGTCCGTTCTCTTCCCGCTGCCGGACCTCAGCAACCGTTGACGGCGCAAAGCCCATTGAAGGCTGCTGACCAATACGCAGCGGCTCAAATTTAGGCAGCGGCGCGCGCCCCAGCGGGTAACGTTCACCGCCCTGGGCATCAATGCGTCTTAACAGCTGGAACAGATCATAGCGCCACGGCGTCTCGCGCACCCCGCGCCAGAACGCATCGGGCAGCGGCGTCAGGCGATGCACGCGCAGCGTTGCAGGGGCAACTTCACTCATACCAGCGCCCTTTTACCCATGCGCGGCGCCCAGTAGCCGATTTCACCACGCTGCTGGCTCTTGAGCGTGAACTCCGTAAAGCTGTTGATGGAGACCAGTCGGGCAAAAAGGCGTTCCAGCACGCTGCCGAAAAGCCACGGGCTGGCGCCGGAAAAGGCGCGTTCGTCCACCGTCAGGGTGATGCCGATCCCGCGGGCGAACACCACCGGGCCGGGTTCAGGCACGCGGCGGTGCACCGGCTCCAGCACGCAGTGACGAACGCCATCCACCTGACGGGCAACCGGCGTCTCGGCCAGGTTGGCGTACAGCCCTAACAGCTGACGCAGCGCGGCAGCGCCCTCTTCGTTTTCGCTGTCCATCAGGCTGAGGTAGTTCATTTGCAGCTGGCTGATGAGCCGCCAGGTGCTGAACCCTTCCGCCAGCGCCGGACGCGGCGGCGTCGGGCCTTTACGCAGGGTTAACGCCTTCACCGGCATGGAGTCGGCCATAATAAACTGCCCAAGCTCCTGCTGGAGCATCAGCGGCAGGTCACGGCTGGTGCACAGCACCTCGGCGGAAATGTAGCGCAAATTCTCCTGCCACGGCGCGTGCTGCGCATCCACCAGCGAGACGAAGACCTCCGAGCCGATATAGCCCGTGCGGGTGCCATAGCGCAGCGCGTGTTCGGAGAGAACGCGCTGCTCACGGCGCAGGGAAAAATAGGCGCCGTAGTTGCCCGCGTCTCCGCTCCAGGTACTCCAGAACGGACGAAACGTCTGGTCGTCCCGCTGACCATCCGCGCTGGCATAGATTTTTTTCACGGCATAAATTTCATAATCCAGCGGGCGGATGTTATCCACCACCAGGTGGTATTCATGCTGGCTTTCGCTCAGCTTCTGCCGGGCCGCCACTTTCGGGAACAGGTTGATCACCGGTGTGCAGTGCAGCGCCAGGTGGCTGGCATCCACCACGCGCTCCAGCTGATCGTCGCTCTTGTCGAGCAGAATGAAGATATCAAACGCTTTTTCGTCTTCGCAGCGCTGGATCAGCTTGCCCAGCCCGCTCAGGCTGATGAAACGAAAACGCGCCGGGAACGCAAAGTACTCCTGCAACAGACGATAGCCGTCGAAGTTGCGCAGATCGTCCGGGAGCAGCGCCTGGTCCGCATTAAAGCCTTCCTGACGCAGGGCGTCAGACGACAGCAGCTGGCGCTGGGGCTGCTTGCTGACCGTCTGGCAGACAATACCCGCGTGGTGCTCCATCACCAGCTCCAGCAGCTTCAGAGCCTCGATGTCCGGGCCGCTTAAGAAGAACTCCAGGCGGTCAAAGTCCAGGTGCCCGAGATGCTGCGGGCCATCGCAGGCAATGCGGATCCGTAAGGCGCTGCTGATCCCCCGCTGGCTCAGGCCGAGCTGGGCCAGCGGCAGATCGGCGGGAACGCCGCCCAGCTCGATCCGCTCAATTTTTAACGGCAGCAGGTTCACCTCGTGCGCCGTGGTATAGCTGCACGTAACGCCGGTTTTTTTCAGCGCCAGGCTGTCCATCATGGTGCCGCGCGGCACAATAAAGCCTTTGCTCAGGTCGCCGCGGCTGCTGTCGGGCTGAATTTCAGCGATCGCCATCGACGGCGTAGGCGCCAGATAATTTGGCGCAATCATCTCCAGCATACGCTGTGAAAAGCGCGGAAATTCGGCGTCCATTTTCATCTGCACGCGGGAGGTCAGGAAGGCGAAACCTTCCATCAGGCGCTCAATGTACGGGTCCGCCACTTCGATGCCGCGCATGCCGAGCCGCCCCGCCACTTTCGGGTAGCGCTCGGCGAACTCTGCGCCCATCTCGCGCAGATAGGCCAGTTCACGGTTGTAATATTCGAGCAGTTTGCTTTCCATAATTACCCCGCATCCTTCAGTTCAAAATGGCCGTTCTCAAGATCGACGTCGGTGCGAAAGAGAAATTCCAGCGGATACGGCACGCACCACAGGCGACCTTTGATTTCGATAGACAGAACGTTGTGCAGATCTAACGAGGAGGTATCGGACACGCAGCGAACCTGAAGCCCCTGCGGCAGGATCCGCGGTTCAAAGTTAATAATCGCTTCGGTGAGCTTGCGCTGAATGTCGTGCCATTCAATATCGGACATTCTTTTCCCCGCCAGCGGCGCCACGCCAAAATTCACGACGGAACGGCTCACCTGCGTCAGCCCGCTCAGATCGCTGGAGGCATCGTGGTTAATGGTGTTAAACAACCACTGTAAATCCCGCAGGACGTTACGACGCAGCGCGGCGTGGGTAATCAGATTGCTGTTGGCGGACTCGCGTTTTTTTTCCGGATCGTTATCCGTCAGGCGATCCAGCAGTGAGGGCTGCATTTTGTCGCGCGCCCCCACTTTCTCCTGCCTGCTGCGGGCCTGCCAGCCGCTGCGCAGCAGATCGCCTTCGCCAGCGGGATTACTCATCCGCACCATCCGAGGTAAATGTCACCAGGCTCAGGGTAAGCAGCGGGCTTTCGCTTTGCTCGCTCAGCCAGGCTTTCTGCCCCATGCCTTCATACAGGGCGGCGTCATCGTCCAGCGGGAGCCACTCGGTGGTGCGCCCCAGCTTAATGCTGTCTGGCGCCCCGTCAGCAAACGGATAACGCGCCGGGATCTGACACACCTGCTCGGTGCCGTCCGTGAGGCGGACCAGCGCATGACGCCACACCAGATCGGTCACGCTGGCCGGAGCCTGAAAACGGATCGCGTCGATGGCGCAGAACGGCACCCAGAAATAACGGCCATTGACCAGGGTTTCACACACCGGCCCCAGACGGGCATCGCCGTCCATCAGCCATTCAAAGGTGTGGCTCTCTTCATTCTCCAGCGTGACCTGCCCGCGGCTTGCCGGGGCCTGTTCGAGTGCCGCCAGGCGCAGCGTTTGCGCTTGCCCTGCGCTTTCGGTCAGCGCCTGGGCTAACGTCGTCAGCCACGGCCACTGCGCCTCGGGCATTGCCGGTCGTACCTCTCCCGCGAACACGCGCGCACGCTGCTGTTCACCCTGAATGGCCTGCTCCAGCAGCGTTACGGTCGGTTTTGCCTGCGGCTTCAGCGCCAGCCAGCTTTTCAGCTGGGTCAGGGCGCGCGCCCAGTTGCCGCTGAGGATCAGAAACTGCACAAACGCGGCGCGCAGATCGGCATCCGCCGGACGGGCTTTGATATCGGCTTCCAGGCGAAGCAGCGCGTCGCTAATCGACTCGCCCGCCAGACGTTGATAAAGCGTATTCATAGCCCCTCCTTAATTCGCCGCGCGCCAGGCGCCCACTGCCGGATCGCGCAACTGCGGGCGCAGCGTGTCAATCAGAATAACGTTCAGCTCCGCGCCCGGTGCAACCCATGCGCTCCAGATTTTCTTCACCTCTGCGATACGCGCCTGGAGTCTGGCGTCGTCGCTGGCGATCTCACGGGTGATTTCCACCGCCACCGTGCCGTTGCTCTTCCAGCCGTTCAGGGTGCTGTCGTACGGCAGGATCATCCAGCTCTGGTCGCTGTTCTGGGTGCTGAAGACCATGCGCTCTTTGTTGACGGAGGTGATCAGCGCCTTTTCAGGATCGACCGCGTTGTTCAGCCCCATCACCGGGAAGCCGTGAATGTAGGTGACCGGAATCGCTTTCTGCGTCCCGTTACGGTTCTGCGTCACCACGGTGTGGCCGCTGAGCCAGCTGCCGTTGCCGCAGCGGGTGGTGTCAGAATCCGGAATAAACAGCGCTGGCGCGGAGGAGCCGCCCTCCCAGAAGGTGCGCAGGTGGCAACCGTCCTGAAGGGTGAACTCCTGCCATGGCGTACGATCTGCCGCCACGGTGTGCGTCTCCGGATTCTGGTCAGGCGGCAGCAGCGCGCCTGAGGTGGTGGTCGTTGCCGCCGCCGTTTCCTGCTGCTTCACCACCAGCGCCCAGTCCTGCGCTTTAGCCGCTGTGCCCCGGGCAAGCGTCGTGCCTTCCGGATCGTTAAGCGTCCAGTTCAGGGTATTCAGCTTGCTGCACTGGTGCTCCAGCAGCGAGCCAAGGCGCGGCACGAAGTTTTCCAGCACCGAAACCTCTTTCTTGCCGTTCGCCACGATACGCAGCGCAACGTCCGCCTTACACCAGCTTTGCGGCGTATTGTCTTTAATGTTGTCGATCCAGATATCCAGCTTCTGCGCAGGAGACTGCACGATGCGGAAGTTTTCAGCCTGTGCGGTGGTCGCCACCGTCAGAAGAGCCAAACCCGATAGCCAAAGTTTCATATCAATCCTTGTGTGTCTAATCAGTTCCGCAGGGAAGAAATTGTGCTGCGTCAGAGAGCGTATGCAGCAAAGTGGTGTCCTGAGGGTTGCCCATCCACACCGCCACGGCGGTATAGTTATCCTGAGCATTGCCCTCCTGTTCGGCATTCTTTTGAATGATTTGGTTCATTAAGGTCAGCCACTCCTGTGGCGTATTGACCATGTGCAGCGACTGCTTCATCTGCTCTTCGCTGACGCCGTGCCAAAAACCGTCGGTGCAGAGCAGGAAGGCATCACCGTCCTCAACCTGCACGACATCGCTGTAGCTCGCTTCCGGTCCGCCATTCTCAATACCCAGCGCCAGATACAGCAGGTTGCTGTTGAGATCGTCAGTCTGATGCCCGGCATCTTTCATCTGCTGGACGAGGCTGTGATCGGTGGTCACATGCCACAGCCAGCCGCGGCGAAACAGGTACAGGCGGCTGTCTCCGGCGTGCGCCCAGTAAGCCAGACGGTAATCCCTGTCGATAAACAGGCTGACCAGCGTGGTGCCCATCCGGCGATAGTCCTGCACGGCCTGTTGTTCGCTGAGAATGGTGCGGTTCGCCGTTTGGACGTAGTCACGAATATGCTGCGCATTCAGGTGCTTGTCGCCGTCAAAGCGGGAAATAATGCTGTTGCGGGCCAGCTCAGCGGCCACCTCGCCGCCCGGCAGGCCCGCGATGCCGTCACAGACGACAAAGCAGGCTGAACGTTCCCCGATGGTTTCTCCCGTCTGATCCTGGTTGCTGGCGCGCGTCCCCTGGCGGGAGAGAGAAGCCGTTGCGATATTCATTTTTCTTCCGATCCGCTTTGTGAGTCTTTGTACTGATTGACCTCCATGTCATAGGCATGGAGGAAGGCTTCGCCAAACAGGGTATGGAAGTCGTCCTCGATCTCGCCCGCCGTCTCGCCATAGCTGCGAACGAAATAATCCCACAGCGCGGCTTTACGGCTGCCCGGCAGCGCCAGGCGTGACGTCATCCCGTTCTGCTTCGCCTGCTCTTCCAGCTGTTCCGGGTTAAAGGATTGCAGCATGGCGGCGATAATGGCGCGGATACCAGAGATCATCCCTAGCTGGTGTGCCTGGAGATCGATCAGCGCATCACGCACTGATTTGGTCGGCGGCATAAAGCCCGGCATCGGAGTGCCAAACATCTGGATCAGCACCGTTTTCCCGGTCGGCAACAGTTTGAACGGGTTGTTCGCATCGTCGAGCACCATAGTCATATCGGCTTTCACCCCACGCTTGAGGATGGAGCGCGAGGAGAGCAGCGCCACGGTCCCCTGCGAGAACATGCCCAGGATCTGACCCAGCTGACGCATATTTTCCCGGTCGAATTGCGGCACCGGCTGCATTTCGCTCAGGCCCATGCCCTCCAGCAGCGCCTCCAGCAGTTCGCCCTGAAGCACCTCGCCTCGCTCGCCGGTCTGCGCGGAGGCAGCAGGCGATGCAGCGTTTTTAACCGGGTCGATACGCAGGCGGCCTTTAGGCGCCTGCGCGTTGCTGCGCGCCACGGCCTGCGGTGTTGGCATGGTGAAGCCAGCGTAATCAGGGCGCGCGGGCTCCTCTTCCGCGCGCGGCGCGTCCTGTGGTTCAGTCGGTTCCGGATCGAACAGCGGTGAGCTGGCCAGCGCATCCTCTTCCTGTGCGTCTTGCGCTTCAGGCTTTGGCTCCGGCTTATCGGCCACGATTTCATCCGGATGGGTTAACGGCGCGCCGCCCATCAGGCCGAGAGGGTCATCGTGACGCGCGGCAGGTGCGCTCGCCGTCCCGCCAAACAGGGCTAACGGATCGAGTTCGTCCGACGCCTCTTCCTTTGGCTGGGCAGGTTTGCTTTCGTCCGGCTGTACCAACGTTGAAGGGGTGACATCGTCAAAGATGCTCTCTTTTTTAAACAACGCTTCATCGCTAAACAGCGTGTCCGGGTCAACGTTTTTACGTTCAAGCGACGGTTCGGCGTCGTTAAACATTGCCAGCGGATCTTCGGCATTCCGCTCCGGGGCCGCAGGCTGAGAGAACGGATCGTGGGATGCGGCGGGCTGTGGTTTTGCCCGGTTGCTGGAGATGCTGTCGGAGATGGAAAACTCCTGCATCAGGCTGTCCCAGATTTCTGACGGCACGGCCGTAGGTTCAGCTTTTCCGCGAGGCGCGGCGCTGGCCGGTTTCGGTTGCGGCGCCGGAGCAGGTGTCGCCGCTGGGCGCGCCTGCTGCATGCTGGCCGCCATGCGGCTTACGGGCTGGGTGTCATGAATGAGTTCGCTGACTTCAATGCGATAATCATCAATACCGAGAATATCCCCATCCTGAAGCTCAACCTGACGCCCACGCTCCAGCGGGATATCATTCAGTACCACGCGGGTAACGCTGCCGCGGTTCGTGACGCGGCATTCGCCACTGGCGTCGACGTGAACGATGGCCTGCAAACGCGAGATGGTGCGGTCATTGTCCGGCAGCACCAGATTGTTATCCGTACCGCGCCCAATGGTGCCGCCCGGGGCATAAAAATCACAGCTGCTTTGCGGCGGCTGATGACCGGGTTTCGTAGAAATAATCGTGAATCGCATGGCGTATTCCTGCTGGTATGATTAGCGCTCAAACGCTGCCGCTCTCGGGAGTGAGAACGGCAGGGTTTGGGGGTTAAGGGCTGATTAAAGCTATTTGACTACATTCAGGAAAATAATGCCGATAAGCAGCCATAGCGTAAAAAGTAAGGCCTGAGCTTTATAGCGTCGATGCAGTTTTAATATCCAGCCGATTCTCTCTTCCGGTAAAGCCTGAACGAATTTATAGGCATCGTCCTGAACATTTCTGTCTTTGGTAAATTTCATCTTCACGCCTTTGCGAAGACGAACAAACCAGATTATTTTTTGATAGTTCGCCAGCGAACCAAAAAATGATGCGTAATTTGTCACCAGATCGAGATCGTAGCCTTTTTGCCTATATTCTGAAAGAAGCTGATTATATTCGGCCTCGTGTTTTTTAAAATAACGGGAACTGATGAAGTCCATAATTACAACCATCAGGAACAAGACCACAATAAGAAAGAACAGTAAACAGTCCATATACACCATAATTTACTACCAAGGCTGGCGAAATTGCACTCATCTTGAGCTCCATCACAGATTGTGACTTGAAGACGCCAGATGGTACGGTCAAATCTCCTGGCAATATCGGTGAAACGCTATTTTTGAACATTGAGCAGACGAATTGCGTCGCTATTGGCAATTAAGCTGCACTTTAATATCTGATAATTACCCGGTTCGGTACCGCCTACCTGCTCTTTAAGTAAGGAAACAATCACCTTGTCAGCTTTTTCAAAATTCTCTGGAGGTAGATCGCTTGCTTCGAGCCATGCAGCGGCACTGGCCTCTGCATCATCCTTCAGGATTTTACTATCTGCAATCTTGCCGATGCATCGATTTTGCACCCAGTTTTCAAAGATTTGTTGCTGAGTAAAAGCACTAACATCAGGCAGTGTTTGGGAGTAAGCGACTGAGGCATTTAAAACCAATACAAGCAGCAACAAACGTTTCATTTCAGGCTCCACAATGTTGCGTTTGTAGGAATAAATGAACCATTGCCAGGAGAGCCAAGAAAATGACAATCATCAGAGCAAATATTTCCATTCCACAGTGTTACATGTCCGGTTGCATCATACTAGCCATGTCCGGTAAATATGATTATGCCCTGCTTGCCTGCAAATTGTGCAGGAGTTGGTGAAGAGACTGACATATCTGCACTGCCCAGAACTGTGGGTAGGAATGCAATCATATCTTTGACACGGAACATGTACCGCTTCTTGTCATTCCCGGTCACTGTTGCATATTTACTATTAGAAGGTATCGGAATGCCACAATAGTTTAAAACGTAGCTCATACGAATGGGGCAGGCATTTTTAAAAATTCCGGCTTCAATATTGTGCTGGACTTTTCCACCCAATAATTTGCCCACCGTTTCGACATTGACATTAACTTCTCTGAATCTGTTCCAGGCGGCACCAAAAGCAGGACGCATAAGTATTTTCCCTTTTAGAAAGTACAGGCTAAAGTGAGCCCTTTCGGGCCCACTCCTGTTACGCTTCTTTATTTTCTTTGATGTTCCAGCCAGCGCTGCTTTCAGCACCTTTACCACCGGCAGTGGTCTGCTCCCAGTACTGCTGTTTCACTTTCGCAGCCTGGAATGCATAGGTCACGCCAACGGTATCGCCGTTGTCTGCACCCGTGTACTGAACGGAAGTCACAAGAACGTCTTCCAGGGTGATGCGGGTGTATTCAACCTGCTGACCACCCGCTTTGCAGACGGACAGTTCAACTTTGGTCAGGTGTTTACCGCTTGCGCAGTGTTTCAGGATTGCTGTAGTGGATTTGTCGATCAGAGCGTTAACGTGCAGATCGTTAAAGTTCACTTTACCGGCACCGCCGCCACCGCCAACGCTCATATTACCTGGCTGGGACGCGCCCCAGGAGAAGGAGGTAATATCAGTCCAGCCGGTGTGGTTAGAATCTTTAGATTCGCCCGTAACACCCTCGACCTTCAGAAACATATCAATAGCCATAATATCTACTCTTCGTGGATGAACAATATTGCTTTCGAAAAAGCCCTTATATGGCAAACAGGAAAGCATGGGGCTGAATAAAACCGTCCATATTTTACCTCTGCCTCATATCAAATGACCCGTGTCATTTGACAGTCTTACATTCCCCCGAAATAACGGAATGAATGTGAAGTCTTTATTACTGTGCTTTATTGTGGAACCAGTTAAGGACAGCATTAGCAATTTAGCCGTCTTTCTTGCCGGGTGGCGCTGTGCTTACCCGGCCTACATTGAGCAACGATATCAATTGATTGCACGTTTGATTGTAGGCCCGTGCAAGCGTAGCGCCGCCGGGCGAAACTCACAAAACGCACGTAGTCAGCAGTCTGACGCTCTTACGCGTCCTTCGTCTTCAGCGACGGCAGTTTAGATACCAGACGCAGGGAAACGGTCAGACCTTCCAGCTGGTAGTGCGGACGCAGGAAGAACTTCGCGGCGTAGTAGCCCGGGTTGTCTTCGATTTCCTGCACCTGCACTTCCGCCGCCGCCAGCGGTTTGCGGGACTTGGTTTCCTGGGAGGAGTTAGCCGGGTCGCCGTCCACGTAGTTCATCACCCAGTCGTTCAGCCAGCGTTCCATCTCTTCGCGCTCGCGGAAGGAGCCGATTTTGTCGCGCACGATGCACTTCAGGTAGTGAGCAAAACGGCAGCAGGCGAACAGGTACGGCAGACGGGAGGCCAGGCGCGCGTTAGCGGTGGCATCCGGGTCGTGGTACTCGGCCGGTTTTTGCAGGGACTGCGCGCCGATGAAGGCGGCGAAGTCGGAGTTTTTGCGGTGCACCAGCGGCATAAAGCCGTTTTTCGCCAGTTCCGCTTCACGACGGTCGCTGATGGCGATCTCGGTCGGGCACTTCATGTCCACGCCGCCGTCATCGCTCGGGAAGGTGTGGCACGGCAGGTTTTCCACCGCCCCGCCGGATTCCACACCGCGAATCGAGGTGCACCAGCCGTACTCTTTAAAGGAGCGGTTGATGTTGGCCGCCATCGCATAGGCAGCGTTTGCCCACGAGTAGCTGTTGTGGTTCGCGCCGTCGGTCTGCTCTTCAAAATCAAAGCTGTCGACCGGGTTGGTGCGAATGCCGTACGGCAGACGCGACAGGAAGCGCGGCATCACCAGGCCCAGATAGCGGGCATCTTCTGATTCACGCAGTGAACGCCAGGCAGCGTATTCGGTGTTCTGGAAGATTTTGGTCAGGTCGCGCGGGTTAGCCAGCTCCTGCCAGGACTCCATCTGCATCACACCCGGCGCGGTGCCGGTGATGAACGGACAGTGGGCCGCAGAGCCGATGCGTGCCATCTCGCCCAGCAGCTCAACGTCCTGCGGGCTGTGGTCGAAGTAGTAGTCGCCCACGATGCAGCCAAACGGCTCGCCACCGAACTGGCCGTACTCCTGCTCGTAGATTTTCTTGAAGATCGGGCTCTGGTCCCAGCCCACGCCCTTGTAGCGCTTCAGGGTGCGGCCCAGCTCCTGCTTGGAGATGCTCATAAAACGGATCTTCAGCATCTCGTCGGTTTCGGTATTGTTCACCAGGTAGCTCAGCCCGCGCCAGGCGCTCTCCAGCTTCTGGAACTCCTCGTGGTGAATAATCTGGTTCACCTGCTGTGAAAGCTGCTCGTCAATACCGGCAATCAGGTTCTGAATGGTGCGGTAGGTATCGTTTGAGAAGGTTACGGTGTTTTCCAGCGCCTGCTGCGCCAGGGTTTTAACCGCGCTTTCTACGGCAGAGCGCGCCTGATCGGTTTTCGGGCGGAACTCTTTATTCAGCAGCGCGCTGAACTCGTCCTGGCTGAACGCCTGGCCCGCCTGCTGATCGTGTTGTTGAGTCTGGTTGCTCATCGATTATTCCTCGCTACCTTTCGCACTTTCGTCATTTTTTGGCAACTGGCTCAGGGATTTGAGCAGCGTCGGATCCTGGAGAATTTTCGCGATCAGCTCTTCCGCACCGTTTTTACCGTCCATGTAGGTCAGCAGGTTGGAGAGCTGGGTACGGGCTTCCAGCAGCTTGTTCAGCGGCTCTACTTTGCGGGCCACCGCGTCCGGCAGGAAGTCGTCCATGCTGTCGAAGGTCAGATCGACGTTGAGCTTACCTTCGCCGGTCAGGGTGTTATCCACCTGGAACGCCACGCGCGGCTTCAGCGCCTTCATGCGTTCGTCGAAGTTGTCGATGTCGATTTCCAGGAACTTACGCTCGTCGACGGCTGGCAGATTTTCCACCGGCTTGCCAACCAGATCGGCCATAACGCCCATCACAAACGGCAGCTGAATTTTGCGTTCTGCGCCGTAGATCTCTACGTCGTACTCGATCTGCACGCGGGGAGCACGGTTGCGTGCGATGAATTTCTGTCCACTGTTACTCATTGCCATGATGTTCTCCATCAAAGATGCGCGGTGAAGGTGAAACGGCAGACTCCATGCCTGTCGTCATAATGCCAGGACGCGTCATTCGCGGCGTCCAAAGATGTTTTCCAGTTGGTTAACGCCGTCTGGCGCCAGGTCGCGAATAATGTCCATAAAGTTGAGTTCAGACAGCCGCTGCACCCGTTCAATCATCAGCGGTGCGGGATGGCTGGGTTCGTACTGCGCAAAATACTGTTTCGCTTTTTCCAGCATCAGCTGGGCGTCGGCGCGGCTGGTCACCTGCACGCTGCGCCAGTCCGTCACCTGCTGAACGGGCGACGCGGCCACCGGCTGCGGCTCGGCGTGCTGTTCAGCCTGCGCGTCACGGTTCGGCAGCAGCTTGCTGATATCGGTCACCTGACAGGCGCTGGAAACCAGTCCGACGGTTTTCAACAGCTGTTCCATCTCCGGTACGCCACTTTCCCCGAGATAGCCGGTAAGCAGTTCGCGGATGGCCAGCAGGCGTTCGTTGATCACGATTACCGCTTCGGTGCCGGGCTGATCGCCCCGGGCCAGCTCATCGATCAGTCGTGGACGACCGCCCGGATAATCCGGACACTCGGTTTTACTGCCGTCAAGCAGCGCCTGGGCGTCACGGAGCGAAATCTCATCGCCGTTTGAGCGGAGCAGTGAGGCGTTACGCACCGCGACCGTCAGGTCAGATTTATCACTCAGCCCGGCGAGGGCGTTGATGCGGTAGAACGGATCGGTTTCGCCATACTCTTCCAGCAGCGGGTAAAGTTGCTCCCAGTAACGGGACAGGGCTTCCTGCACCAGCACTAGCCCGTCGGCGTAACCTGCCAGCCCGCGACGACGCGTCCAGGCATGGGTTAACGCCAGCATGACGCGAAGATCTTTGGTGCGACCCAGCAGGCTGGTGGCGAGTTTTTCCACCGTGTTCCAGTCGGCAGGCTCTGCCGGAATGATGGTGTCGCCAAACTGCTGCTCGGCTTTACCCTGACTGGCCTGACCCATAGCCTGGAAATCAGCGTCGTACTCCAGGTTTTCACCGCAGGGGTTATCGGGGCTTATCGGCGCGAGAAATTCATCGATATTCATAAGATCCCTGCTTATTCAAACATAGGCGGGTAAAGACCGTGGCGGCCCGGACGGGCGCCGCCTGCCGGATCGAACAGCAGCGTAAAGAGCTGCCCGGTGAAGTTTCCACTGTGGACGTGGGTGTACAGCGGATAGCCGTCGCAGCGGTTTGTCCACCAGTAGCTGGTCTGGCGCAGCGGATCAAAACACTCCGCCGCCTGCGGCCAGCCCAGCGTGCTCTGACCATCGTCGTCATAGCCAATCACGTCGAGAATGTCGGAACGCTTTTGCGGCTCAACCGGCTGGGGCGCCGGGATGGTCATCAGCATTTCATCCAGCTGGGAGGCAGAATAGCTGTTACGCACCGCGTGCAGCCCCAGACGGCCAAGCTGCTGGTACCAGCTTTCAGCCTGCCCGAGCAGGCGGGATGACCACTCGGCGGGGGTGAAGCTCAGTTGCAGGCATACCGGATAGTGGCGGCCTACGCTGTCACGGCCCGGCAGCAGGCAGCCCATCTGAATCATCTGGCTACCGAGCATCGGCGGGACGACAAAGTTCCACACCGGGGCTTTTGAAAACGGGCGCTCGCCGCTGCGCTGCTCTTCCTGTTGCCAGGCCAGCAGGCCGACCTGGAACCAGTGCGACCACTGGCGTTGCAGGGTATCCGGAAAGCGACGCTGCAAAAAATCTCCGGCGCTGGGTAATTTGCCATACCAGCTATAACGGTTCATCGCAGGGGTATTCGTCATACGGCTGTCCTTGCGGTTATGGGCATATGAAACGGGGAAGCTGGAACGGGTTGCGGATGCTGTTCGGGGCAAACTCCAGCGTGACCTGATGTCCGTCGACGTTGAAGGTCGCCTGACGGCTCAGGCTACCCGCGCCAGGGCTGGTGCGCGCCTTGTCGAAAAAGCGGTTGAGCGCCCAGGAACCGTTAGTTACCAGCGTTGCGGTGCTGCCATTGGTCAGACCGAGCTGCATACGCACCTGGTTCGTCCCGCCCGGCCCCGGCCAGTTCATGATCTGCACCGCCTGCGGACCGTGGCTGTAGCGCAGCAGTTGGCCGTCCACGTCCAGCGTCAGGTTCAGAATGGTGTTGTCCATCCGCACGGTGCGCACCGTGACCTTAAAGGATGGCGTGGTCGCGCCGTTGGCAAAGAAGGCATCGCGGACAGACTGCGCCTGCTGGAACGGACGCAACAGCCCTTCGCTGCCCGGCAGCGTTTTACCGTCGATGCCCGGCATAAAGCGCCAGTTCGCCTGGGTGGTGTCCACCTTGTTGGTCAGGTTGTCGCGGAAAAAGGTATCCATCAGTCCGGTGCCCGGCGCGAACATGCGGGCGAGATCGTCCGGCGTCACCTCGGTGCTGGCGCTGCGCACCAGTGGATAACGCCCGGCAATCGCCTGACGGCAGAACCCACCCACTTCCACGTTGATGCGCTTACGCACGTTCTCCAGATCGCGACGCTGGGTGTCGCTGCTGGCGCCGACGGCCATATTGCTGAACATGGTTTGCAGCCCGCCCGGCAGACGGCCCGCGCTGGCTTGCAGGCGGCTGATTGCATCCCCGCCCGGCGCAGGCATACCGCTGTTTGCCGCATCCTGAACGGCGGTCAGGTAGCGATAAAGCTCGTCAACCTGCTTAAGAAAATCGTCAAAGACGATGGTCTTGCCACCCTTCTCCAGCGGCTGCGCCAGCTCAATCATCGGCGCATAGTGGTCGGTCACCAGTTGCTCAGGCGCCTGCGTCACGACCGCGCCCTGCGTCGGGGCATTGTCACCGTTGCTGAACAGCGCTTCCAGCGTGCGGGTGGCGCGGTTGCTTTGGTCTTCCGCTTTCTGCGCATCTTCCGGCGCAGGCGCAGTGCGCGACAGGGTCAGCACCTTGCTCAGGTTAAGCACCAGACGGCGCAGCGGCGAGTTGGTGCCTGAAAGCAGGCGCGCGGTGTTGATGCGCTGGGAAAGATCGGCGCTGTTGTTGAGCTGAATGTCAGCGAGAAAGCGATCCCAGTTGACGATAAAGTCGCGCATGTAGAGCTGGCGCACGGCGTTGTCGATCTGCTGTTTATCTTCCTGGGCGGTGGTCGCTCCCAGTACCCAGGCATCGTCCTCGTGCAGGGCGGTGGTCACGCTGTCGATCTGGTCGTTGAAGCTCTTCCAGTAGCCGTCCGGCGTATAGAGGCCCGGTACGCCTTCACTCACCGGCTTGCCGCTTTTACGAGAAAACACCAGCTCGCTCTGCGGGCCGCCGAGATCTGAAAGCGAAACCGGCTTCAGGTTCTCATCATGCTCCAGCAGACGTTTCAGGCGGCCATATACGCGAGTTGAGAGCGGCTGCTGGTTGATAAGCGCCCTTTCACGTGCCACCAGATCCTCATCCTGCGCATACGGTGAAGCCTGAATTTTTGGCTCCAGCAGCTGGGTCAGGTGCCATTCCAGCTCCTGAAGCTGCGCCTGCGTCACGTTCTGCGGCAGGTTGCGTTGCAGGTTGAGCATCACCCACGAGTGCAGGAATTTGCCGTCATAGTGCTTCGGCTGATAGAGCATCTGATAGGCTTTCAGCGCCTCGTAGCTGTACTCCACGTCGCTGCCGTTGTCGTTGCGCAGCCAGGTGGTAATGTGCATCGCCACGGCGGGCAGCAGCATCTGATCCAGCGCCTTCTGATACAGAGACTGCGAGGCATCGCTGACGTCATCCCCGCGATAAAGCCCCATGCGGCGGGAAACCGGCGGGTCGTTAACGTCGAAGGCATTGCTTTTCGGCAGATCCACCAGGCTGTTAAGCAGCGGCAGAAGCGCAAACAGATCGCGCTGGGGCTGGTTTTGCAGCGCCTTGCTCTGCTGCTCCAGCATCGGCACTTTTGCGTCCACTTCTTCCAGATAGGCTTTATTTTTGGCGTAGCTGGTCAGCCACAGGCCACCCAGGATCACCAGCAGGGCCAGCAGCGCCGCGTAGCCGGACCACATCACGGCGCGGTTGCGCAGTTCCCACCAGCGGTTTTCCCCGGCGATGCCCGCTTCCTGGAAAATCACGTTTTGCAGCAGGTTTTTAATGAAGAAGCTTTGGCCCTTCGCGCCTGGGATCGGCGCCTCTTTGCTCACCGAATCCCAGCGCGTGCTTTCCCCCCCTTCAGGTAAGGAGAGCGCGCGATTCAGCTCGCCCATCACGCGGTCAAACGGCATCCCTTCCTGAGTGCCGCTGGCAAAGTAGATGCCGCGCGGAGAAAATTCGGTTTCGAAGTTTGAGCGGGCAAAGACCGTGCTCAGGTAGTCTGCCAGCAGCGGACGCAGCGCGGCGAACTCCTGCGGGAAGAGATAGGCTTCCGCACGGGTTTTGGCGTCATGCTCTTTGAGCATGGTTTCCGGAAGGCCAGCATCCAGACGCTGTTGCAGCAGGGAAAATTCCTGCTGGAAGTTGCCCATCAGGTCGTAATCTGCGTGTTTGGTCTGCTCCCACGGCAGCGTAAAGCCCCAGATCTGGTCGCGCTGGGCTTTGTCGTAATCCGCAAACCAGGCGCGGAAGCCTTTAAGCAGGTCCGCTTTGGTCACCATCACATACACCGGGAAGCGAATACCCAGCTGTTCATGCAGCTCGGAGAGACGCTGGCGCAGGTTGACCGCCTGCTGGCGCGAGGCCTCAGCGGACTGCGAAAGCAGGTCGGAAATGCTGATGGTGATAATCACGCCGTTAATGGGCTGGCGACGGCGGTATTTACGCAGCAGGTTGATAAACTCCAGCCACTCCCCGGCGTCCTGAACCTGCTCGCTCTCCTGAGTGGTGTAGCGCCCCGCGGTATCCAGCAGAACCGCCTCGTTGGTAAACCACCAGTCACAGTTGCGCGTGCCGCCAATGCCGCGCAGCGCGGTTTTACCGAAGCGATCCGCCAGCGGGAATTGCAGCCCGGAGTTGGCCAGCGCGGTGGTTTTACCTGAACCCGGCGCGCCAATAATGACGTACCACGGCAGCTGATAGAGGTACTGTGTGCTGAAGCGCTGCGTCCACTGCGCGCCATGTCCCGCTTTGCTGAAGTGGGCTTTTTTCAGCATCTGGGCGGCTTCATCGAAACGCCCGGCAAGGATCTGCTCCTCGCTGTTCAGACGTTTCTGCGGATCGGCCGCCTCCGGGCTGGTGGTATTTTCGTTGAGCTTGTCCATCAGCTTACGGTTCAGCCAGGCGTTATACAGCCGCGGCAGAATGTGGCTCTGGGCCCAAATCAGGTAGACCACCGCAATGCTGATGACGCGGTTCTGCTCTGATTCAAGGGGCCGGGTATCCACGATGGACAACAGCGGGCCAATCATCCAGATGACCGCCGCGAGCGCCGTTACGCCCAGGAAGCTCCACAGAATGCGATTGGTCAGTATAGAAAGTAGAGTTGTCAGCATCCTTAGTTTCCTTGCGGCAATCCGTTCAGCTCGGCCTGGGTATTGTCAGGCGATACCAGCAGCGTAATCTCCACGCGGCGGTTACGGGCGCGATTTTCAGGCGTGGTGTTAGGCGCTACCGGGTTGATCTCGCCCCGCCCTTCGGCTTTGACGCGCTCTGGCTGCGAGAGGCTACCCTGGAGCTGTTTTTGCACCGAACGGGCGCGCTCAAGCGAGAGTTCATAGTTGGAGGCGAAGCGTGCGCTGCGGATCGGCACGTTGTCGCTGTACCCCACCACCAGGATTTTGCCGCTGACGTTATTCATCGCCTGGGCGATGCGGTCGATGACCGGCTCATAGCGATCGCGCACCACCGTTGAGGCCGAGGCAAAGAGTCCGTCCCCTTTCAGGATCACCACGCTGCGATCCGCCTCATCCTTAACGGCCACCAGACCGGCATCAATTTCTGGTTTCAGGAAGCCGCGCAGGTTCAGCACCGCCGGCAGCTGACGCGCAGGCTGCTGGATCGTGGTTTCCGGCAGTTGGGACTGGTAAATTTTCGCCAGCACCGGGCTGGTGTTATCACCCAGACGCCAGTTCAGCACGATATAGAACAGGCAGGCGATAAAGCCGACCAGCGCCACGCACGCCCAGAGTGGGATCATCGGCCGCCAGAGCTTGCGCAGAACGGGGCGATCTTCCGGGTGCGGCGAGAGCGGCGGCGGGTAGCTGCCGCGCACGCCACGGATCATCTGCCACAGGCGCTGTTTGATGGTTTCAAGCTGTGTCCGGCCATTGTCCAGCACGCGGTAGCGGCCTTCAAAGCCGAGCAGCAGACAGTAGTTGATCATCTCCAGCAGCAGAATGTGTTCGCGCGGATTCTGCGACAGACGCGCCAGCAGCTGGAAAAACTTCTCACCGCCCCAGGTTTCGTTATGAAACGTCACCAGCAGACCATTGCTTGACCAGACGCCGCTGCTTCCCCACGGGGTCAGCGCGGCGGCTTCGTCCAGCGCCGTGCAGAGGCAGTAGCGCGCGCCGACAATCACTTCATACGGTAAGCCCGCCTGCTGGCATCGCACTTCGAAACGGCGAATTTCGTCAATCAGGCGCTGGCGCAGCCCGACCTGATCGTGGTGGGAAACCGAATGACGGATTTGCGGAATCGCATTGAGCAGCGGATTGGCGGCCGCCACCAGCTGATTGTTCCCACTGGCTCCGGTAAACACGGCATCACTGCCGGTATCCTGTCGTTCCTGCATATTAAGCGCTCGCTTTATTATTCTGTCGGGCTACGGATGGCCCAGAACTCCATATCGAGACCCGGGAATTCCCCTGCGAGATGCAGCGCGAATGCCCCGGACTTGTCCATCTCATGCCACAGTTCGCTGCCCCTCTCGAGCTCGAAATAGCTGTAGCCTGCATGCCACGGGATCTGCGGCGGCGCGACGGGCATTGCCCGAAGCATGATGCCCGGCAGCTGGAGCTGAACCAGATCGCGAATTTTCGACACTGGCGCAACCTTCATCTGGGCAGGGAAATGGGTTTGCAGGTGTTCGCCGGGGACATTGGCTTTTACCGCCAATACAAAGCCAAACTCCCGGACCATGCTGGTCTCCGGCACGGTGGCGATGTTCAGCCCGTGGGAGCGTTCGTGCAGCGGCAGCTGGATGGCATGATCTTCCATGACCAGCGACAGTCCCTGACGCAGCATCAGCATCAGTTTGCCGAAGCAAACGGCGAGATCGTCATGGTCGTATACCGGCAGTATGCTCTCTGCGGTACGCTGCGGCGTCCAGGTGGCGAGCTCCGTGGCAAACGGCAGCCAGCTGCGCCAGAGCGCTTCAGGGTGAAGCAGCGGCAGCGTTTTTAAATGTGAGACGTCGCCAAGGTGGCGGTTGATCAGCGAGAGAAGCGTGAACTCAACCATCTCAGACGTATTGAAACGCCCCGGCTGGCGCAGGCGGCCGCCGATCTGCTGGCTACGCTGCACCAGCAAGCCGTGCAGGTCATTGATCATGCCATACAGCTGCGGGCTGTTATTGGCGTTCAGCATTGGCGGAATGTAGCTGTTATCCAGCCGCACGTGGTTGTCGTTGCGCTTTTCGGTAACGTACGCCACGCCGATGGCAGTCCATTCTGCCGTCAGATCTTTCTCCAGCATCAGGGTCAGACGCAGGCGGCCAAACTGGACCGTCGCCTCCCCGACCGACATGGCGTTGTCGTCTTCCACCTCTTGTTCAAACGTAATAAAACGCGCCAGAGAAGACTGCTCCTCGCTGAAAATCACCTCTTCACGGCCACCGCGACGAACCGGCAGCGCAAGCACCACCTTTTCATTGGTGAGATTATCGGGGATTTTTAGCGGAGCCGGACCGTTGCGGTCGCTGCGAACCTGGAAAAAGGTGCCGTCAGGCAGCAAACCGCTACAGTAGCTCAGGGCAATACACCCCTGGCGTAGCATCGCTTCATCCAGCTCAAGGTCGAGAAAGCCCCAGAGATACGATCGCTGCAAGGCCCCCCACTCACGAACGTGGTTGAGGAGGTAACTTTCTGTCCGCTGAAAATGGTGGGGACGCAGGAACATGCCCTCGGTCCAGACGACCTTTTCTGCTTTCGTCATGATGATCTCTTTCCTGTTATGAAGGGCGTTACTGGCTGATGACCCGGATACCATTTACGTCAAGAAAGACGCTGGCCTGGAGTTCATCTGCGGACCATTTCCAGAACTGGTAAATCGCGTTTTCGCCGGGAACAGGCAAAGGAAGTGAGACGCGCCATTTTTTGCCGTCCAGCGCCTGGTATTCCGTCATCACGCCGATATAGCGCGCTTCCGGTGAGCTTTGTCCGCTCAGGGTTTTCGAAAGCTGGCCCGGCATCAGGAAGAACACATCGCTGTTCAGCAGATTCGCGCCAAGCGTGGCTGACGCGTTGTTCTGTAAGGAGTAGAAGTCACTGGACATGAAATCCGCATCGGATTTCAGCAGCAACACTCTGACCTTAAGCGGTGCAGAATCATTGATTTGAGGATGAGCCTGAAACTGAAGATTGTAGCGGGAGGGGTCGCTGTGTGAAGACGACGTACAACCACCGATCAGCGCGAGAATCAACGCAAAAAAAGGGAACCACATCCGATGAAAATTTTTATTATTCATAAAAATATGCTCGTGAAACCCGTTTAGTTCAGGATCCAGGTACCGTTCGCGCTGTCTTTGCAGGCTTTGCTGTTGCCATCGACATCAACACAGGTGGTTTTCTTACGCGCTTTCGGGCGCAGTGCCTGTTTACGCACGGTGGCTTCGTACTGGTCAGCCTTGATCACGGCACGCATCGGCACGTAACCAATCAGCTGTTCACTCCCTTCATCGGCCAGCGCCATCCAGAAATGTTCAACCTGCCCCAGCACGACGTAAGTTTTGCCGGTCTCAAGCGTACGGATCACTTTTCCGCCGTAGTCAGGACGGCTCATCAGGGATGCCGGGTACATGGCACGGTACGGTTCATTCACCTGAGTGAACTCCGCCGGAGGGGTAACAGCGTGACGGTGCGTCAGCGTGACGCCATTCACCTGGCTGGTCACAATCGTATCATCGGTGATCGCTGGTTTCTGCGGCGCCTTACAGCCCGCCACCGCCATAACAAACAGAAGTGATAACAATACGCGCAGTTTCATATGCTTTTCCGTAGCGATATTTAGAGGATGAAGAGAGGGGATAAAATTTGACTTAGGTGCTATTGTTAAAATAGTCAGGTTTTTCCGGGGCGTTACTATTATTTGGGCATAGCTACCGCACGAGCCTTGAGAATAAGGCCCAGCGTAATCCTGACATATTTTGACAAACGGTAAACAAGTTTACATGAGCTGGTCACCTTTTCAATATTTCCTTTCTCTCTACTACTGTTTAATGAAGCGTCCGCCCCACCCTGAGATTAATCTGAAAAATACACAAGCCATGCAACACTATGATTTAAAAACAAAAATATACAGAAGAGAACCATTATCACTAACGTAACATCGCTATTTTAGCCACTACCATAATTAGTAGAATGGAGAATTTTTCAGTTGCGCATGAATATATTTCACATGAATTATTTAATGTATTGATAGCATCTCTACAAAACTCAGGGACGCCATCCCAGCGAATTAAGAAAACATAGTAAGGATCGAGAAATTAATTTCACGCCACAAATTAACTTTATGCTCCCTCTCTCTGACGGTAATTTTTTCTCTTCCGGGTCGTACGAATAATTAAGCCTCACTACAACTTCATTCACCAGAGCATTGCTTAAAATATAACCACATCCTCCCGAATGGCGGATAAAAACGCTGCTTTCGCCTGACTAATTCAATTTTGTATTTTATCGTCACTACACTATCGCTTGCTTTTCTTCATTGCGACGACTTATTACTAACATGATGAAAATTTGTTATGCGTTCTTTGCTTTTCCTGGCCATAGCTCGCAGGACGAGCGGCAAAGACAGTGTAGTTGGGGTACAAAAGACGTGCCGTGGCCAGCATCGGGCGTTTGAACAGAACCGTGGATCATACAGTCAACGCTCTCCTCTTGACTTATTTTGTGATAAAGGTACTTTTCGGGACATGAAGAAGATCCTGATTATCGTTCCCGATGGTGGCATGTTGTTTGAGGCCGCCGGTATCGCCGACATTCTGATGCAGGCCAACCGGCTGCACCCGGACGGCCTTGCGCAGCCCCGCTACCGCATCATTATCGCCACCACCCAGCCTCATCTGGTGATCCACGGCCAGTCCGGCTTGAACCTGCTGGCGGACTATCGCCTGCCGGAGCTGGATCCGCGCGAGCCGCTGGACACGATCATCATTACCGGCCGCGGCATGAATGAGCTGGAGAGCACCGCCGTGGTGGACTGGCTGCACCTGGCCGCGCCGCATGCGCGACGCGTCGCCTCTGTCTGCGGCGGGGCCCTGCTGCTGGCACAGGCCGGACTGCTCGATGGGCGCCGGGCAACGACCCACTGGCGGCTTCTGGAAACCCTGAAAACCCGCTATCCTGCGGTCAACGTTGAGGGTGGCCCGCTTTATGTTCAGGATGGCCCCGTCTGGACGTCCGGCGGCGTCAGCTCCGGGTTTGACCTGACGCTGGCGCTGGTGGAGGATGATTACGGCTTCACCCTCGCCCGCAATGTGGCGCAGGATATGGTGATGTACCTGCGCCGGCCTGGCGGCCAGCTACAGTTCAGCCGCTATAATCTGGAGCAGTCTGGCGCGACCGGACCCGTCAGCGAACTGCAAAGCTGGATCCTGCAAAACCTCACCGCAGATTTGTGCGTCGAAAGGCTGGCCGAACGGGTCGCCATGAGCCCGCGCAATTTCACCCGCGTGTTCACGCGTGACGTGGGCGTGCCTCCGGCCCGTTATGTCACCGAAGCGCGTCTGGCCGCCGCCCGACAGCTTCTGGAGCAGACCCAGGATCCGCTTGAGGTCATTGCCGAAAAAAGCGGGTTTGGTACCAGCATCAACCTGCGCCGCGTTTTTGAAAAGCAGCTTCATCTCACGCCGGGCGAATACCGCCAGCGCTTCCACTGCCGCAGAATGGCGTAATATGATCCTTTTTTGTCATTTACGCCATCTGACCTGACGCCTACAGTAACTCCAGACAACACAGATAAGGAGTGCATCATGGTTAAGGTCGGTATTAACGGTTTCGGCCGTATCGGACGTAATGTCCTGCGCGCGGCGCTGGGCAACCCGGATCTCCAGATTGTGGCCATTAACGATCTGACGGACAGTAAAACCCTCGCTCATCTGCTGAAATATGACTCTCTGCTCGGCACGCTGCCGGTGCCTGTGGAAGCGGCGGACGGCGCGTTACAGGTTGACGGGCAACGCATCACCGTATTCAGTGAACGCGACCCGGCAAACATTGCGTGGAAAGACGCAGGCGTTGAGGTGGTAATTGAAGCAACCGGCTTCTTCACCGAACGTGAAAAAGCGGCGGTGCATATCACGAACGGCGGCGCAAAACGCGTCATTATTTCCGCCCCGGCTAAAAATGATGATCTGACGGTGGTGATGGGCGTGAACCACACGCTGTACGATCCGGCCCAGCATTTTGTGGTCAGCAACGGGAGTTGCACCACTAATGGTCTGGCGCCAGCGGCGCAGGTGCTGCACCAGCAGTTTGGCATTGAGCACGGGCTGATGAACACCACGCATGCCTACACCAACAGCCAGGCGCTGCATGATCAGCCGGAAAAAGATCTGCGCGGCGCGCGCGCGGCAGCATTATCCATTGTGCCTTACTCCAGCGGCGCGGCAAAAGCGCTCGGGAAAGTGATCCCCGAGCTGGACGGTAAACTCACCGGGTATTCTCTGCGCGTGCCGGTTCCGGTGGTGTCGATTGTCGATCTGACGGTGACGCTGAGCCGCAACGTAACCGCCGAAGAGGTGAATGACGCGTTCCGTCAGGCTGCCACCAGCGGGCCGTTGAAAGGCATCCTGGGCTACAGCGATGAACCGCTGGTCTCCAGTGATTATCAGGGCGACCCGCGCTCATCCATCATCGACGGGCTTTCAACGCTGGTGATTGGCGGGAATATGGTGAAGATCCTGTCGTGGTATGACAACGAATGGGGCTTCTCCAACCGTCTGGTGGATCTGGCGGTGCTGATGGATAAGAAAGGGTTGTAGCCGATCGCATTGCCGGGTGACGCTTGCGCATACCCGGCCTGCAAAATGGCCCCTCTGCCTGCTAACAGGGGGGCATCATGACACTCTTCAGAAATAATATTTAAACCGCACACGACCGCCATAACGATCGTCGTTCTTATCGCTTCCCTTTTTCGGCGACGCGTTCACCCACGAAGCGTAGGCACCCAGGTAAATGTTAAAGTTCTTCATCTTCATTACGTTGGGAATAAGGTATGACGCATGGACAGTGTGAATATCATACTCACCCGGATCGGTGATCCAGCAATCATTCTCACACTCTGCGTCAAAGGTTGAAGTGTTAAATTCGTCGATTTCGTTATGTGCATAAATATAGCCCAGGTCATGGTGAATCCGTAACCGGTGCGGTCAGACTGATCGACCCAACGACCCGCGTCATCCCGATAGCCATAAGCATTGTTGACCAGATTGGTTTCCATGGCGACGGCCATTGAGAACGGGCCGTCCTGCCACGAAATAACTGGCCGGACATAGGCGACGTTCTTATCATTTTCCAGTTCCGGCCATGGTAGCGCTGGTCGACGTACAGATCGCTGCCGTCTTTGAACAGCGTATTCAGCTCGAAATACCAGTTATCCAGCGTTTTACTCATCAGGAAGTTACCGCCGCTGTCGGTACGGCCACGCCCCTCTTTCAGCATATAAATGTAACCATAGCCGTCGCTATAAAGATCGTCCGCTGTATTGCCTGAGTATTCAACAAAGGTATCCTGGTTAAGCGGGAACATATCGTAGGCTTCAAAACGTCCAACTTTAATTTCCCAGTCGTTTTCTGCGCCAAAGAAAAATACCGCATCATCAAGGTACATTTGCCCTGCCAAATCGCCCAGTGGTTGTACAGAAAATCCGGCAAAATGGCCGTTATCCATTTTTCGGTAACCCTCAAACCCCAGCAAAATACGACCATTAATATCCCACCGTTCTTTATCTCCCGGCGCCCAGTCGCTATTAGCACTTTACTTAACAGAAGTCAGACTGCCGGTTTTGCTGGCAGCATCCATATTAAATTCCACATCGCCATAAAATTTTATATATCCAAAGCCCGAAAGCGTCAGCTTCGGTGGTGCGTCTTTATTGACGGGCTTTTCTGACTGGACGACCACGGGAGCAGCCTGCTGACTGGCCGCCTGCTGTTGTTTCAACGCCTCGATTTGCGCCTCCAGTTGCGCCAGTTTTTCATCTACGCTCGTCGCGCTTTGTGCCGCAAAAAGAGAGCCAGAACAGAGTGCCCCCACGAGGACAACCATTTTTTTTAATTGCATAGAATCCATCCTGAAATAAAAGTGAATACCCAAAGTGATGGGCCACTCTATTTCGTCTAAATGCTTTTCGGCAGGCTATTATGTTTTTTGTTATGTCGCTTTGTGTGACCTTCACAGAAAGTTATTCGCGGAATGTAATAAAGAAACACAATCCCGCTCACAGAATTAAAAAAGGTTGCAACCCATAAGCCTGGTCAATATTCATGGCGTGCCCTGACAGGATATTTAATTAAAATCATTCCCCAAAAAACATTCCCCGAGTAAATAGTTTTCGGCGCGCTTCTCACGTCCGGGCGCGGCGGTAAATTGTCTGGTAATGCGCAAAATGGGATATCTAACACGCGAAGCGGGCAATATTCGTCTAAGGTTTTCAGGTGATTGACGACAGCGGTGACGCTGCCCAGCGACGAATGGAGATGAACCGATGATAAAAACTCGAATGCTACGCCCTGGCTTGTTACACCTTACGTTGGCAGGCGCCCTACTCGGTGTTACCGCATTTGGTTATGCTGAAGACCAGCCAACGAGCCAGCAAAGCTCACCTGATATTCTCCTTGGCCCCCTCTTTAATGAAGTACAGAGCGCCAAACTGTTCCCGGATCAGAAAACCTTCGCGGATGCCGTTCCCAAAAGCGACCCGCTAACCATCCTGGCGGATTACCGGATGCAGCATACCCAGTCCGGTTTTGACCTGCGCCACTTCGTAGAGATGAATTTTATCCTGCCGAAGGAAGGTGAGAAATACGTTCCCCCTGAAGGCCAGAGCCTGCGCGAACACATAGACGATCTGTGGCCTGTACTGACCCGCACCACTGACAAAGCGAACAAATGGGACTCCCTCCTGCCCCTGCCAAAGCCCTATGTCGTGCCGGGAGGACGCTTCCGCGAAGTCTATTACTGGGACAGCTATTTCACCATGCTGGGGCTGGCCGAGAGCGGCCACTGGGATAAGATCGGCGACATGGTGGACAACTTCGCTTACGAGCTTGATACCTGGGGCCATATCCCTAACGGTAACCGCAGCTACTACCTGAGCCGCTCTCAGCCGCCGTTCTTCTCGCTGATGGTGGAATTGCTGGCCACGCATGACAGCAACGCGTTGAAGAAATACCGTCCGCAGATGGAGAAAGAGTACGCTTACTGGATGGAGGGGGCTGATGGGCTCCAGCCTAGTCAGGCGAACAAACGCGTGGTGAAGCTGGATGACGGCTCGATCCTCAACCGCTACTGGGACGATCGGGACACGCCGCGCCCTGAGTCGTGGCTGGATGACGTGACCACCGCCAAAAATAACCCTAACCGTCCGGCCACCGAGATTTACCGCGATCTGCGCTCTGCCGCGGCCTCGGGCTGGGATTTCAGCTCCCGCTGGATGGACGATCCACAGAAGCTGGGTACCATCCGCACCACCAGCATCGTGCCGGTGGATCTGAATGCGCTGATGTTTAAGATGGAAAAACTGCTGGCCCGCGCCAGTCAGGAAGACGGCGATAACGCCAGTGCAAGTAAATACGACGCGCTAGCCTCCGCACGTCAGAAAGCCATGGAGAGCCACCTGTGGAACGATAAAGAGGGCTGGTATGCGGATTACGATCTGAAAACCGGGAAGGTGCGTAATCAGCTGACGGCCGCAGCCCTCTTCCCGCTGTACGTGAAGGCCGCATCACAGGATCGCGCCGATAAAGTGGCCGCAGCCGCGTCGTCACGCCTGCTGAAACCGGGCGGTATTTCTACCACCACCATCAACAGCGGGCAGCAGTGGGATGCGCCGAACGGCTGGGCGCCGTTGCAGTGGGTAGCGGTGGAAGGGTTGCAGAACTATGGTCAGCAGAAAGTGGCGATGGACGTAACCTGGCGTTTCCTGAAAAACGTTCAGCATACCTACGATCGCGAGAAGAAACTGGTTGAGAAGTACGATGTCTCTTCGACCGGTACCGGCGGTGGCGGCGGTGAGTATCCGTTGCAGGACGGTTTCGGCTGGAGTAACGGCGTGACGCTCAGGATGCTGGACATGGTCTGTCCGAAAGAGAAGCCGTGCGACAGCGTACCGGAGAATCAGCCTGCGGCAAACGATGATGTTGCACCTGCGAAACAGGCGGCGCAGTAGCGCCCCTCACCCTGACCCTCTCCCCGGTGGGGCGAGGGGATGGTTCCGTGCAATAGATTGGCCCGGTAGCGAAGCGCCACCGGGCTTTTTTCAGAAGCTGTAACTCGCCCCGACCTGGAACGTGCGGTCACGGCCTATCCAGCAGTTGGTCGCGTCATAACAGGTGAGCGTCTCTTTGTTGGTGACGTTCTGCGCGCTCGCTTTCAACGTCAGCCCCTCCAGCGATGGCGCCAGCTCGCCCATGCGGTAAGACGCCGCCAGATCGTATTGCGTCGTACCGCCCAGCTTGCCTGCGTCGTTGGCTGGCGAGATCTCCATCGGCCCGGTGTAGCGTGCCCCTGCCCCCAGCGTTAACCCTCTCAGCGGCGTGCTGTCTAAGGTGTAATCCCCCCACAGATTAAAGGCGTTCTCAGGGACCTGCGTCGGTCGTTTGCCCTGATACTTGTCATCTTCGGTATTGATGGCATGGGTGTAGGCATAGTTGGCAATCAGCGTCAGGTTATCCGTTGGACGACTCATAGCGGAAAGCTCCGCGCCTTTCGATTCCACTTCCCCGGTCTGGCGATAGTTGAGGAAGCCCGGATCGCTGGTCACCACATTTTTCTGACGAATGTTAAACACCGAGGCGGTGAAGGTGGTTGCGTATTCCGCCAGCAGGTATTTCACCCCACCCTCCACCTGCTTGCTGGTGGTGGGCTTAACGTCTTTCGCGGTCAGCGTGCCCTGCGGCGATACCGGGGCGAACCCTTCCGAATAGCTGATAAACGGCGAGAGACCATTGTCGAAGGCATAAAGCGCGCCCAGTCTCTTGGTGAGGCGATCCTGCGATACCCAGGCTTTGTCACCGTTTTGCAGATAGTTGGTGGTGACAGAACGGTAGTCGTCATAGCGCAGGCTGGCCAGCACGTTCAGCCCGCCAAACGCAATCTGATCCTGGAGGTAATAGCCATTCTGCTGATAGCTGAGACGGTTTTTCTGCGCGGTTTCAAGCCCCAGCGCATCGTTATCGATCTGCGAGTGATCCGGATTACGCATATCGATACCCGGTGTGGACGAGGCGTAACGATAATGGAAGTGAGAGTTCAGCTTCTGGTAGTCAAAGCCCGCCAGCAGATGATGTTTCCAGTCCCCCAGCGCGACGGTTCGGGTGATCTGGTTATCAATGTTGAAGCTCTGTAAATCTTCATCCGTGGTATAGGCGAAGCGGTTAAGCTGGTAGAACTCGCTGCCCGTCCCGGTGGAATAGGCGCTGCGCTGGTGGGTGTCCACGTCAAAGTAGCGCGCTTTCTGGCTAAAGCCCCAGCCACTGTCAAACTCATGTTCAAAGCTGTAGCCCAGCATCCACTGACGCTGCTTAAAGCCGCTCCACTCATCCCCGGCATAGTCACGACGATCGGCGTATTTAGACCGCAGATAGCTAAGCGGCATCGGATCAGACGGCGTCAGGCTCGGCGTATTTTGCGCCAGCGCGTCAATGGTCAGGCGCGTTTTGTCGTCCGGCTGCCAGGTCACGGAGGGGGCCACCAGATAGTTTTCATAGCGCGTGGTGTGCGCCTGTTCGTCACTCTCTGTCGCTTTACCCAGCAGGCGATAGTTCCAGTCGCTGGTCGCAATCTGCCCCGTGGAATCCAGGTACCCCTCTTTCAGATTGCGGTTTCCGGTGTTAAAGCCCAGTTCTGTTTTCGCCTCTTTCTGCGGCTTTTTACTCTGAATATTGACCAGCCCGCCCGGGGAGCCGCCGCCATACAGCACGGATGACGGCCCCTTCAGAATATCGACGCTCTCAATCAGCAGCGGATCGATTCGCGCTTTAGTGTTCCCGGTGACGTTATAGGGAAGTTGCAGGCCGTTGTAGAACTCCTGCTCGACGTTAAACCCGCGGATTTTGTACTCGCTCATGTAAGAGGTGCTCCCGCGCACCTCCGTGGAAACGCCCGGCGCATAGCGCAGGATCTCGTTTACCGAACTGGCGTGCCGCTGCTCAATCTCTTTAGCGGCAATGGTGTTGATCACCTGCGGCGTTTTACTTTCCGCGACGGCTGATTTCGTGGCGCTGTTGGTCCAGGCAGGGAGCGCGCTGCCCTGCTCTGTACCGGTCACCACGATGGTGGGTTCTTCTGCAAAAGCCTGTGTTTGCAATGCCAGCGTGACGGCGCCTGCCAACGCGCATAACGCAAAACGTGAGGTGCTCATAGTGTCGTCTTGTTATTAGATGGTGTTGGGAACGCCAATTATTATCATTTCCATTAGCAAATCAATATCGGCGGAGAAAAACAGATCGTTTGTATTAAGTTTCATGCCAGCGTGCCGATAACCCAGAGACAGTCTGTCATCTATCGAGGAGCCATCTGGCGTGAGTAGCTACAGTGAGCAGTTCCTGAAACAAAATCCGCTGGCTGTATTAGGGGTGTTACGCGACCTGAAAAAGGGCGAGGTGCCGCTGCGCATCAACTGGTCAACCAGCCAGTTTATCAGCAAGATCCTGGACGTGACGGCAGAACACCTGATCGTGGATCTGGGTAGCCAGAGCGAAGAAAACCGTGCCGCGCTACAGGCAGAAAACCTCTCGGTGATGGCCGAAACGCAGGGGGCTAAAGTCGAGTTTATACTGCCCCGCCTGACCACGATCGCGTACCAGGGTTTGCCTGCGTTTATCGCTCCCCTGCCCGCTAACCTCTGGTTCGTGCAACGCCGCGAGTTTTTTCGCATCAGCGCCCCGCTTCACCCGGCCTATTTCTGTAAGGCAAAAATGCCGGACAAAAAAGAGATCCGCTTTCGTCTCTTCGACCTGTCACTGGGCGGGATGGGCGCGTTAATGGATACGCCGAAGCCGGAAGGACTGGTGGAAGGCATGCGTTTTAGTCAGATTGAGCTGGATATGGGCGGATGGGGACGCTTCTGGTTTGACGCCCAGCTGATTGCCATCAGCGAGCGTAAGGTGGTGGACAGCAAAAACGAAACCATTACCACACCGCGACTGAGCTTTCGCTTTCTGAATGTCGGGCCAGGCGCCGAACGCGAACTACAGCGCATCATCTTCTCACTGGAGCGTGAAGCGCGGGAACGCGCGAACAAAGTGCGCTGAAAGGCGTCGGGCAGCATGCTGCCGCCCGACAAAGGCGTTACATGGCGTCCATCGCTTTCTGTACTTTCCAGATATAACGTGGAGCCTGTGCTGACGGATGATTCTTCACAACGTGCTCGAAGAATTCATCTTTATCCATATCGTTAATCTCTTCTATCGCCTCTTTGCGATCGGATGAGAAGGTTCGGAGCAGCGCGCCGGCTCCGTTAACGTACGACACCACCAGCGCATATTGCATCACTTCCGGATCGTCAATCCCCTTCAGAATGCCATGCTCGAGAATGCTCAGGTAAGCGGTTCCCATAGAGATATTACGTTCCGGGTTTTTCAGCTCGCTGGTGGATGGCTGTCCCTTCCAGCCCATGTAGCGATAGACCTCTCTTCCCGCCGTCGAGGCTTTTAACTGCATCAGCCCCACCGCATTCGATTTACTCACCAGCGTCGGGTTGCCGCCGGACTCCACGGCAATGATCGCCGTGATCAGACGCGGGCTCACGCCCCAGGCCTTCCCGGCTTGTTCGCTGATCGGCATCCACTGCATGGCCCGCTTTACCGGCACTTCAGGGTTCCAGGGGGGATTTTGATAATCATGTTTTGAACTACAGCCAGCGAGCAGCACAATCAAAAAAGCAAACCATCTCAATTTCACGTCATCTATCCTTATAGCCGGTCATCGCGGTACGTCGCCCCTTGAAGCAGGCGGCGTATAAGCGGCATGATATAGACAATTAGATTCTCATTCAGCAAGGAATTGCCATGCCTCAGTTTCATCTCATCGCACCGTCAGGCTACTGCATCAACCAGGAGGCGGCACAGCGGAGCGTTCAGCGCCTGCTGGAAATGGGCCATCAGGTAAAAAATCAGACAATTATCCCCCGCCGCATGCAGCGTTTTGCCGGTACCGAGGCGCAGAGACTGAGTGATATCAACAACCTGGCGACGCTGGAAGGTGAAAACACCATTGTGCTGGCCGTGCGCGGCGGCTATGGCGCAAGCCGGCTGCTGGAGAGCATCGACTGGGCCGGGCTGGCCGCGCGCCAGCAGCAGGATCCGCTGTTAATCTGCGGACACAGCGATTTCACGGCGATCCAGCTCGGCCTGCTGGCTTTGCATAACGTCATTACCTTTAGCGGCCCGATGCTGGCCGGCAACTTTGGTGCGCCGGAACTGGATGCGTTTACGCAGGACCATTTCTGGCGCGCCCTGCAAAACCCGACGTTCACCGTCGAGTGGCAAGGCAATGGACCGCACTGGGAATGTGAAGGACAGCTGTGGGGCGGCAACCTCGCGATGCTGGTGTCGCTGATTGGAACGCCGTGGCTACCGCAGATCACGGACGGCATACTGGTGCTGGAAGATATCAACGAACACCCGTTCCGTGTCGAACGTATGCTGTTGCAGCTGTATCACGCCGGGATTCTGGATCGGCAGTCGGCCATTGTGCTGGGCAGTTTTAGTGGTTCAGCCCCCAACGATTACGATGCGGGCTATTCCCTGGAGACGATGATTGATTTCATTCGTTCCCGGCTGGATATCCCGGTGATCGCCGGTCTGGATTTCGGCCATGAGCAGCAAACCGTTACCCTGCCGCTGGGTGCCCAGGCGCACCTTGTACACGATAATTCAGGCAGTCGGTTAACAATCAGCGGTCATCCGGTCTTAAAGGCATAAAAAAGCCGTTATTCCCCCTCAATAAAACGCAGTTAACGTTGTTATTATGTTAGGGTTTTAATAACAGCGTTCACATTGAGGTGGGAGTAAGACGACATTGGGTGCCACAGCGATAATCAGTCTTTTCATTCTGGGTTCCATCCTGGTAACCTTTAGCATTTTATTAAGTTCATTTTCATCGCGTCTTGGCATACCTATTCTTGTCATTTTCCTGGCTATCGGCATGCTTGCCGGGATCGACGGTATCGGCGGTATCCCCTTCGATAATTACCCTTTCGCCTATATGGTGAGTAACCTCGCGCTGGCGGTGATTCTGCTGGACGGCGGAATGCGCACCCAGGCAAGTTCGTTTCGCGTTGCCTTAGGCCCGGCGCTGTCTCTGGCGACCGTCGGCGTGCTGATCACCTCCGGCCTGACCGGCATGATGGCGGCCTGGCTGTTTAACCTCGATATAATGGAAGGCCTGCTGATTGGCGCGATTGTCGGCTCTACCGATGCGGCGGCGGTTTTCTCACTGCTCGGCGGCAAGGGGCTGAACGAACGCGTTGGCTCCACGCTTGAGATTGAATCCGGCAGTAACGATCCGATGGCGGTGTTCCTGACCATTACCCTGATTGAGATGATCCAGCAGCACGAAACCGGCCTGAGCTGGATGTTCGCCTGGCACATCCTCCAGCAGTTTGGGCTCGGGATTATCATTGGTCTCGGCGGCGGTTACCTGTTACAGCATACGATTAACCGTATTACGCTGCCTTCCGGCCTTTACCCGCTGCTGGCCCTGAGCGGTGGGATCCTGATCTTTGCCGTCACCACCGCGCTGGACGGCAGCGGTATTCTGGCGGTTTACCTTTGCGGTTTCCTGTTGGGCAACCGACCGATTCGCAACCGTCACGCCATCTTGCAGAACTTCGACGGTCTGGCCTGGCTGGCGCAGATCGCCATGTTCCTGGTGCTGGGCCTGCTGGTGACGCCGTCGGACCTGCTGCCTATCGCCGTACCGGCGCTGCTTTTGTCGGCCTGGATGATCTTCTTCGCCCGTCCGCTGTCGGTGTTTGCCGGGCTGCTGCCGTTCCGCGGGTTTAACCTGCGTGAGCGGATATTTATCAGTTGGGTGGGGCTGCGCGGCGCGGTGCCAATTATTCTGGCAGTGTTCCCGATGATGGCCGGGCTGGACAACGCCCGCCTGTTCTTCAACGTCGCCTTCTTCGTGGTGCTGGTGTCGCTGCTGTTCCAGGGGACGTCGCTGGGCTGGGCGGCGAAAAAAGCCAAAGTGGTGGTACCGCCCATTGGCTGGCCGGTCTCCCGCGTGGGGCTGGATATTCACCCTGAGAATCCCTGGGAACAGTTTGTCTACCAGCTAAGCGCCGATAAGTGGTGCGTGGGCGCGTCCCTGCGCGATCTGCATATGCCCGCTGAAACGCGCATTGCCGCCCTGTTCCGGGATAACGCCCTGCTTCACCCGACCGGCAGCACGCGGCTGCGTGAGAACGATATTCTCTGCGTGATTGGCCGCGAGCGCGACCTGCCGGCCCTCGGCAAGCTGTTCAGCCAGTCGCCCCCGGTGGCGCTGGATCAGCGTTTCTTCGGCGATTTTATCCTCGAAGCCAGCGCCCGCTTTGCGGATGTGGCGCTGATTTATGGCCTGGAAGGTGGACTGGAGAATCGAGATAACCAGCAAACCCTGGGTGAGATTATTCAGCAATTATTAGGAGCTGCGCCGGTCGTCGGTGACCAGGTGGAGTTTGCCGGGATGATCTGGACGGTAGCGGAGAAAGAAGATAACGCGGTGCGCAAAGTCGGCGTAAGGCCGATGGAGGAGGAGGCGGAGTAGCTGCTTTTTTGCCGGGTGGCGCTAACGTTTACCCGGCCTACGTTCGGGCTTTTGTAGGCCGGGTAAGGCGAAGCCGCCACCCGGCACACACACACACATGTTACACCGTCACAACAGGCACTCTTGGCGCCAGCGCGCACATCAGCTCATACCCGACGGTGCCCGCCGCAGCGGCCACATCATCAATTTTAACCTCGTTGCCCCACAGCTCAACCGGTGACCCGATCCCCGCCTGGGGACACGGCGTCAAATCGATGGCCAGCATGTCCATGGAGACGGTACCTACCGTGCCGGTGCGCACGCCATCGACCCACACCGGCGTGCCGCTCGGGGCGATGCGCGGATAACCATCTGCATAGCCCCCCGCCACGATACCGATGCGCTGTTCACCTGCTGCCCGATAGCGGCTGCCATAGCCCACCGTATCGCCCGCTTTCAGGGTTTGCACGCCGATAATCTCGCTTCGTAACGTCATCACCGGCTTCAGGCCGCTGTTGGCAATATCCTGCCACTGACCTGAGGGTGACGCGCCGTACAGTACGATCCCCGGACGTACCCAGTTGTAGTGCGCCTCGGGATGCCAGAGCGTTGCCGCTGAGTTCGACAGCGAGCGCGGACAGTCCAGACCTTCTGCCGCCTGCTCAATGCGGACCATAGCATCGGCAATGCCGTCCGGCTTTTCCGCATCGGCGAAGTGCGCCATCAGCGTCATCTCACCGACGTTTTTCAGCGCACGAAGCTGCTGCCAGACCGTATGCACCCGTTCAGGCTGGAAGCCCAGACGGTTCATCCCGCTGTTCACTTTGAGATAGATATCCAGCGGGGCATGCAGCTTCGCGTCCTGGATGGCCTTGATCTGCCAGTTACTGTGAACGCCGGTCGTCAGGCGGTACTTATCCAGCAGAGGCAGATCCTGCGCATGAAAGAATCCTTCCAGCAGCAGGATCGGTCCTTTCCAGCCGCGCTCGCGCAGCAGGATGGCCTCCTCCAGATTCAGCAAGGCAAAACCATCGGTGCCGCCGAGCGCACTCCAGATACGGTCGATACCATGACCGTAGGCGTTGGCTTTCACCACCGACCAGACACGAGAACCCGGCGCAGCACGGCGAACAATTTGCAGGTTATCCTTCAGCGCCTGCAAATCCAGCTGGGCCAGAATGGGACGGGACATGACGACTCCTTAATTATGCGCGCCGTGCAGGTGTTGTGGACGCGATGGGGTAAAGCCTGATTGATAGCGTGCGGCGCTCAAATCGTCAAACGGAATTGCCGGCGTCCGTCCGGAGATCAGGTCGCTCAGCAGCTGGCCCGAACCGCAGGCCATGGTCCAGCCAAGCGTGCCGTGGCCGGTGTTAGTCCACAGATTTTTGTATGGTGTACGGCCCACAATCGGCGTGCCGTCCGGGGTCATTGGGCGCAGGCCGGTCCAGAACGTCGCCTGCTCAATGAAGCCGCCGCGCGGGAAGAGATCGCCCACGACCATCTCCAGCGTTTCACGACGCGGTTTGAGCAGCTCGGTATTGAAGCCCACGATTTCCGCCATGCCGCCGACGCGGATCCGGTTATCGAAGCGGGTGATGGCGATTTTGTAGGTTTCATCGAGAATGGTCGAGACCGGCGCGCCGCTGTCCTCTTTCACAGGAATGGTCAGGGAGTAGCCTTTCAGCGGATAGACCGGGATATCCAGGATGCCTTTCAGCATCGCGGTTGAGTAGGAGCCAAACGCCATCACGTAGGCATCGGCTTTAATTACCTCTTCCCCACACTTCACGCCGTAAATCTTCTCCCCTTCCGACAGCAGTTTGTCGACAGAAGTATTGAAGCGGAATTTCACCCCGGCCTGCTCACACATGCGCGCCAGACGCTGGGTGAAAAGCTGGCAGTCGCCGGTTTCATCGTTCGGTAAACGCAGACCGCCCGTCAGCTTGTGCGCGACCTCGGCAAGCGCTGGCTCCACCTGCGCCAGCTGGCTGGCTTCCAGCAGCTGATACGGTACGCCAGCATCTTCAAGCACGGCGATATCGCGGGTCGCGTTTTCGTACTGTTGCGCGGTACGGAACAGCTGAAGCGTGCCGCCCTGACGCCCTTCATATTCAATGCCCGTTGAGGCACGCAGCGCCTTCAGGCAGTCGCGGCTGTATTCCGCCAGGCGCACCATGCGCCCTTTGTTTTCCATATAGTGGCGGGTGTCGCAGTTGCGCAGCATCTGCCACATCCACTTAAGCTGGAACTGCGTGCCGTCAAGGCTTATCGCCAGGGGAGCATGTCGCTGAAACATCCATTTGATCGCCTTCAGCGGAACGCCCGGGGCCGCCCACGGCGCAGCGTAGCCCGGAGAGATTTGCCCCGCATTCGCCGCACTGGTTTCCAGCGCCGGACCGGATTCGCGATCGATAACGGTAACCTCATGTCCCGCCTGACTCAAATACCAGGCGCTGGTTACGCCAACGACACCACTTCCCAGTATGACAACACGCATAGCCACTCCATTATGAGCAAAAGAACAATCATCTAATTACAGATTGATAACCTAGTTGAAAATATTATTCAACATATGACTTTTTTATGGTGACTCAACTCACATATCCCGCTGTATCAGGGGATGGCGCTTATTTGGGATCTCCTGCTGCGCGTTATTTTTAACCAGTAGAAAATTCTGTGAGCACCGCTTTATTTGCCGTATCGAAAACGCGAAATCGCAAAGAAAAAATTTCTGCGCCCCGCGTATTTGAATGGGGTGATCTATGCTTGAAAGGAGGCTCTCCAGTCAGAGAGAGCGACCAACAACGAGGGCGCGCTAATGGCTACACTAGATTCCATGTCCAGGGACAGCACCCGTCTGAGCGATGGACCCGACTGGACCTTCGAGTTGCTGGATGTCTACCTGGCGGAGATCGACCGGGTGGCCAAACTCTATCGTCTGGATACCTATCCCCATCAGATTGAAGTCATCACCTCGGAACAGATGATGGACGCTTACTCCAGCGTCGGGATGCCAATTAATTATCCGCACTGGTCGTTTGGCAAAAAATTCATTGAAACAGAGCGGCTGTATAAGCACGGGCAGCAGGGACTGGCGTATGAAATCGTCATTAACTCTAACCCGTGTATTGCCTATCTGATGGAAGAGAACACCATTACCATGCAGGCGCTGGTGATGGCGCACGCCTGCTATGGACATAACTCGTTCTTCAAAAATAACTATCTGTTCCGCAGCTGGACGGACGCCAGCTCCATCGTCGATTACCTGATCTTCGCCCGCAAATACATTACCGACTGCGAAGAGCGCTACGGCGTGGACGAGGTGGAGAAGCTGCTGGACTCCTGCCACGCGCTGATGAACTACGGCGTTGATCGTTATAAGCGTCCGCAGAAGATCTCATTGCAGGAAGAGAAAGCCCGGCAGAAGAGCCGCGAGGAGTATCTGCAAAGCCAGGTGAATATGCTGTGGCGCACCCTGCCGAAACGTGAAGAGGAGAAAACCGTCGCCGAGGCGCGTCGCTACCCTTCCGAGCCGCAGGAAAACCTGCTCTACTTTATGGAGAAAAACGCCCCACTGCTGGAGCCGTGGCAGCGTGAGATCCTGCGCATCGTGCGCAAGGTGAGCCAGTATTTCTATCCGCAGAAGCAGACCCAGGTGATGAACGAAGGCTGGGCGACCTTCTGGCACTACACCATTCTTAACCACCTGTACGACGAAGGAAAAGTCACCGAGCGGTTTATGATGGAGTTTCTGCACAGCCACACCAACGTGGTATTCCAGCCGGCATATAACAGCCCGTGGTACAGCGGCATTAACCCGTACGCGCTCGGCTTTGCCATGTTCCAGGATATCAAGCGTATTTGTCAGTCGCCCACCGAAGAGGACAAATACTGGTTCCCGGATATTGCCGGTTCTGACTGGCTGGAAACGCTGCACTTCGCGATGCGTGATTTTAAGGATGAGAGCTTTATCAGCCAGTTCATGTCGCCGAAGATCATGCGTGATTTCCGCTTCTTCACCGTACTGGATGATGACCGCAACAACTACCTGGAGATCTCCGCGATCCACAACGAAGAGGGCTATCGCGAGATCCGCTCGCGCCTGTCATCCCAGTACAACCTGAGTAATCTTGAACCGAACATTCAGGTCTGGAACGTGGATCTGCGCGGCGACCGCTCCCTGACGTTGCGCTATATTCCGCACAACCGCGCGCCGCTGGATAAGGGGCGTAAGGAAGTGCTAAAGCATGTGCATCGCCTGTGGGGATTTGACGTGTTGCTGGAGCAGCAGAACGAAGATGGCAGCGTGGAGCTGCTGGACCGGTGTCCGGCGCGGTTGAATACGCTGTAGTTTGTTGCCGGGTGGCGGCTACGCCTTACCCGGCCTACGGGTTTTGTAGGCCCGGTAAGCGAAGCGCCACCGGGCGAAAAAAAACCTCTCAATCGAGAGGTTTTTTCTTTTACCGGCCCTGAATCGCCAGATCGCCCGGCAGCGTTTTCTGCATCCGGTGCCAGATTTCACCGGAGTCGTGGCCGTAACGACGCACCGTTTCATAGACCTGATCGTGCAGCCCTTCGGTGCAGAGTTTGCTCAGTTTATGGTAGAAGCCGAGCGCCAGGCTGCGGGCTTCAGGGTTAGCAAAGTAGTGACGACCAATGCGCGTATATAACCCTTTCATTCCATTCAGGATCAGACCGTAAACCGGATTGCCGGAAGCAAACGCCAGACCGCGGAACACATTGTAATCCAGGGTCGCAAAGGCATCCGCGTGGTCTTCCACCTCATTAGCGGTGGCAAGCACCTTCAGCGCATCTTCAGGATGCTGACGAAACGCGGTGCGGATGAAAATGGTGGCGATGTTGGTGCGCACGGAAAGCAGATTATCAATCAGCTGCGGTACGCTTTCGTGGTCGAGACGCGCCAGCGTTTCCAGAATGTTCAGCCCGGACGTTTCCCAGAAGTTGTTCACCTTAGTGGGTTTGCCATGCTGTATCGTCAACCAGCCATCGCGCGCCAGACGCTGGAGCACTTCTCGCAGCGTGGTACGGGTGACGCCAATCAGTTCAGAGAGTTCGCGTTCAGCAGGTAGAATTGATCCCGCAGGGAAACGATTATTCCAGATGCTTTCAATGATGTACTCTTCCGCGAAACCCGCCGGGCTCTGCGCCTTAATGACCATAGTGAGATTTCCATTACACAGCTTTAGCAAATTGCACTCATCATACCAGAGGCGCGCAGAGGCAGATAGCGCAGCAGAGACAGAAAAGAGGGATCGCCGTTTCATTTTTATGAAATTTACAAATGGCTTAATCCCCCGCTCTGCCGCCATTTTTGCGTATACTGATGTCTTGTCTTATTTGACGGGGAAAGGACGTCTGTCGTGGAAATTTCATTTGGGCGCGCGCTGTGGCGCAACTTTTTAGGTCAGTCATCTGACTGGTACAAACTTACTTTACTGGTATTCCTGGTCGTTAATCCCGTTATCTTTTTGCTGGATCCCTTCGTTGCCGGGTGGATGTTGGTCGCCGAGTTTATCTTTACCCTGGCGATGGCGCTGAAGTGCTATCCGCTGTTGCCCGGCGGGCTGCTGGCGCTGGAAGCCGTGGTCATCGGAATGACCAGCGCGGAGCATGTTAAAAACGAGATTGCGTCGAATCTTGAAGTCCTGCTGCTGCTGATCTTCATGGTGGCGGGGATCTACTTTATGAAGCAGCTTCTGCTGTTTATCTTCACCCGTTTGCTGCTGAGCATTCCGTCGAAAACGCTGCTCTCGCTGGCGTTTTGCCTCGCCGCGGCCTTCCTCTCTGCCTTCCTGGATGCGCTGACGGTCGTGGCGGTAGTGATCAGCGTCGCCGTCGGCTTTTACGGGATTTACCACCGGGTGGCCTCGTCTCGTCCTGGCGATAACTTGCAGGACGACAGCCACGTTGAGGCGCACAACCGCGATGTGCTGGAACAGTTCCGCGCGTTTCTGCGCAGTCTGATGATGCATGCGGGCGTGGGGACGGCGCTGGGCGGCGTGATGACCATGGTCGGAGAGCCGCAAAACCTGATTATCGCCAAAGCGGCTGAGTGGCATTTTGGCGAATTTTTCCTGCGCATGGCGCCGGTCAGCGTGCCCGTGCTGGTCTGCGGGTTAGCAACCTGTGTGCTGGTCGAAAAATTCAACCTCTTTGGGTATGGCGCGAAGTTACCCGAGCAGGTCCGCCAGGAGCTGCATAAGTTTGACGAGCAGAGCCGCAAACAACGCACGCGCCAGGAGACGCTGCGCCTGATTGCACAGGGTTTTATCGGCGTGTGGCTTATCGCTGCGCTGGCCTTCCACCTTGCCGAGGTGGGGCTGATTGGCCTGTCGGTAATTATCCTTGCAACCAGCCTGGGTGGCGTTACGGACGAACATGCTATCGGAAAAGCCTTTACCGAAGCGCTGCCGTTTACCGCCCTGCTGGCGGTGTTTTTCGCCGTCGTGGCAGTGATTATTGACCAACATCTGTTCGCGCCGATCATCGCATTTGTGCTTCAGGCTACGCCAGATTCGCAGCTAACGCTGTTCTATTTGTTTAACGGTCTGTTGTCCTCTATATCCGATAACGTCTTTGTCGGGACGGTATACATCAATGAGGCCAAAGCCGCGATGGAGCAAGGGATTGTCAGCAGTGAACAGTTCGAACTGCTGGCGGTGGCGATCAACACCGGAACCAACCTCCCCTCCGTGGCAACCCCGAACGGTCAGGCGGCATTCCTCTTCCTGCTGACCTCGGCGCTGGCACCACTCATACGACTTTCTTATGGAAGAATGGTCTGGATGGCGCTGCCGTATACGCTGGTGCTTACCCTGGTTGGTTTGCTGTGCATCAAAATTACTCTCGTTCCCTGTACGCAATGGTTATTGCAAGCAGGTATACTTGCGGCGCATTAAAATTCGTTTACACTGCGCTGTCTAAGCATGTTCCAGGGAAATGATTATGTTGCGATTTTTGAACCAGTGCTCACGCGGTCGCGGAGCGTGGTTGTTGATGGCCCTGACCGCCTTTGCGCTGGAAATGGTCGCGCTGTGGTTTCAGCATGTGATGGGGCTGAAACCTTGCGTACTGTGTATTTATGAGCGTTGTGCGCTGTTCGGCATTATGGGCGCGGGTCTGGTAGGTGCGATTGCACCCAAATCACCGTTACGCTATGCGGCAATTGCCATCTGGCTGTACAGCGCCGGGAAAGGGATTGCGCTTGCCTGGGAGCACACCCAGATGCAGCTTCACCCGTCGCCGTTTATGACCTGCGATTTTGCCGCCCGCTTCCCGAGCTGGCTGCCGCTGGATAAATGGCTGCCGCAGGTGTTTGTGGCCTCCGGTGACTGCTCTGTACGCCAGTGGGAATTCCTGACGCTGGAGATGCCGCAGTGGCTGGTGGGCATTTTTGTCGCCTACTTTGTGGTGGCGTTGCTGGTGCTGATTGCCCAGCCGTTCAAACCAAAGAAACGCGATCTTTTTGGAAGGTAAAAGCAAAACGGCAACGTCAGTTTTGTTGGTCGGGTAAGCGCAGCGCCACCCGACAAAATTGCGCACAATAAAAAACCCGCCTCGGCGGGTTTTTTATTGTCACCGATTAGGGTGATTCATAATGTGGTCTTCCCAGTCGCGCACCTCGGACTCTTTCACCGCAATGTGGCGCACGGAAATACGTTCACCGTGCATCGCCGCTTTCGACCCCGTCAACAGCGGATGCCATGTGGGCAGATCTTTTCCTTCCGCCAGCAGGCGATACGCGCAGGTATGCGGCAGCCACTCAAAGGTCGGCAGATTTTCACGGGTTAACTTGATGCAGTCCGGCTCATATTCGAAACGGCGCTCATAGTTGCGGCACTGGCAGGTTTTGATGTTTAACTGCTTGCAGGCTACGTTGGTGAAATAGATCTCGTCCGAATCTTCATCCATCAGCTTATGCAGGCAGCACTGCCCGCAGCCGTCACACAACGATTCCCACTCCGCGTCGGTCATGTCGTCGAGAGTTTTGCTTTGCCAGAAAGGAATGTCGTTCATCGGGATGTCCACACGTCAAAATAGAGCGCACCTTATAACGAGTCTGGCACGTTGATGCAAGTTTTGCCGCCCTTTTCAGGCGGCAAGGTGCTTTTACAGCACGCGGGTTTTCAGCGACAGGCCGTTAAAACTGACGTCCAGTTCGTCGCCGCTAAGCAGCGGCCCCACACCTTCCGGAGTGCCGGTGAGGATCACGTCGCCAGGTTTCAGGGTGAAGAAGCGGCTCATGTAGGCAATCAGCGGAACGATCTTATGGATCATGTCAGCGGTTGTTCCCTGCTGGCGGATCTCGCCGTTGACCTTCAGGCTGAGCTGCGTGTTCTGCGGATCGTCGGTAAATTCACTCACCGGAACGAAACCGGAAATCGGGCATGAATTATCAAAACCCTTGGCTTTTTCCCACGGCTGCCCCGCTTTCTTCATTTTGCCCTGGACGTCACGCAGCGTCAGGTCGAGCGCGACACCGTAACCCGCAATCGCCTTCTCTACATGCTCTTCAGTTGCCTGGCGCAGCGTCGCGCCGATCAGCACCGCCAGTTCCACTTCATGATGCACCGAACCCAGTCCCTGCGGCAGAACCAGCGGCTGGCGAATATCGCACAGTGCGGTTTCTGGCTTAATAAACAGAACCGGCTCTTCCGGCACGGCGCTGCCCATCTCCTGAATATGTTTTGCATAGTTGCTGCCCACGCAGACCACTTTGCTGACGGGATAATCCAGTAATGCACCTTGCCAGTTATGATGTTGATACATGGTCGACCCCTAATCGGTTGATGAGTTGTTCCCGGAAGGACCCGGGCTTATTTCTTTCCGCTCACCTCAAGATGCTGTTTTAATAAATTCTCCGGTGGCGGCGGAAGCTGTAAATAATAGCCCTGCTCGATTAACGCCTTTTTGACTTTCTCAAGATCGGCGTTCACCAGCTTCTTACGGCCGTCCAGCGGCAGCAGCATCGCCAGCTGCGGTCGGCCAAAGCTTTTCATTAATTCTTCAGGCACGCGGGAAAAATCGTCTTTCTTTTCGACATAAAGGTAGGTCTGGTCGCGGCTGGTACTTCTGTAGATCACACAAAACATGTTTTTACTCTGAATTAATGGGTGGTTGCTTGCCTCAATATACTCCTGACTATAACATGCCTGATACTCTTCGGAATATCGCGGCGATGTGTTGCGGTTAATAGCAAATTGAGTAAGGCCAGGATGTCAAATACGCCCATCGAGCTTAAAGGCAGTAGCTTCACCTTATCAGTGGTTCATTTGCATGATGCAAAACCCGAGGTTATTCGTCAGGCGTTAGAAGACAAAATCGCGCAGGCTCCCGCTTTTCTTAAGCATGCTCCTGTCGTCGTCAATGTAAGCGACCTTGAGGGGCCGGTTAACTGGAAGCGACTCCAGCAGGCCGTCGTCTCCACGGGGTTGCGCATCGTGGGTATTAGCGGCTGCAAAGACGCAGAGTTAAAAGCCGAAATTGAACGCGCGGGTTTGCCCTTGTTAAACGAGGGCAAAGAAAAAGCCCCGCGTGCAACGCCTGCAACCGTTCCCGCTCCCCCGCCTCCGGCGCAAAATGTAGCCCCAGTCACAAAAACGCGATTGATTGATCTGCCGGTTCGTTCCGGTCAGCGCATTTATGCGCCAAACTGTGATCTGATTGTTACAAGTCACGTCAGTGCGGGCGCAGAACTGATTGCAGATGGCAATATTCACGTTTACGGTATGATGCGTGGGCGTGCGCTTGCGGGCGCCAGCGGCGATCGAGAAGCACAAATTTTTTGTACTCACCTGACGGCAGAACTGGTGTCTATCGCAGGTGAATATTGGCTGAGCGATAAAATCCCAGCCGAATTTTATGGCAAAGCGGCCCGTCTGCAACTGGCAGATAACGCTTTGACCGTTCAACCGTTAAATTGATCCCTTTTAACAAGGAATTTCTATGGCACGCATTATTGTTGTGACTTCGGGTAAAGGAGGCGTTGGCAAGACCACCTCCAGCGCGGCCATCGCTACTGGTTTGGCCCAGAAGGGAAAGAAAACCGTCGTAATTGACTTCGATATCGGTCTGCGTAACCTGGACCTGATCATGGGTTGCGAGCGTCGCGTGGTGTATGACTTTGTGAACGTCATTCAGGGCGATGCCACCCTTAACCAGGCGCTGATTAAAGATAAGCGTACCGAGAACCTCTACATTCTTCCGGCGTCTCAGACCCGTGATAAAGACGCGCTGACTCGCGAAGGCGTGGAAAAGGTGCTCGACGATCTGAAAAAGATGGAGTTCGACTTCGTGGTCTGCGACTCCCCGGCCGGTATCGAAACCGGCGCGCTGATGGCGCTCTACTTCGCGGATGAAGCCATCATCACCACCAACCCGGAAGTCTCGTCAGTACGTGACTCCGACCGTATTCTCGGCATTCTGGCCTCGAAATCCCGCCGTGCGGAAAATGGCCAGGAGCCAATCAAAGAGCACCTGCTGCTAACCCGCTACAACCCGGGCCGTGTGAACAAAGGTGACATGCTGAGCATGGAAGACGTGCTGGAGATCCTGCGCATCAAACTGGTTGGCGTGATCCCGGAAGATCAGTCCGTGTTGCGCGCCTCTAACCAGGGCGAGCCCGTGATCCTGGATACACAGGCAGACGCAGGTAAAGCGTATGCGGATACCGTTGACCGTCTGCTGGGAGAAGAACGTCCTTTCCGCTTCATTGAAGAAGAGAAGAAAGGTTTCCTCAAACGCCTGTTCGGAGGATAAGTTATGGCATTACTGGACTTTTTTCTCTCGCGGAAAAAAAGCACCGCCAACATCGCAAAAGAACGTCTGCAAATCATTGTGGCGGAACGTCGTCGTAGCGACGCCGAACCGCACTACCTGCCGCAGTTGCGCAAAGACATTCTGGAAGTGATCTGCAAATACGTGCAGATTGACCCGGAAATGGTCACCGTTCAGCTGGAGCAAAAAGACGGGGATATTTCGATTCTGGAGCTGAACGTGACGCTTCCGGAAGCGGAAGAGTCGCGTTAATCCATTTGTGGTTTTGTAGGCCGGGTAAGCATCACGACGCCCGGCAATTTCCCCGGTGGCGCTGCGCTTACCGGGGCTACAATTCTTTAGCGCGGATACCCTTCCAGCAGGGTATTCAGGCGTTCGGCCATCAGTTCCCCCCGCCATCCGGCGACCAGTTCCGGTAAACCATTTTGCGGTTTCAACTTCCAGTGCCAGTTCAGCAGCTGGTTAATCTGACGACGTGAAGCCAGCAGTTCGGCACTCAGTTTGCTTTCCCCCGCCACCGTCTGCACCAGCGCTTTGATGTCTTTGAACGCCTTGCGGTAGCCCGGCATATCCATCAGGTTAAGCAGCGGTTCTGGCAGTGCGTCCTCTGGCAGCTGCTGAGCTTTCTCTACCAGCGCGAGCAGCGTTTTACCGTGGAAACGGATCTCACTTCCGGAAAGGCCAATGCTGTCCAGCTCACCAAGGCTACCCGGCATATAGCGCGCCACCGCCCACAGGTGTTCTTCACGCACCACGAAGTTAACCGCCAGATCGCGCTCACGCGCTTTACGCAGACGCCAGTCAGCCAGCAATTGCAGACAGGCCAGTTGACGGGTGCGCAGCTGCCAGGCGTTGGTGATGTCACGCCAGGCTTCTTTCGGATCAACCACTTCCTGACGACGCTGCTGCGTCATGCGGCACTCGTCCAGTGCGGCAGACAGCCAACCGGACGCCTCAGCCTCTTTCATGAGCTGGCCGGCAATCGGTAGCAGATAAAAGACGTCTGCCGCGGCGTATTCAAGCTGACGCGCCGTCAGCGGGCGCGCAAGCCAGTCGGTACGCGATTCGCTCTTATCCAGCGTCAGACCGGTGTACTCTTCCACCATCGCCGCAAAACCCCAGGAGAGCGGACGACCGCTGAACGCCGCGAGGATCTGGGTATCAATCAGCGGCTGCGGCATGATGCCAAAGGTGTTGAGAAAGACTTCCAGATCTTCACTGCCCGCGTGCAGATATTTGGTCACGGCGGCATCCAGCAACAGCTCGCGCATTGGCGCCCAGTCGGTAATGCCGAGGGGGTCAATCAACGACACGTTTTTGCCGTCATACATCTGAATCAGACCCAGCTGCGGATAGTACGTTCGGGTGCGGACAAATTCCGTATCCAGGGCGATAGCGGGAAATTCACGCGTCACCTCGCACAGCGAAGCCAGCTCGTCGTTGGTAGTGATCATCTGGTAATTCAAATCGGACTCTCTTTTGTTTGCGCCCATAAAAAACGCCGGCTTAACCGGCGTCTGGGCGATTAACGTGAAGCTCAGGCCTTATTGTCCACTTTGGCACGGGCTTCGTCACGTAATTCTCGTCGTAATATCTTCCCGACGTTGGATTTCGGCAGCTCATCCCGGAATTCCACTAGCTTCGGCACTTTATAGCCCGTCAGCTGACGACGACAAAACGTTATCAGCGCATCCTCGGTCAGAGAAGGATCTTTCTTGACCACAAATATCTTCACCGCTTCACCGCTGCTGCCGGAGGGAACGCCCACCGCCGCTACTTCCAGCACGCCGCTGTGCTGCATCACCACGTCTTCGATTTCGTTCGGATAGACGTTGAACCCTGACACCAGGATCATATCTTTCTTGCGATCGACGATGCGCAGGAAGCCTTCGTCATCCATCACCGCGATGTCGCCCGTGTGCAGCCAGCCGTCTTTGATGATCTCATCCGTGGCATCCGGACGTTGCCAGTAGCCCAGCATCACCTGCGGCCCTCTGACGCACAGCTCCCCTGGCTCACCGTGAGGCACTTCGTTATCCTCATCATCTACCAGTTTTGCTTCCGTCGACGGGACCGGCAGACCGATACTGCCGCTGTGATAGTCGATATCATGCGGGTTAACGCTGACCAGCGGGGCGCACTCCGTCAGGCCATAGCCTTCCAGCAGATACTGCCCGGTGAGTTTCACCCAGCGCTCGGCAACCGCCTGCTGAACCGGCATCCCGCCACCCGCAGAGAGGTGCAGCGTGGAGAAATCGAGCTGCTGGAACTCTTTATTGTTAAGCAGCGCGTTAAACAGGGTGTTCACGCCGGTCATGGCGGTGAACGGGTATTTCGCCAGCTCTTTGACCAGCCCCGGAATGTCGCGCGGGTTGGTGATCAATACGTTTTGACCGCCAAGCTCAATAAACAGCAGGCAGTTCATGGTCAGCGCAAAAATGTGATACAGCGGAAGCGCGGTGATCACCAGCTCCTTGCCCGGGTGCAGCAGCGGCCCGTAGGTGGCATTAACCTGCTCAAGGTTCGCCAGCATATTTCGGTGGGTCAGCATCGCCCCTTTCGCCACGCCGGTGGTACCGCCCGTGTATTGCAGAAATGCCAGATCCTCAGACACGATCTCCGGCTTCACGTACTGCATCCGGTAGCCCGCATGCAGGGCGCGGCGGAAAGAGATGGCATCCGGCAGGTGGTATTTCGGCACCAGCCGCTTAACGTATTTAACGACAAAGTTGACCAGCGTACCTTTCGCGGTAGAGAGCTGGTCGCCCATGCGCGTCAGGATGACGTGTTTAACCTGGGTTCTTTCAACGACTTTTTCCAGCGTGTGGGCAAAGTTGGAGACAATCACAATCGCCGCCGCGCCGCTGTCATTCAACTGATGTTCCAGCTCGCGCGGGGTATAGAGCGGGTTAACGTTAACCACGATCATCCCTGCCCTGAGGATCCCGAACAGCGCCACCGGGTATTGCAGCAGGTTTGGCATCATCAGCGCGACGCGATCCCCTTTCTGCAAGCCCAACCCTTCCTGTAAATAGGCTGCAAACGCCCGGCTGCGCTCTTCCAGCTTACGGAAGGTCATCACTTCGCCCATATTCACAAATGCAGGCTGGTCAGCGTAACGCCGTACCGAGTGTTCAAATAATTCAATCAGGGATTGATAACGGTCAGGATTGATCTCCGCAGGGACATCCGCGGGATAACGGTTAAGCCAAACCTTTTTCAATGCATCACCTCTGAAATGAGTGTTCGTCGTCATCACAGCCCCGATAATAAACAGTTTGTTAACATTATATTAACTCAGCGTACCAGTTTATTAATTGTTCAGATTGCAGGTTGCGAAGCGCGTCACTCTTTTTTTTCGTTATATCCGTAAAAAAACAGAGACAGCGGCTGAGCCGCTGTCTCTTTCCTAACAATAACAGTAAGTTACTCAGTTACGATTGTTTGAACCTGTGCAGGGCCTGGATTGTACCAACCCCAGCCACCGTAGCCGTAACGATACGGATGCGGTCCCCACATCCACGGATCGATTGGCTGTGGCGGCATCACCACCTGCTGGGCGATACGCCAGCGTTTGTAGCCGTTCACCTGCATGGTCATAAATTTGTATGGCGTATTGCCGATTTTCCCCGCCACCGAACCGGTAATCGGCCCGACGACGGTCACCAGCTGCCCGCGGAAATCTACCGGATCGAGGAAGCCGCTGACGTCAGCGTAGATCCGCCCGCGCGAGGCTTCACCCAGAACAGGCCGCGCGCCGTCGTCCAGCGGGACAGTGGCAATCTCCAGTCGGGTTTTACCCTGCTGGTTTATCACTTCTACCACTTTGCCGCCAAACCGCGCTTCCTGCCCGACATACAGCTCCGGGGCATTCATCACGCGTACCAGATCCTGCTGTGGCGTCGGGCTGGTGCCCTTGATCGCATCAGGAACGGTGACGCACCCGCTCAGTGCTATGGCAACCGCGCCTGCCATAAGAAAGCGTACAACTTTAGTCTGAACCGCCATGATGCGACTCCTTTTTCTCAGTTCCTGTTACTGAGATTCACTCGCGGCCAGGAAGTTTCTTCCACGCGACGGTGTTTCGTAAATAAACCGGTTCAGCATGTTCAACCGCCACGGTTTTTCCTGCGGCAAGTAGCTGACAGGCAATCGGCAACATATCTTCTGCGGCGGGCAGGAGCATGTTACCGTCCACCAGCGTAAGGCCGGTGTCCTTCGCCATCTCAGGCCATGCCGGCCAGCCGGTTCCGACCGTCGCCCACTCACCGGAGAGCTGTTTCAGGCGCCCGGTGACGGCTTCAGGTTTAAGCACCGCTTCCGTCTCTTCGCCGTGCCAGACGCCGTTTTCGTCACGGGTGTACTCCGCCCAGTAGACTTCCCCCATGCGGGCATCAATTGCAGCCAGCACGCGGGTGGCGCCGGTCATGCGCCAGGCGCCCTGAGCCATGGTCGCAAGCGTTGAGACGCCGATCATCGGCAGGTCAGCGCCCAGCGCCAGCCCCTGCGCAATGCCAATCCCGATACGTACGCCCGTAAAGCTGCCCGGACCACGGCCGTAGGCCAGCGCGTCGAGGTCAGTCAGGGCGGTGTTGCCCTCGGTTAAAATGGTTTTTACCAGGGGCAGAATACGTTGGGTGTGTTCCCGTGGGCACTCTTCGAAATGAGCAAAAGTCGTACCGTCGTTCCACAGGGCAACGGAACAGGCCTCTGTCGCGGTATCAATAGCCAGAATTCGCATCAGTCGTCGCGCTCTCGCAATGGTCAGTCACAAAATGGCGCGCATCTTAACACACTCCGGGAAGAATTACTCCGCCGTCGGGTTCGCCAGGAAGCGGACAGCGCGTTTAATATCCCGCGTGCGCGGCGCGGGCGGCAGGCTGGCGAGGAAGGTCGCGCCGTAGGGACGCATCACCAGGCGGTTGTCGCAGATCACCAGCACCCCGCGGTCGGTGACGTCGCGGATCAGTCGCCCTACCCCCTGTTTAAGCGTGATGACCGCGTCCGGCAGCTGGACGTCGTCGAACGGATCGCCCCCGCGCAGACGGCAATCCTCCATGCGCGCCTTCAGGAGCGGATCGTCCGGCGATGTGAACGGCAGCTTATCGATAATCACCAGCGAGAGCGTATCGCCGCGCACGTCCACCCCTTCCCAGAAGCTGCTGGTCGCCACCAGCAGGGCATTACCGGCGCTGACAAACTGCTGGAGCAGCTGGCCTTTACTGGTTTCCCCCTGCAACAGCACCGGTAGCGTCATGGTGGCGCGGAACTGCTCGGCCAGATCGCGCATCATGGCGTGTGAGGTGCAGAGCATAAAGCAGCGCCCGTTGTTAGCCTCAATCATCGGCTTCAGCATGGCCGCCAGATGGCGCGCCGCGCCCGGCTGGTTAGGCAGCGGCAGATTGCGCGGCACGCACAGCAGCGCCTGTTTCTCATAGTCGAACGGGCTCGGCAGAAGCAGGGATTCCGCCTGCTCAATGCCGAGGCGCTCGGTAAAGTGGTGCAGATCGTCATTGACCGACAGCGTGGCCGAGGTAAAGACCCAGGTGCCGGGCTTTTGCGCCATCACCTCTTTGAATTTATCAGCAACGGTCAGCGGCGTGAGCGCCAGGGTGAAGTGGCGCGAGGTACATTCGTACCAGTAGCTATAGCCCGGCTGGTTGATCTCTTTCAGCCGCTTCAGCCGCCCACGGTAGAGCGTGGCGCGCTCGAAAGCGGCGTCCAGCAGCGCTGAACGTCCGAGGGACAGCTTCGCCACGTCGTAACAGAGTTCAAGGGCATCATCGAGCAGCAGCAGCGCGCGCTGGATATTTTTGTCTGCGAGCAGTTCGCGCAGGTTGCCGCGATAGCCCGGCTCGCCAAGCTGTAAGCGGAAATCCTGTGCGCATTGCGCCAGGCGGTCCGCGCACTTCTGCAACTGCTGGGTATCTTTGAGTTCGGTGCGATAGGCAATGGTAATATCTTTCGCCAGATCCTGAAGCTGACGGCTGGAGAGCGACTGACCAAAATACTGGCTGGCGATGTCCGGTAGCTGATGGGCTTCATCGAAGATCATCACCTCCGCCTCCGGGATCAGCTCGCCGAAACCACTGTCCTTGACCACCATATCCGCAAGAAACAGGTGATGGTTCACCACCACCACGTCGGCGTCCATCGCGGTTTTACGCGCTTTCACCACAAAACAGTCCTTATACAGCGGGCAGTCGCTGCCGAGGCAGTTGTCATTGGTGCTGGTCACCAGCGGCCAGGCCGGGGAGTCTTCCGGCACGCTCGCGCAGGTGCTGATATCCCCCTCCTCCGTCTGGTTGGCCCAGGCGCGCAGGACGATCACATCGCTCAGGGTTTGTACCGGCAGGTCGCCGCCCGCCAGCGCCTGCTGTTCAAGACGCTCCAGACACAGGTAGTTAGAACGCCCTTTCAGCAAGGCCAGACGCCCTTTGTATTTCAGCGCTTTCGCCACCGTGGGTAAATCGCGGCTGTAGAGCTGATCCTGGAGCGCTTTTGATCCCGTAGAGATGATCACCTTTTTTTTCGCCCGCAGCGCAGGAGCGAGGTAAGCATACGTTTTCCCCGTACCGGTGCCGGCCTCCACGACCAGCGGCTGCGCCTTGTCGATGGCGTGCGCGACGGCATGCGCCATCTGACGTTGGGGTTCGCGCGGTTTAAAGCCGGGAATAGCCTGTGCTAACTGACCTTCTGGGGAAAAATCGTCTGCCACGGTGTTCTCTCACTGTATTTTTGCACAGGGATTATGTCAGCCCCTTCTCTCCGGTGCCACCCCAAATAGTGACGACGGCGGAACATTATGGCAGTCTTGCCGCCTGACGACGAAAGATAACGAGGATACGTTTATGACAATTACGCGCATTGATGCCGAAGCCCGCTGGTCTGATGTGGTGATCCACAACCAGACGCTGTACTACACCGGCGTCCCTGCCAATCTGCACGCCGACGCCTTCGAGCAGACCGCCAACACCCTGGCGCAGATCGACGCCGTACTGGAAAAACAGGGCAGCGACAAATCCCGCATTCTGGATGCGACGATTTTTCTGGCGAATAAAGACGATTTCGCGGCGATGAATAAAGCCTGGGATGCGTGGGTGGTGGCGGGTCACGCGCCTGTACGCTGCACCGTACAGGCCACGCTGATGAAACCGGAATATAAGGTTGAGATCAAGATTATCGCGGCAGTGTAAGCCGGTTATTCTTCATCTTCATCCTCAAAGCGCGCCACGATCCGCTCGCCGGTATGGGTGGCGCGAAGTTCTTCCGCGACCTGGGAAATTGCCTGTCCGCTGCTCATCCCCTGGGACATCAGCTCCTGAATACGTTCAACGGCTTTCTGCTGTTGGTCATGGCTGAGAGAAGGTAAACCTGCAAACATCGTTAACTCCTGCTAAATTATTCGCGCTAATTATTTCACGCTGCCCGGTAGTATGCCATACATGAACATGCGCTTCCCCACTGTTATGACCTTGCCCTGGCGTGCAGACGCCGCCGAGTTCTGGTTTGCCCGTCTGAGCCACCTGCCTTTTGCGATGCTCCTGCACTCCGGGCATGCGGATCATCCCTACAGCCGCTTTGACATTCTGGTGGCCGACCCGGTTAAAACGCTGACGACCGATGCGCTGTCGCCAACGGACGATCCGCTGATGCGGCTCCAGAACGAGATCCATGCTCTGGGCTTTTCTGCCACACCGGATCCGGATCTGCCTTTCCAGGGGGGCGCGCTGGGCCTGTTTGGTTACGATCTGGGTCGCCGTTTCGAAAAGCTGCCCGAGCATGCGCAGGCGGATATTTCCCTGCCGGATATGGCGGTGGGGCTGTATGACTGGGCGCTGATCGTGGATCACCGTAAGCAGACGGTTTCTCTGCTAAGCCACCGGGACGTGCAAGCGCGTCTGGCCTGGCTTGAGGCGCAACGGCCCGCCGCCCCGGAACGCTTTATGCTAACCTCCGGCTGGCGCTCGAACATGAGCGCGGAGGAATACGCGGAAAAATTCTCCCGCGTGCAGGCGTATCTTCACAGCGGCGACTGTTATCAGGTCAACCTCGCCCAGCGTTTCCAGGCGGCATACGAGGGAGACGAATGGCAGGCGTTTACCCGCCTCAATGCCAGCAATAAGGCCCCGTTCAGCGCATTTTTACGCCTTGAACACGGCGCCATCCTCAGCCTTTCGCCTGAGCGTTTTATTCACCTGGCTGACGGTATGATTCAGACCCGCCCGATAAAGGGCACCCTGCCGCGCCTTGCCGATGCCGACGCCGACCGTCAGCAGGCGGAGACGCTGGCGGCCTCGCCGAAAGATCGCGCTGAAAACCTGATGATTGTCGATCTGATGCGCAATGATATTGGCCGCGTCGCCGAGCCGGGCAGCGTGCGCGTGCCGGAGCTGTTCGTCGTGGAGCCATTCCCGGCGGTGCATCATCTGGTCAGCACCATCACCGCACGTCTGCCGGCCTCGCGAACCGCCTGCGATCTGCTCCGCGCCGCGTTTCCGGGCGGCTCCATTACCGGCGCGCCGAAGGTCCGGGCGATGGAGATCATCGACGAACTGGAACCGCATCGCCGCAACGTCTGGTGCGGCAGCATCGGCTATGTGAGTCTGTGCGGCACCATGGATACCAGCATCACTATTCGCACCCTGACGGCCTGCGACGGTAACCTGTACTGTTCTGCAGGCGGTGGCATTGTGGCCGACAGCCAGGCGGAGGCGGAATATCAGGAAACCTTTGATAAAGTGAATCGTATCCTGAAACAACTGGAGAACTCACGGTGAAGAAAGACAACCTGACGCTGGATGATTTTCTGTCGCGCTTTCAGCTTCTGCGGCCCCAGGTTAACCGCGCCACGCTGAATCAACGTCAGGCGGCGGTGCTGATCCCGGTCGTGCGTCGTGAGCAGCCGGGTCTGTTGCTTACCCAGCGCTCACCGCATATGCGAAAACACGCCGGTCAGGTTGCGTTCCCGGGCGGCGCGGTGGACAGCACCGATGCATCCCTGATTGCCGCCGCACTGCGCGAAGCGCATGAGGAAGTGGCGATCCCCCCGGAGACGGTCGAGGTGATCGGCGTGCTGCCGCCAGTGGACAGCGTAACCGGTTTTCAGGTTACGCCGGTCGTTGGCATTATTCCGCCCGATCTTCAGTATCACGCCAGCGTCGATGAAGTTTCAGCGGTATTCGAAATGCCGCTGGAAGAGGCCCTTCGTCTGGGTCGCTATCACCCGCTGGATATTCACCGCCGCGGACACGATCATCGGGTCTGGCTGTCGTGGTATCAGCATTATTTTGTCTGGGGCATGACGGCAGGCATCATTCGTGAGCTGGCCCTGCAAATCGGCCTGAAGCCTTGACTATACTTTACATTCCACCCTTTTCTGGCAGGTTTGCGATCGGCGTCGCGCTATTAGCAAAACCATCGTTAACCATTAGTTTAATTCATGTGAATAGTTAAGCCGAGGTTGGTGTTCCCTCTTACACTATGCGCAGTTATAACATCGTTACTGGAACCCCAGTAACCCTGTCAGGAGTGTGAAAGTGATTAGTATATTCGACATGTTCAAAGTGGGGATTGGTCCATCTTCTTCCCACACTGTAGGGCCGATGAAGGCCGGTAAACAGTTCGTCGATGATCTGGTCGAAAAAGGATTACTGGAAAGCGTTACCCGTGTCGCCGTAGACGTTTACGGTTCACTGTCATTAACGGGTAAAGGCCACCACACCGATATCGCCATTATTATGGGTCTGGCGGGCAATATGCCGGACACAGTTGATATTGATGCCATTCCGGCATTTATCCGCGACGTGGAAACGCGCGGTCGTTTGCTGCTGGCTAACGGCCAGCACGAAGTGGACTTCCCGCAGGATGACGGGATGCGTTTTCGTAGCGACAACCTGCCGCTGCATGAAAACGGCATGACCATCCACGCCTGGAGTGGCGAAAAAGAGATCTACAGCAAAACTTACTACTCCATCGGCGGCGGCTTTATCGTTGACGAAGAACACTTTGGTAAAGAGAGCGCGGGCGACGTCAATGTGCCCTATCCGTTTAAATCGGCCACCGAGATGCTGGGCTACTGCAAAGAGACCGGTCTGTCCCTGTCAGGCATGGTGATGCAGAACGAACTGGCGCTGCACAGCAAGAAAGAGATCGAAGACTATTTTGCTAACGTGTGGCAAACCATGCGCGCCTGTATTGACCGCGGGATGAACACCGAGGGTGTTCTGCCTGGGCCACTGCGCGTACCGCGTCGTGCCTCTGCGCTGCGCCGCATGCTGGTCACTACCGACAAGTTCTCCAATGACCCAATGAACGTGGTCGACTGGGTGAACATGTTTGCCCTCGCGGTTAACGAAGAGAACGCAGCGGGTGGTCGCGTGGTGACGGCTCCGACCAACGGCGCGTGCGGTATCGTTCCGGCGGTGCTGGCCTATTACGATCACTTTATTGAGCCCGTGACGCCGGACATCTATATCCGTTATTTCCTCGCGGCAGGTGCTATCGGCACGCTGTACAAGATGAATGCGTCTATCTCCGGTGCTGAAGTGGGCTGTCAGGGTGAAGTGGGCGTAGCCTGCTCCATGGCGGCGGCTGGCCTGGCGGAGCTGCTGGGCGCCAGCCCTGAGCAGGTGTGCGTAGCGGCGGAAATCGGCATGGAGCACAACCTTGGTCTGACCTGTGACCCGGTTGCCGGCCAGGTGCAGGTGCCGTGCATTGAGCGTAACGCCATCGCCTCCGTCAAAGCGATCAACGCCTCGCGTATGGCGATGCGCCGTACCAGCGAGCCACGCGTGTCGCTGGATAAGGTTATTGAAACTATGTACGAAACCGGCAAGGACATGAACGCGAAGTACCGTGAGACCTCGCGCGGCGGTCTGGCCATTAAGGTGCAGTGCGACTAAGCCTTCCTTTCGCCCATCTGCAACGGATGGGCGAATTTTCCCCTCTCGTCTCGTCGCTTCACGTATTCCCCACTACACTGTCACTGTTGCGTCTGGCTTTTCCGGCCGGTGCTTAACAGGCGACCGTTCATGCAAACTGCACAAACGATCATTAAAGACTATCGCCGAAAACGCGTTATCGTCTGTGTCGCGGTTGCGCTCGTTACGCTCGTCCTGACGCTGGGTATTCGCTTTATTTCACAGCGCAACATAAATCAGGATCGGATCCACGACTTTACCCACCACACCGTGCATGCGCTTGATAAGGTGCTTCTTTCGTTAGAAGCCCAGCGGGAAACGCTACTTTCACTGGTTGGCATACCCTGTTCCGAAGCAAATCTGATCCTGCGAAAACAGGCGGCGATCCTCCAGACCGTACGCTCCATCGCCCTCATTCAAGACGGAATACTGTATTGCTCAAGCGTCTTTGGCAGCCGTAATGTGCCCGTCAGTGAGTTTGTGCCGGAGCTGCCGGTCAGTGAATCCAGGCTGTTGCTGCTGACCGATCGGTGGCTGGTAAAAGGCAGCCCGGTACTGATTCAGTGGTCTCCCCTCGCGAGCGACGGCAACGACGGGGTGATGGAGGTGGTGAATATCGATCTCATCACTAAAATGATTCTTGAGCCGCAGCGGCCGCAGATCACCGACGTTGTCCTGAGAGTAGGAGATAACTTCCTCCGCGACGGGCAACAGGTGACGACTACGCCGACCTTCGATGACAACGCCTCCCTGCTGGAACAATCGTCACAACATTACCCTTTCAGCGTCACGGTGAGCGGCCCCGGGCCTGGCGAAATGGCGTTGAAAAATCTGCCCACCCAGCTGCCGCTGGCGTTGATGCTCAGCTTACTGATGGGCTATATCGCCTGGCTCGCCACCGCGCGGCGCATCAGTTTCACCTGGGAAATTAATATGGGAATTGCGGCCAGGGAGTTTGAGCTCTTCTGCCAGCCGCTGGTGAATGCCCGCACCCGGGAATGCGTCGGCGTCGAGATCCTCCTGCGCTGGAACAACCCGCGTCAGGGATGGATTTCGCCCGATGTCTTTATCCCTCTGGCCGAAGAACATAACCTGATTGTTCCGCTTACCCGCTACGTCATCAGCGAAACGGTGCGGCAGATAGGCTATTTCCCGGCCTCGCGCGATTTCCATATCGGCATTAACGTGGCCGCCAGCCATTTTCGCCGCGCTGCGCTGATCCAGGATCTCAACCGCATCTGGTTTAACGCCAGCCCTGTTCAACAGTTGATCGTGGAGTTAACCGAACGCGATGCGTTGCTGGATGTGGATTACCGCATCGTGCGGGAGCTGCACCGCAAAGGGGTGAAACTTGCGATTGATGATTTTGGTACCGGCAACAGCTCACTTTCATGGCTAGAAAAACTGCATCCGGATGTGCTGAAAATTGATAAATCCTTCACCACCGCGATCGGCACCGACGCCGTGAACTCAACGGTAACGGATATTATTATTGCGCTGGGTCAGCGGCTGAATATTGAACTGGTTGCGGAAGGGGTGGAAACCGAGGAGCAGTCACGCTACCTGCGCCGTCACAGCGTACATATTTTGCAGGGGTACTTGTATGCGCGGCCAATGCCGCTGCGCGAGTTTCCGAAATGGCTGGCGGAAAGTCACTCTCCGCCAGCCCGTCACAACGGACACATCGTGCCCTTACTGCCGTTACGCTAGATAGCGTTACTCTTCTTCGTCGTGTGCAGAGTGCTCTTTAACAATACGCACCATATCAACGCGATAGTCGTTGGCTTCGACGATGGTAATTTGCAGCGGCGGCAGCTCCAGCACATCACCAATACGCGGGATCTGCCCGTTAACGGCAATCACCAGCCCCGCGACGGTGGCAATGTCTTCATCATCATTGACCACGTTTTCGACGCCCAGCGTGTGCGAGAGCGCGTGCAGGTCGGTGGTGCCTTTCACCAGCCAGCCGTCACCGTCGGCAACGATTTCCGGGGTTTCATCCGCATCAGGGAATTCACCGGCAATGGCTTCCAGCACGTCCAGCGGCGTCACCAGGCCCTGTACCACACCAAATTCATTGGTGACGATAACAAAGCTCCCGCGGGCACGACGCAATACGCCCAGCAGGTTGATCGGATCCAGCGTCTCCGGTACCACGATGGCGGGCGACGCGGCCGCTACGGCCTCGACGTTAACGCCCTCTTCCAGCGCCACCAGCATCTCTTTCGCGCGTACCACACCGATAATCTCATCCAGCTCACCCCGGCAGACCGGGAACAGGCTGTGCGGCGAGGAGAGCAGCTGCTGACGAATTTCGTCGACGCTCAGGTTGGCGTCCACCCAGCTGATCTCACCGCGCGGCGTCATAATGCCGCGCAGGGAGCGGGAAGCCAGCGAAAGCACGCCGTTGATCATGTAGCGTTCTTCTTCCACAAACGCGCCTTCCGGCACCGGAACCGGGTTACGGTTCTCGTTATCAGCCTGCACGTTGACCTGACGACGTCCGCCCATCAGTCGCAGAATCGCATCTGCGGTACGGGCTCGCAGCGGCTGATTCGACTGCTGCTTAATAAAGTTACGGCGCGCAATCTGGTTAAACAGCTCGATCAGAATCGAGAAGCCAATCGCGGCGTACAGGTAGCCTTTCGGAATATGGAAGCCAAACCCTTCTGCCACCAGGCTCAGACCAATCATCAGCAGGAAGCTCAGACACAGCACAACGACCGTCGGATGCTGGTTGACGAAACGCGTCAGCGGTTTCGACGCCAGCAGCATTACCGCCATCGCAATCACCACCGCCGCCATCATCACCGGCAGATGATTCACCATGCCGACCGCCGTAATCACCGCATCCAGTGAGAAGACCGCATCAAGCACCACAATCTGGAGAACAACCACCCAGAAGCTGGCGTAACCCTTACCGTGACCATCATCGTGCTGCCGGTTCTCCAGCCGTTCATGCAGCTCTGTTGTGGCTTTGAACAGCAGGAACAGTCCCCCCACCAGCATGATTAAATCGCGGCCGGAGAAGGTGAAATCCATGACGGTGAACAGCGGCTTCGTCAGGGTAACCATCCACGAGATCACAGACAGCAAGCCCAGACGCATGATCAGCGCCAGCGAGAGGCCGATCAGACGGGCTTTATCACGCTGTTTCGGCGGCAGCTTATCCGCGAGGATGGCGATAAACACCAGGTTATCAATACCGAGAACGATCTCCAGCACGACCAGCGTAAGCAAGCCTACCCAGATTGACGGGTCCATTAAGAATTCCATGACACGCTCCTGCTAAAGGAATGACAAAACGGTGCCCCGCTAATTTCGGGCATTTCAAAGGGAATGAGAGTCGATGCGTGGCGAAGATCGCCGATGAATAAGGCGCGGAATGGCCTGGAAGATGACTGACGTCGGTGACGGTCCATATAGTGGGCTGTAGCCCTATACTCCTGAATAATTAAACGGACGCTAAACATATCAGAGACAATTGGTTTTTAGCAAAGATTTACGTTCCTTTGCAAACTTCTGTAACACACGCGGATTAACTTAAAGAAAAATCTGTAAGGCGTAGCTAAATTACGGATCTTCATCACATAAATTATTTTTTCACTATCTAAAATAATTCGCGGAAGTCTTAGTTTTTTGAACTCTAACCCTTATCTGAATCGATTCGGTTCGCCAATACGATTCTCAGTACGCCTGCCTGGCAGACGTATACATGATAATAAAAGGAGGTAGCAAGTGACCATTGCTATTGTCATAGGCACACATGGTTGGGCTGCGGAGCAGTTACTCAAAACGGCAGAAATGCTGTTGGGCGAGCAGGAAAACGTCGGCTGGATCGATTTCGTTCCCGGTGAAAATGCCGAGACGCTGATTGAAAAATACACTGCTCAGCTTGAGAAGCTGGATACCAGCAAAGGCGTGCTGTTTCTCGTGGATACATGGGGCGGCAGCCCGTTCAACGCTGCCAGCCGCATTGTCGTCGATAAAGAGCATTATGAAGTCGTCGCCGGGGTGAATATCCCGATGTTGGTGGAAACCTTCATGGCGCGTGACGACAACCCAGGTTTTGATGAACTGGTGGCACTGGCGGTGGAAACCGGTCGCGAAGGCGTGAAGGCGCTGAAAGCGCAGCCGGTTGAAAAACCGGCACCTGCCCCTGCTGCACCAAGGGCGGCAGCACCGGCGAAGCCAATGGGTCCGAACGATTATATGGTTATCGGCCTTGCGCGTATTGATGACCGTCTGATCCACGGCCAGGTGGCAACACGCTGGACCAAAGAGACCAACGTACAACGCATCATCGTGGTCAGTGATGAAGTGGCCGCCGACACTGTCCGTAAAACCCTTCTTACCCAGGTTGCACCGCCGGGCGTCACCGCGCACGTCGTGGATGTCGCCAAAATGATCCGCGTTTACAACAACCCGAAATATGCGGGTGAGCGCGTGATGCTTCTCTTCACCAACCCGACAGACGTCGAACGCATTGTTGAAGGCGGCGTGAAAATCACCTCCGTTAACATTGGCGGTATGGCATTCCGTCAGGGCAAAACGCAGGTCAACAACGCGATTTCAGTGGATGCGAAAGATATCGAGGCCTTCAACAAACTGAATGCACGCGGTATCGAACTGGAAGCCCGTAAGGTTTCCACGGACCAGAAACTGAAAATGATGGATTTGATCGGCAAAGTGGGGAAATAAGCCCGGGCCGGTTTTTCATATAGAGCTTATGTAATAGGAGAAGTGCAATGGAGATTACTACTCTTCAGATTGTGCTGGTGTTCATCGTCGCATGTATTGCGGGTATGGAGTCCGTACTTGATGAATTTCAGTTCCACCGCCCTCTGGTGGCCTGTACGTTGATTGGCGCCGTTCTCGGTGACATGAAAACCGGTATCATCATCGGTGGTACTTTGGAAATGATCGCCCTCGGCTGGATGAACATCGGTGCGGCAGTTGCGCCAGATGCCGCGCTGGCGTCCATTATTTCAACCGTTCTGGTTATCGCTGGTCATCAGAGTATTGGTGCCGGTATCGCGCTGGCCATCCCGCTGGCCGCAGCGGGTCAGGTGCTGACCATTATCGTCCGTACTATTACCGTTGCCTTCCAGCACGCGGCGGATAAGGCGGCCGAAAACGGCAACCTCACCGCGCTCTCCTGGATCCACGTTTCTTCCCTGTTCCTGCAAGCGATGCGTATCGCAATCCCTGCGGTTATCGTGGCGATTTCTGTCGGTACCAGCGAAGTTCAGGGCATGCTGAATGCGATCCCTGAAGTGGTTACCAGCGGTCTGAATATCGCCGGGGGTATGATCGTGGTGGTCGGTTATGCGATGGTCATCAACATGATGCGCGCGGGCTACCTGATGCCATTCTTCTACCTTGGCTTCGTTACCGCTGCGTTCACCAACTTCAACCTGGTTGCGCTGGGTGTGATTGGTGCGGTGATGGCGATTCTTTATATCCAGCTCAGCCCGAAATACAACCGTGTCGCGGGTGCCCCTGCGCAGGCTGCTGGTAACAACGATCTCGATAACGAACTGGACTAACAGGTGAGCGAAATGGTTGATATGACAAAAACTACCACTGAGAAAAAACTCACTCCGGGTGATATTCGTGGCGTGTTCATCCGTTCTAACCTGTTTCAGGGTTCATGGAACTTCGAACGTATGCAGGCGCTCGGCTTCTGCTTCTCCATGGTGCCGGCCATCAAACGCCTGTATCCGGAAAACAACGAAGCACGCCGTCAGGCAATTAAGCGTCACCTGGAATTCTTCAACACCCATCCTTATGTTGCGGCGCCGGTTCTGGGCGTGACGCTGGCAATGGAAGAGCAGCGTGCGAACGGGGCTGAGATCGACGATGGTGCCATCAACGGTATCAAAGTTGGTCTGATGGGGCCGCTGGCAGGCGTGGGCGACCCGATCTTCTGGGGTACCGTGCGGCCGGTCTTTGCGGCGCTGGGCGCCGGGATCGCCATGAGCGGCAGCCTGCTCGGTCCTCTGCTGTTCTTCATCCTGTTCAACGCGGTGCGTCTGCTGACCCGTTACTACGGCGTGGCGTACGGTTATCGTAAAGGGGTGGATATCGTTAAGGATATGGGCGGCGGCTTCCTGCAAAAACTGACTGAGGGGGCGTCAATCCTCGGCCTGTTTGTAATGGGGGCGCTGGTTAACAAGTGGACGCACGTGAACATCCCGCTGGTGGTATCGACGATCACTGGTCAGGATGGTCAGACGCGCGTTACCACCGTGCAGACGATTCTGGACCAGCTGATGCCGGGCCTGGTACCGCTGCTGTTAACCTTCGCCTGTATGTGGCTGCTGCGTAAGAAAGTGAACCCGCTGTGGATCATCGTTGGCTTCTTCGTCATCGGTATCGCGGGCTACGCCGTCGGCCTGCTGGGTCTGTAATAAAATGCGTTACCGACCGGGGGCTTGCCCCCGGTCTTTTTATCTGGAGGATGAATGACTGTCACGGACACCGTACTGGTTTTATTTATTGTTGCCCTTATGGCTTACGCGATCTATGACGAGTTCATTATGCCTCGCCGCCACGGCGAGACGCTGCTGACCCTTCCCCTCTTACGCCGTGGACGCATTGATGCGTTTATCTTCGCCGGTCTGGTAGTCATCCTGATTTACAATAATGTGACCAGCCACGGCGCAATATTAACCACATGGTTATTATGTGCGCTGGCATTAATGGCGATTTACCTGTTCTGGATCCGCTCGCCAAAACTCATTTTTAAAAAACACGGATTCTTCTTCGCCAATGTCTGGATAGAATATAACCGTATTAAAGAGATGAATTTATCCGAAGACGGGGTTCTGGTGATGCAATTAGAACAACGCCGCCTGCTCATCCGGGTCAAAAATATTGATGACCTGGAAAAGATATACAAATTACTCGTTAAAACTCAATGAGTTAATATTATAGCATCGGCTATATATTGCATTATTCTTAAACCAGCAATATAGCCGGTGCTATATCTCCTCTGTTAATTGCCTTATATTTGTTAACGACATTTTCACGCATAAATCTAAATGAAAATCGTTATCAACATAGTGGCTATATAAAGCCATCTTCGTTGTTGTTTTATATTCTCAAAATATGTTAAGGTTGCGCCCGTCGTTGGGGAGTAGCCGATTTCCTGCCTGCGGGAAATGTACGTGTCAACATACTCGTTGAAAAACGTGGCGCGTACGGATCGTTTTCAGCACACTTACTGTGCCAAAAGCAATCAGGCGAGACCATAGATACATCAACTGCTGTTTACTGGGGGCAGTGATGTGTCATATGGATATCCCCGGTCTGGACGCTCTTATGAATATCTCCGCTACGATCCTTCTGGCTTTTGGCATGTCCATGGACGCATTTGCCGCCTCTATTGGTAAAGGTGCCACCCTCCATAAACCTAAATTTTCCGACGCACTGCGTACCGGTCTCATCTTTGGTGCTATCGAAACGCTGACGCCGCTTATCGGCTGGGGTCTGGGGATGCTCGCCAGCCAGTTCGTGCTGGAGTGGAATCACTGGATTGCTTTCGTGCTGCTGGTGTTCCTCGGCGGACGCATGGTGATTGAAGGCTTTCGTGGTAACGGCGATGAAGATGATGCGCCGCTGCAACGCCACGGCTTCTGGCTTCTGGTGACAACCGCCATCGCAACCAGCCTGGATGCAATGGCCGTGGGTGTCGGTCTGGCGTTTTTGCAGGTCAATATTATCGCCACCGCGCTGGCGATTGGCTGCGCCACGCTGATCATGTCAACGCTGGGGATGATGGTGGGTCGGTTCATTGGCCCGCTGTTAGGCAAACGAGCCGAAATTCTGGGCGGTATCGTGTTGATCGGGATTGGTGCCCAAATCCTTTGGGCACACTTCGCGGGTTAACCTTCGCGCTGCCAGCAATGGATGCTGAAATCCGTCTGGCAGCGAAATTCTGTCTGCGCTGCCAGCGTTTCCCACACCTCTGGTTTTGCCCGCCACGCAAACGGCGTCATTTGCAGTAACGCCACTGCTTCACTTCCCTGCAACGTCATTTCATACGCTACCGACTGCGCCTGCTTTAACGCAAAGCCCGCCAGCTGTTCAGAGTGCGGCGCATGCAGGTGAACTTCATCATAGATCAGCCCTTTTAGCTCCAGCAGATGACGCGGCCCTGGCGTGACGGTGATAACCCAGCCGCCAGGCTTAACGACGCGCGCCAGCTCCTCTGCCTTGCACGGCGCATAGATACGCACCACGGCGTCCATACTCGCTTCCTCAAACGGCAGGCGGTGGCTGGAGGCCACGCAGAACGTTACCGCTGAGTAGCGTTTGGCTGCCGCACGGATAGCCACTTTCGACACGTCCAGCCCGAAAGTTTCGGCACCCTTCTCAGCCGCCACGTCAGCAAACGTGGCGGTGTAGTAACCTTCGCCGCAGCCGATATCCAGCATGGCGGATGCGCCTTCTGTCAGATATTGACGGAGTAAGGCGACAACGGCATCCCTGAGCGGTTGATAGTGCCCGGCATCGAGAAACGCCCGGCGCGCCTGCATCATCTCCGCGCTGTCACCCGGGTCCCGGGAGCGCTTGTGTTGTACCGGCAGAAGATTTACATAGCCCTCTTTCGCCCGGTCAAACTGATGTCCCTGTGGACAGATAAACGTTTTCTCCGCGCGCGTCAGCGGCGCGTGGCAAAGGGGACAACTGAAAGACATGACAGCTCCAAGCGTAAACCAAAAGGCGAAGTGTACCGCTATTCGCCAGGGTTATAAACGGCTGGGTGACGCATCACGATCAGATGGTCAGAATCTGCCGGCAGCCCGTCTGGCTTCACGTTTTCCAGGCGCAGGACGTTACCCATAATTTCGCTGAACACGGGCGCAGAAACGGCCCCGCCATAGTAGGCACCGTTTTGCGGATCGTTGATCACCACCACCAGCGCGAAACGGGGATCGCTGGCAGGCGCAACGCCTGCGGTATAGGCGACGTATTTATCCACATACTTACCATGTTCATCGATTTTTTTGGCCGTCCCGGTTTTTATCGCCACGCGATAGTTACGCACCGCCGCTTTGACCCCGCCACCGCCGGGTAACGCAACGCTCTCCATCATATGTTCCACCTCGTGAACAATTTCCTCGGGCATCACCCGCTTGCCAATCACCGGCGGGTCAATACGGGTGATGGACAGAGGCCGTTCAATGCCGTAGCTGCCGATGGTGGCATACACATGCGCCAGCTGGAGGGGGGTTACCATCAGGCCATACCCAAAGGCAAAGGTCGCCCGATCTAACTGACTCCAGAATTTTCGCTGCGGCAGTAAACCTGCGCTTTCTCCCGTTAAACCAAGCCCGGTACTCTCGCCAAAACCAAAGTTTTTATAGGTATCCAGTAACCGTTGCACGGGCATCGCCAGCGAAAGACGGGATACGCCTGTGTCGCTGGATTTTTGCAAAATCCCGGTCATCGTCAGCTCGGGGTAGTAGCCCACATCACGAATACGATGACCATCAATGGTGTAGGGATGCGTGTCTATCACGCTGTCAGGCTGTACCAGCCCCTGCTGTAGCGCCGTCATCAGCACCAGAGGCTTAACGGTCGAGCCAGGTTCAAAGGTGTCGCTGATCGCGCGATTGCGAAAATCATCCAGCGTTGCCCCTTCCCGGTTGTTGGGATTAAAGTCGGGGAAGCTCGCCATCGCCAGAATTTCGCCCGTCCGGATATTAATCAGCACCGACGCGCCTGACTCGGCTTTGTTCCACGCCACGGCATTATCCAGCGCGTCTTCGGTGATAGTTTGCAGGCGTTCATCGATACTAAGCTGAATATTATGTGCAGGTACGGGAGCAACCTCCGTAAGGTTCTCCACCACATGTCCGTAGCGATCTTTCCTGACCAGCCGCACGCCTGCCTTCCCGGTAAGCTGCGTGTTAAAGCTTTTCTCGACGCCCTCAATGCCCTGACCATCAATATTGGTGAAGCCAATCAGGTTCGCCGCCACGTGCCCGGCAGGATAAAAGCGGCGGGACTCATCGCGAAGGTTGATGCCGGGGAGACGCAGCTTATCGATCCACTTTGCCTGGGCGGGATCAACCTGACGGGCCAGGTAAATAAATCGCCCGTGCGGGTTACTGTTAATTCGCGATGCGAGCGTGCTCAGAGAAAGGTGTAAGGCATTTGCCAGGGCCTGCCAGCGCGAGTCAAAACCGATCCCCCCTTTTTCCAGCACTGTTTTGGGATCGGCCCAGACGGCCTGGACGGGTACGCTCACCGCAAGGGGTCGCCCTTCACGGTCAACAATCATCCCACGCGGGGCGTCTATCGCCACTTCGCGCAGGGAGCGCATATCCTCCTGCTTCACCAGATTATCCGGTTTGATAATTTGTAGCCACGCTACGCGGCCCAGCAGAAACGCAAGGCTACAAAAGATGGCGAGACACAGAAGTGCAAAACGTGCCGGAGTAAAATTTCCGGTGGTGGTTATTGTCTTTTTTTTCACCTTAACCCCAGGGCTGTTAATCAACGCCCTGATTTAACGGGAAAAGCGGATAATAAGGCGGGAAAACAATGCTAATAATCTCGCGGGTTTGCAACAAGATAATAACAGAGGAGGATTACGTAATATTTTGAAAAATAAGCGAATAAAAAAGCCCCGCATCGGCGAGGCTTATGTCTGAGATCGAAGCGCTGAGCGCTTCAGTCAGCAGTGATTCGATCAGATAGCAGTTACGTTAACCGCAGCTGGGCCTTTCTGGCCATCCTGAATTTCGAACTCAACGTTCTGGCCTTCAGCCAGAGTTTTGAAGCCGTTACCCTGGATTGCAGAGAAGTGTACGAACACGTCTTTGCTACCGTCAGCAGGAGTAATGAAACCAAAACCTTTAGACTCGTTGAACCACTTAACTTGACCTTTAATCTTTGCCATTTGCAAAATTCCTTAGAGTGTTTTCTTAGCCCGCGGGCTTTGACATAGATAAAACTGAGACATTACTGCTTGAGGCACTAATATAAGGTTCGGCAGAGAAGCGGTATTCAACGACAACGTGTTTACTCAGGACTTCTTTACTGAAAATGCCACACATAAACAGAACTGTACCTCGTTTGACCCAAAACGTGTTATCACACACAACGTTTAATATGGCAAGCCATTTTTAAACGTGTCTCGATCCGCCGCACAAATTCAGACGTTACTCCATAACAATCTGCACAGTTATGCGAATTGTCAAATGAAGCGCCACCTGACCTCACTGCCCGCAGGGTGCGTTGACGCGCCCTGTAATCAAAGACTTTTTAAACATAGCTCAATCATTTCAAAGCGTCCATCCCAATCCCAGAATTTCTTTATAGGAATGACTGAGTTAGAACATTTTGTGAAAAGTTATGCTGAAAACATTGCAACGCACCAACATGTGTCAGGGAATATACGATGTTAATTACATTTTGCTAACTGTATTAAAAACCACCATTTAATAAGTGTTATTCTGCACCAAAATAATGAAATTTTTATGACTCTGCCTCAAAACAAGGCAAGCAAAACGTTTCGATAAAAATAAAACACTTCAGGAAAGATAAAGCACACTATTTATTCAACGAAACTGAATTTGTTAAATAAGGATAAATATTCGCCAGTTTTCAGTGTGCTAAAACATGAGTTAACTGCTGCTTAATTAAATGCAGGGATGTTGTGGGATGCATTTGATAAGGGAGGGGATTTACGCCGTACGTCAGGCCACCTCCCCGCTCCGGGCAAACTATCGTTCAGCTACCAGGCGAATGAAGTCTTCCTCGTCTTGTTGTTGAGCAACAGCGTCCTTCGGTACCGCTTTCTCCTCCGGCTCGTTGGCTTCGCACAAACGACGCAGCAGCGCAGTCTGCCGTTTCTGCTGATCGAGCAATGCTTCCAGCAGCTCAATCTGTTCGTTTGTGCGGGAGCTGGCGCGGTTAACGAAAAACCACAGCACCAGCCCAACGACCAGCACCACCAAAGACATTACCAGGGATGCAATGCTCAGCAGCCCCGAATTCAGTAACTCACCCATTTCACCACCTCAGTAAAAACCGCTATTTTACCACTGCCGCCGCGTAAGGACATCACTCAGCGTAAAAATGGTCTCTACCAGGGGATAAACTTATTGATTGAACAAATGCCGCTAAAGAACTGTACATCCTGATCGCACATCACATTGATAGTCTGCGTCCACAGCACCACGCATGCTATCAACACTATAATCAGAATTACCCAGCGTATTTTTTTCACTCCACACTCCGTCTTATGACCTGATACAGCCAGGTTATCACGGTTATCTTAAACAGGGGCTAACTGTACCTTCAACAGACGCTTTTCGGAATCATGCACTTGTTTCACTGCGTAAAGCCGTTACGCTTACTCTATGACAACAAAGAAAAAAGAGGCAACGATGCGTTTACTTATTCGTACAGTAATTGTACTGGCCATTGTCTGGATCGGCCTGTTATTAAGTGGGTACGGCGTATTAATGGGGAGCAAAGAAAATGCCGCGGGTCTGGGTATCCAGTGTAAATATCTTACCGCCCAGGGGATAAGCACGGCTCAGTACATCCATTCCGACAGCGGGATCATCGGGTTAACCAACTGTCCTGTGCTGCGTAAATCATCTGTTGTAGTTGATAACGGTTAATCAGCGCTGAACTTCGCTTACAGAAACGCCGCAAAAGTGCGGCGTTTTTATTGGTGGCGTCGATCAGAACGGATAATCGTTATAGCCCATCTGCTCTGAAATTTTGCGCGCTGCGGTATGCAGAATCGCCACATATTCATGAAGACGCTCTTCAGAGAAACGCAGCGTTGGGAACGAAATGCTCAGGCCCGCAATGACAACGCCGAAGCGGTCAAACACCGGCACACCGATGCAACGCAGCCCCTCTTCCTGCTCTTCGTTATCTTCCCCGTAACCCTGCTCACGCACTTTATCCAGCACGCTCAGCAGTTCTTCCGTACTGGTAATCGTGCGGTCGGTGCTGCGTTTGTACTCCACCCCGTCAAGGATTTGCTTCACCTCTTCGCGATCGCGCCAGGCCAGCAGTACTTTACCAATTGCGGTGCTGTACAGCGGGTTACGACGACCAATGCGTGAATACATGCGCAGGTTGTACATGGAGTCAATTTTGTGGATGTAAACAATGCTGTCTTCATCCAGCGCACCGAGGTGAATTGTCTCTTTCGTCAGTCGTGAAAGTTCACGCATCTGAATGTCAGCGCTGCGGATCAGATCCACGTTCTGCAAGGCACGGGCGCCCAGTTCAAACAGTTTCAGGGTCAGAGAATATTTTTCTGATTCTCCTTCCTGCGCGACATAACCCAATGATTTCATCGTCTGCAAAAAGCGATAAACGGTGCTTTTCGACATCATCACACGCTGCGACAACTCTGTAATACCAATTTCACGCTCTTCTCCGAGCGCCTGCAAGATGCCAAACACCTTCAGCACGGAAGAAACAGAATCTGGCTGCTTATCCAAATCTGCGATTGCCATTTATCACCTCATGGAGAGTGTTTTATAAAAATCAGAACCGGTTTTTATTATAAATTCGTGTGATGCGTGCTGCAATCTATCTGGGTTTACTTCGTTACAAATCTGCGACATAAAACCGAAATAACGATGCTAAAATAGTTACTCTGAAAATAATTTCACGCTGAGTCATTCTTTTCCCATGCAAAAAAACGTTTCTGATGGCCTGCCCTTACCGCAGCGGTACGGGGCAATTGCCACTATTGTCATCGGTATTTCGATGGCTGTCCTTGACGGTGCGATTGCCAACGTGGCTCTTCCGACCATTGCCAAAGACCTTAATGCTTCGCCGGCAAGCTCCATCTGGATTGTGAACGCGTACCAGATAGCGATTGTGATTTCCCTTCTGTCACTCTCTTTCCTGGGCGATATGTTTGGTTATCGCCGGGTTTACCAGTGCGGGCTGGTGGTCTTTACCCTCACCTCGCTCTTCTGTGCCCTTTCAGATTCACTGCACACCCTTACGCTGGCGCGAATCGCGCAGGGCTTTGGCGGCGCGGCGCTAATGAGCGTGAACACGGCCCTGATACGGCTTATTTATCCTCACCGCCACCTGGGGCGCGGCATGGGCATTAACTCCTTTATTGTGGCCGTGTCGTCCGCCGCCGGGCCAACGATTGCCGCCGCCATCCTGTCCGTTGCCTCGTGGCAGTGGCTGTTTGCCATTAACGTGCCGCTGGGCATTGTGGCGATCTTCTTCGCCCTGCGCTATCTTCCGGAAAATGGTCCGAAAAGCACCATGCCACGTTTCGATCTGCCCAGCGCCGTGATGAACGCGCTGACTTTTGGCCTGCTGATTACCGCGCTGAGCGGATTTGCGCAGGGACAGTCTCTGTCGCTCATTGCCGCAGAAATCGTTGCCATGCTTATCATCGGCTTTTTCTTTGTACGACGTCAGCTGGCGCTGCCCGTGCCGCTACTGCCGGTGGATTTGCTGCGTATTCCGCTGTTTTCGCTATCCATTTGTACCTCCATTTGCTCGTTCTGCGCCCAGATGCTGGCGCTGGTTGCGCTGCCGTTCTTTTTGCAGAGCGTGATTGGCCGTTCAGAAGTGGAGACAGGCTTGCTGCTCACGCCCTGGCCTCTGGCAACCATGGTGATGGCCCCGCTGGCCGGTTACCTTATTGAGCGCGTCCATGCCGGGCTTCTGGGGGCGATTGGGCTGGTTGTCATGGCGGTGGGACTGTTTGCGCTGGCGCTCCTGCCCTCCTCGCCGGGGGATCTGGATATTATCTGGCGCATGATCCTGTGCGGGGCCGGTTTTGGTCTGTTCCAGTCCCCTAATAACCACACGATTATCACCTCTGCCCCACGTCATCGCAGCGGTGGCGCCAGCGGGATGCTGGGCACGGCAAGACTGTTGGGGCAAAGCACCGGGGCCGCACTGGTGGCGTTGATGTTTAACCTTGCCGGGCAGAATGCGACACACGTTGCGCTGATTACCGCAGGGACCCTGGCGACCCTCGCGGCTGTCATTAGCGGCCTTCGCGTCACCCAGCCAAAGGCGCAGGCATAAAAAAACCGGGCGGAGAATGGCTCCAGCCCGGTTCTTTTCAACCCGATTACGTTACTTCAGGTATTCGCCGCTACGCAGCGCTTCAATACGTTTATCCAGCGGCGGGTGAGACATAAACAGCTCGCTCAGCGACTTTGATTTGCCGTTGATGCAGAAGGCCATCATGCTGTTTGCTTCCTGCGGCTCGTAGCTGGTTTTCAGACGTTGCAGCGCAGCAATCATCTTTTCACGACCCACCAGTTTCGCGGAACCGGCATCCGCGTGGAACTCACGATGACGGGAGAACCACATGGTAATGATGCTTGCCAGGATACCGAACACCAGCTCCAGCACCATTGAAACAGCAAAATAGATCAGCGGGTTGCCGTTGCTCTCTTCACCCTCATCACGGTTGCCACCCATAAACCCGGCAGCAATCTGTGCCAGAATACGAGAAATAAAGATAACGAAGGTGTTCACCACGCCCTGGATCAGGGTCATGGTGACCATATCGCCATTGGCGATATGGCTGATCTCGTGAGCAATAACCGCTTCCGCTTCGTCACGGCTCATGTTTTGCAGCAGGCCGGTACTGACGGCCACCAGGGACGCGTCACGACGCGCACCGGTAGCAAACGCGTTAATATCCGGCGCGTGGTAGATGGCTACCTGCGGCATGGCAATGCCCGCCTGCTTTGACTGCTGAGCAACCGTGCTCATCAGCCACTGCTCCATATCGTTACGCGGTTGCTCAATAACTTCACCGCCCACGGATTTCAGTGCCATCCACCTGGACATCAGCAGTGAAATGAAAGAGCCACCGAAACCAAACAGCAGCGCCATAATCAACAGACCTTGAACGCTGCTCGACTGAATTCCCGTCAGGCTTAGCACCAGCCCGAATACCACCATCACCGCCAGGTTGGTGAGCAGGAAGAGCGCGATTCGCATCATAATATTCTTTTAACCTCAGTTTAACAAAACGCACTATGCGATTACCCACATCGTATGGGTATTACGGCTATTTTCAAGCATCCAGACGGCGTAAGTCACCAGAAAGACACAACTTTACACAATTGGAAATCTGCCTGACGGAAGGAGGAGGTACATAAAGAAACAGGCACAATTTCTTGTGCCTGTTGGGGGATTATTTTGTCGGAGCAGGTTGCAGGGCGGGTTTCTCTTTTTCCAGCTTCGCGAGATCAAGCGCGATATGCACCGTCTCGTCCAGATACGGATCGGGCTCCTGGTAATCCTTAGGCAGATCGTCCAGTTTTTTGAGCAGAGGCTTGCCTTCACGTTTGAAGCGATCGTTGATACGCGCCAGACGTGTCGCGTCATCTTCATTGTTCTCTTTCTCACGCTGGGCGTAGTTCAGAGACACAATGTTCCGTTTCGCTTTTAAAGCGTTGAAACGCGCGATGTCCTTCATGATGTACTGGAATTCCGGATCCTTCCCGATGCGATCGTTGTGATTTTTCAGCAGTTCCGGTCCGAACTGTTTCATATCACCTGATTTCACGAATGTCGCGGCATCAATGCTATCCCACGGCAGCGCGTTATCTTCAAACTTCTCGCCCGTTTCCGTCTCTTCGGTACCTGTCGGCATCATGATATCCGGCGTCACGCCTTTGCGCTGCGTACTGCCGCCGTTGACGCGGTAAAACTTCTGAATGGTGTACTGTACTGAGCCCAGCGCAGGCCACTCAGGGCGCAGCATCTGGTCGTAAATACGGTTCAGAGAGCGGTACTGCTGAACGGTGCCCTTGCCAAACGTCGGTTCGCCGACGATTAATGCCCGGCCGTAATCCTGCATGGCAGCAGCGAAGATTTCCGATGCAGAGGCGCTGAAGCGATCGACAAGCACCACCAGCGGACCCTTATAGTAGACCACACCATCGGTATCGGCATCTTCACGCACTTTACCGTTGTTATCGCGCACCTGTACCACCGGGCCAGACGGGATAAACAGCCCGGAAAGCGAGACGGCCTCGGTCAACGCCCCGCCGCCGTTGCTGCGCAGGTCAATGATCACGCTGCTGACATTCTGCTTTTCAAGCTTCTGGAGCTGCACTTTCACATCATCGGTCAGGCCGACGTAGAAACCTGGGATATCCAGAACGCCAACCTTCTCTTTACCCACGGTTTTCACCGACATTTTCACCGCGCGATCTTCCAGACGGATACGCTCACGGGTCAGAGTAACGATACGGGTTTTAGTCCCCTTACCGGCTGGCAGGATCTCCAGGCGAACTTTGCTGCCCTTCGGCCCTTTGATCAGCGCAACAACATCATCAAGACGCCAGCCAATCACGTCCACCATGCTCTTTCCGGTTTGACCCACACCGACAATACGGTCGCCTACGCTGATCGCTTTGCTTTTCGACGCAGGGCCACCGGCCACCATGGAGTTGATTACGGTGTAGTCATCGTCCATCTGAAGCACAGCACCGATACCTTCCAGAGACAGGCTCATTTCGGTATTGAACTGTTCGGTGTTACGTGGAGAGAGATAATTAGTGTGCGGATCAATTTCATGCGCAAACGCGGTCATCGCCAGCGAGAAAACATCTTCACTGTTGGTCTGCGCCAGACGACGAATAGCGAATTTGTATCGACGATTTAACGTCTCACGGATCTCTTTCTCGTCTTTGCCTGTAAGCTTGAGGCTCAGTTCGTCATATTTGACTTTTCCGTCCCACAGCGCATTCAGTTCAGCCTCGTCTTTCGGCCATGGCGCTTTGCTGCGGTCCAGATTAAAGGTGTCGTTGCCGGTGAAGTCCATCGGACGTTCCAGCACTTTCAGCGCGTATTGATAACGCTCAAAACGGCGCTTTTGCGATAAGTTGTACAGATCGTAGAACAGATCGAGCTTTCCGGAGCGCAGCTCATCACCCACTTCGGATTTGCGTTTAGCGAACTGTTCGACATCGCTGGCCAGCAGTACGTTATGGCTGTAATCCAGCAAGTTCAGATAACGGTCAAAGATTTTGGCCGAAAAGGCCTGATCGAGATCGAACTGACGATAGTGCGAACGAGTAAAGCGCGACGTCACGCGCTCACTCACCGTCGCGTGCTGAGTCTCTTCCTTGAGCACCGGAATTTGATCAACACGCGTAATATCGTCCACAGCGAAAGCGTGGCCTGTTATAGCAAACAGGCCAGCCAGCGCGGTGAGCTTAAAAAAAGTGTTCATGCCAGGCTCGGCCTCCGTTTCAGAACAACAAGTGTTCTGCGCGTACAATCATTGACATACCAGAAGTCAGCTGTACACGAACGCCATCTTTGGTGATTTCCAGTACGGTGGCGTCCATCGCGTTGTTACCCGCTTTCACCTTCAGAGACTGACCTACGCTCAGCGCATTGATGTCAGAAACCGGGGTGTGACGCGGCTCTTCGCGCGGCGCACGTGGGGCTTTAGCTGCGGGTTTGTCAGCACGCGGTTTGCGATCGTTATTTTCAGTACGACGCGGTGCCGGGCGCGGTTTACGCTCGCGACGAGGGGCGTCTTCCTGACCGTTTGCCGCTGCGGCTTCGCGTTTTTTCGCCTGCTGTTCCGCACGCTGTGCCTGCACGCGAGCTTTGGCTTCTTCAAGCTGCTTACGCGCATGTTCTACGTGCTGCTCGTCCAGCTCACCGCACGGGTTGCCGTCAAGGTCGACACGGGTCGCACCCGGCTTGATACCGTACAGGTAACGCCAGCTCGAGGTATAAAGGCGCAAGGCAGAACGAAGCTGCGTTTTGCTGAGGTTCATCTCCCCCTCAACGCGCGCGACCAGATCCTGAAAGATACCGACTTTCAGAGGACGCGCTTCACCTTCAGCGCTGAAGCACTGCGGGAAACGCTCGGCCAGAAATGCGATAACTTCTTTACTGCTATTCAACTTAGGTTGATTTTCCATGAAATTTCCTGATTACAACGGACGTTGCCAACAAGCGCAGGCATGAACAGGCGACATTATAATGACGCTATCAGTAAATGCTACGTTATCCGTTGATTATCCTGCGACGCTCGCAAAGAATTTATGATAATCGGTCTCTGCCAGAACATTTTCCAGGTTTGCGGCCAATGCGCGCAGCCCCTGCTCATCCTCGGCAGTAAAGCGGCTGAAGACCGTGCTGTCGATATCCAGAACGCCAATAATCTGATTTTTAACCATCAGCGGCAGTACGATTTCAGAATTGCTGCTGGCATCGCAGGCAATGTGGCCGTCAAACGCATGAACATCTTCGACACGCTGAACCTGACGGGTCGCCACTGCGGTACCGCACACGCCACGACCTACCGGGATGCGTACGCAGGCGAGTTTACCCTGGAAAGGCCCCAGCACCAGCGTGTCACCTTCCAGCAGATAAAAGCCCGCCCAGTTCACGTCAGAAAGGCGTTCGAACAGTAACGCACTGGTATTTGCCAGAGTGGCTAAGAAACTGGTTTCCCCTGCCATTAATGCCTTAAAATCGCGATTCAGATCCGCGTAGAATTCTGTTTTGTTCATTATTCAACCACTTAGTTATCTTACATAGTTACCGCATAGCCTATTAAAATAAGCATTAAATGCGCTCATGCTCAAGATGAATCCGTTCATGAGTTATTATAACTTTCAACAATACTAATCTGTGTGCGACTGATGGCCCTAAAAACACCCCAAATTACGCCGACACGAAAGATCGTTGTCCGTACGGTAAGCCAGGCTCTGCCCCGTGCACATTATCAGCGTTGTCCCCAGTGCGATACGCTTTTTATGTTGCCGAAGATGAAATCGCACCAAAGTGCTTTTTGTCCATGCTGCGATGCCAAAATCCGCGATGGCCGGGACTGGTCATTGACGCGTCTGGCGGCAATGGCGGTCACCATGCTACTGCTGATGCCCTTCGCCTGGACCGAGCCGCTGTTAAAGCTCTACATGCTTGGCGTGCGTATTGACGCTAACGTGTTGCAGGGGATCTGGCAGATGACGCGCCAGGGCGATCCGCTTACGGCCGCCATGGTGCTGTTCTGCGTCGTCGGCGCGCCGTTGGTGCTGGTCGCGGCAATTGCCTACCTGTGGTTTGGCAACATTCTGGGGATGAACCTGCGCCCTGTCCTGCTCATGCTGGAAAAGCTCAAGGAGTGGGTGATGCTGGACATCTATCTGGTAGGCATTGGCGTGGCCTCCATCAAGGTGCAGGATTATGCGTTTTTACAACCCGGCATTGGCCTTTTCGCGTTTATTTCACTGGTCCTGCTGAGTATTTTGACTCTGATTCATCTGAATGTTGAACAGCTTTGGGAGCGATTTTACCCGCAGCGCCCCGCGACCCGGCCTGATGAAAACCTGCGCGTCTGCCTGGGCTGCCATTACACCGGTTTTCCGGATAAACGCGGGAGATGCCCACGCTGCCACATTCCGTTAAGATTGCGACGCAACAACAGCCTGCAAAAGTGCTGGGCGGCGCTAATCGCCTCCCTGGTATTTTTGTTCCCGGCCAACATGCTGCCGATCTCCGTAATTTATGTGAACGGCGCCCGTCAGGAAGATACTATCCTTTCGGGGATTATCTCTCTGGCGCACAGTAACGTGGGGGTCGCCGCCATTGTTTTCATCGCCAGTATTCTGGTGCCCTTTACCAAAGTGGTGGTGATGTTTACGCTGCTTATCAGCATTCACTTTAAATGCGAACAAGGACTACGCACCCGCATCCTGCTTCTGCGATTTGTGACCTGGATTGGTCGCTGGTCGATGTTGGATCTGTTCGTGATTTCGCTGATGATGTCGCTCATCAATCGCGATCAGTTACTTGCTTTTACCATGGGACCCGCAGCTTTTTATTTCGGCTCTGCGGTGATATTGACTATTCTTGCAGTGGAATGGCTGGACAGCCGCTTACTTTGGGACGCACATGAGTCAGGAAACGCCCGCTTCTCCGACTGAAGCGAGAATTAAAACAAAACGCCGCATTTCGCCATTCTGGTTGCTGCCTGTCATCGCGCTGATGATCGCAGGCTGGCTTATCTGGACGAGCTATGAAGATCGCGGAAGTACCATCACGATTGATTTCCAGTCTGCGGACGGCATTGTCGCCGGACGTACCCCCGTTCGCTTCCAGGGGGTGGAAGTGGGTACCGTGCAGGATATTTCCCTTGGCAAAGGGCTGAACAAAATCCAGGTCCGGGCGAGCATTAAGTCTGATATGCAGGATGCCCTGCGTGCCGAAACGCAGTTCTGGCTGGTCACGCCTAAAGCCTCCCTGGCCGGCGTTTCCGGGCTGGATGCGCTTGTGGGCGGTAACTATATCGGCATGATGCCCGGCAAAGGTGAGCCACAGGATCACTTTGTTGCGCTGGATACCCAGCCGAAATATCGGCTGGATAACGGCGATTTGATGATCCATCTCCGCGCGCCGGATTTGGGCTCGCTGAACAGTGGTTCTCTGGTCTATTTCCGCAAAATTCCGGTAGGCCGCGTTTACGACTACGCCATTAACCCGAACAAAGATGGCGTGACCATTGATGTACTCATCGAGCGCCGTTTTACCAACCTGGTGAAAAAAGGCAGCCGCTTCTGGAACGTCTCAGGCGTCGATGCCGACCTGAGCTTAAGCGGTGCGAAAGTGAAGCTTGAGAGCCTGGCGGCGCTGGTGAATGGCGCTATCGCCTTTGACTCACCTGCTAACTCCAGCCCTGCCGCCGCAGAAGATACCTTTGGCCTGTACGCCGACCTGGCGCACAGCCAGCGCGGTGTCATCGTCAAGCTGACCCTGCCGGATGCCAAAGGCCTTAAAGCCGGTTCGACCCCGCTGATGTACCAGGGTTTAGAGGTCGGGCAACTGACAAAATTAACCCTCAATGCGGGCGGTTCCGTTACCGGCGAAATGACGGTGGATCCGAGCGTGGTGGATCTCCTGCGGGAAAAAACGCGCATTGAACTGCGTAATCCGAAGCTCTCCCTCAGCGACGCCAGCATCAGCTCTCTGCTGACGGGAAGCACCTTTGAGCTGATCCCCGGCGAAGGTGCGCCGAACAAAAACTTTGTTATCGCGCCGGCGGATAAAGCCCTGCTGCAAAAACCCGGCGTGTTGACGGTTACGCTGAATGCACCGGAAAGCTACGGTATTGAAGCCGGGCAACCGCTGATCCTGCACGGTGTGCAGGTGGGCCAGGTCCTCGAACGTAAGCTTTCGGAAAAAGGGGTCTCCTTCTCCGCCGCCATCGATCCGCAGTACGGCAACCTGGTCCACGGCGACAGTAAATTTGTGGTTAACAGTCGGGTCGACGTGAAGGTGGGTCTGGACGGGGTTGAGTTCCTCGGCGCCAGCGCCAGTGAGTGGGTTAACGGCGGGATCCGCATTCTGCCGGGCAGCAAAGGTGCGCTGCGCGAAAGCTATCCGCTGTTCGCCAATCTGGACAAAGCCATTGAAAATAGCCTCGGCGACCTGCCAACCACCACGCTGACCTTAAGCGCTGAAACGCTGCCGGATGTCCAGGCGGGCTCCGTCGTGCTTTACCGTAAGTTTGAGGTGGGGGAAGTGATCACCGTTCGTCCTCGTGCGGACGCGTTTGATATCGAACTGCATATCAAGCCGGAGTACCGCAAGCTGCTCACGCCAAACAGCGTGTTCTGGGCTGAGGGTGGCGCGAAAGTGCAGCTCAACGGCAGCGGGCTGACCGTACAGGCATCGCCTCTCTCCCGTGCCCTGCGCGGTGCGATCAGCTTCGATAACCTGAGCGGCGCCGGCGGCAACATGCGTAAAGGTGACAAGCGGATCCTCTTCCCGTCCGAAACCGCGGCGCGCGCGGTCGGGGGCCAGATTACCCTGCACACCTTTGATGCCGGTAAACTGGCAGAAGGCATGCCCATCCGCTATCTCGGCATTGATATCGGGCAGGTCCAGAAGCTGACGCTGATCACCGCGCGCAACGAAGTGCAGGCGACCGCCGTGCTTTATCCGGAATATGTGCAGACGTTCGCCCGGGCAGGCTCGCGCTTCTCGGTAGTTACGCCGCAAATTTCTGCCGCAGGGGTTGAGCATCTCGATACCATACTTCAGCCGTACATTAACGTTGAACCGGGTCGCGGCAACGCACGTCGTGAATTTGAGTTGCAGGAGGCCACCATCACCGACTCCCGTTATCTGGACGGTCTGAGCATTGTGGTTGAAGTGCCGGAAGCCGGTTCGCTGGGCATCGGTACGCCGGTCCTGTTCCGCGGCATTGAAGTAGGGACAGTAACAAGCCTGACGCTGGGTAATCTGTCCGATCGCGTGATGGTCGGCCTGCGCATCAGCCAGCGTTATCAGCATCTGGTGCGCAACAACTCGGTGTTCTGGCTCGCTTCAGGCTACTCGCTGGACTTCGGCCTGACCGGTGGCGTGGTCAAAACGGGGACCTTTAATCAGTTCATTCGCGGCGGCATTGCCTTCGCGACGCCGCCTGGCACGCCTCTGGCGCCTAAGGCGCAGGCAGGTAAACACTTCCTGCTGCTGGAAAGTGAACCGAAAGAGTGGCGCGAATGGGGAACGGCGCTGCCGCGTTAATCTCGCAGGCTCCGGTGTCAACGCGCCGGAGCCTTTATGTTACACTGCGCACCTGAATGTTTCCCTGTGGTGTGCCCGTGGCTCAAAACTCCGTATTTCTTCCCGAACAATTCCTCGCACAGATGCGCGAGGCGCTTCCAGCTCATCTCTCTTTCGACGATTTCGTCGCCGCATGCCAGCGCCCTTTGCGCCGGAGTATTCGCGTCAATACGCTGAAAATCAGCGTCGGGGCGTTTCTGGATCTCGTCTCCCCCTACGGCTGGCAATTAACGCCAGTGCCGTGGTGTGAAGAGGGTTTCTGGATCGAACGGGATGACGAGGAGAGCCTGCCGCTCGGCAGCACCGCCGAGCACCTGAGCGGGCTGTTTTATATTCAGGAAGCCAGCTCCATGCTGCCGGTTGCTGCGCTGTTTGCCGACGGGAACCAGCCTGAGCGGGTTATGGATGTCGCGGCGGCGCCGGGCTCTAAAACCACGCAGATTGCCGCCCGGATGAACAACCGCGGCGCGATCCTCGCCAACGAATTTTCCGCCAGCCGCGTTAAAGTCCTGCACGCCAATATCAGCCGCTGCGGGATCCACAACGTCGCGTTAACGCACTTCGATGGTCGCGTGTTTGGCGCTGCCCTGCCGGAAGCCTTTGATGCCATCCTGCTCGACGCGCCCTGCTCCGGCGAAGGCGTGGTGCGTAAAGATCCTGATGCGTTAAAAAACTGGTCCGTTGAAAGCAACCTGGAGATCGCCGCCACGCAGCGCGAACTGATCGACAGCGCGTTTCATGCCCTGCGCCCAGGCGGGACGCTGGTTTACTCTACCTGCACGCTGAATCGCGATGAAAACGAGGACGTCTGCCTGTGGCTCAAGCAACGCTATGCGGATGCCGTCGAGTTTCTGCCGCTGGACACCCTCTTCGACTCGGCCAGTCATGCGGCCACGCCTGAAGGCTTCCTGCATGTCTTCCCGCAGATTTACGATTGCGAAGGCTTCTTTGTTGCCCGTCTGCGTAAAACCCGCGCCGTCGATCCCTTGCCTGCCCCTAAGTTTAAGGTCGGCAACTTCCCGTTCGCGCCGGTCAAAGGCCGTGAGGCGGCACAGGCGCAAGCGGCTGCGAGCAAAGTCGGCCTGCACTGGGATGAGAGCCTGCGCCTCTGGATGCGTGACAAAGAGCTGTGGCTGTTCCCGGTCAACATCGAACCGCTGATTGGTAAGGTGCGTTTCTCCCGCCTCGGTATTCGCCTGGCGGAGATCCACAACAAAGGCTATCGCTGGCAGCACGAAGCGGTCATTGCGCTGGCCGGCAGTGAGAACACCTTTGCCCTGACGCATCAGGAAGCGGAAGAGTGGTATCGCGGTCGTGACGTTTACCCGGAAGACGGCCCGTCACAGGATGAAGTCATCGTGACGTATCAGGGCTATCCGCTGGGGCTGGCGAAAAAAGTCGGCTCGCGGCTGAAAAACAGCTATCCGCGCGAACTGGTACGCGATGGCCGCCTGTTTACCGGTAACAACCGCAGCGCCTGAAAAAAAGCGCATTTTTTTACTGGCGATTTCGCTCTCCTTGTCTAGGATCAAAAATGGGTGACTGCACTGGTCATACCAGATTTTGGGGCAACAAACCGGAGAGCATTATGACGAAAACCAGCGTACGCATTGGCGCTTTTGAAATCGACGACGCTGAATTGCGCGGCGAATCACAAGGCGAACGAACGTTAAGTATTCCCTGCAAATCCGATCCGGATTTGTGCATGCAGCTGGACGCCTGGGATGCAGATACCAGCGTCCCGGCAATCCTAGATGGGGAACATTCCGTTCTGTACCGTGAGCATTACGACAGTAAAACCGATGCCTGGGTCTTGCGTCTTGCCTGACCCAAAGAGAACCCGCCCGAAGGCGGGTTATTTATTACTGAAGCTGCGCCAGCGTCAGAAAGCCCCCGAATACTGCCCCCGTATCAATGTAGTGCAGATTGTTAAAATCGTAGCGTTTGTCCACAGGCGTATGTCCAAACCAGAAGTGATCCGCGCCGCTAATGCCCTGCCCTTTGCCCACCATAAAGCCCATTAACCGGTCGCGATCCCACAGCACGCGCTGGGCATCCACCGGCTTATGCCAGCCATATTCGGCGGAGGGATAATCCGCATGAGCAATCACGTTCAGACCGTTTTTGCAGGTTATTTCAATAATGTGCGGTAAGTCCCGACACGCATCGAGTAAACCCTTCGCCTGTTTTTGTTGAGCGTCCTTAAGCCCGGTAAACCAGTTACCGCCATTTATCGACCAGAGACTAAAATCATTATTTTCAAGCGCATCTAACGCCATTTGCTCGTGATTACCGCGTACCGCATAAAACCAGTTTTCCTGCATCAGCTGTAAACATTTTACGCTGTCAGGCCCGCGATCGATAATATCCCCCACCGAGATCAGCAGATCCGTATCAGGATTAAAATGCCGTCGTTTCAGCTCATCCATAAGCCACTGATAGCAACCATGAATATCGCTGACAACCCAGACATGACGCCAGTGTTCTCCCTCTATTTTCTGATACATAACGCCTCCTGTAAGAAGTATAGCTGCCACAGAAAATGTCATGAGCTGGCGTTGGATTTTGCGAATCCAAACAAACCATAAACCAGCAGGAAATAAAGATCGCTGCGCTATTAATCCCTTATTCCCTGGCCTTTAAAATAGAGCGGAATAAAAAGAGGGATTTTCACGTGTCAAACATACACCTGCAAAACGATGTTTTTTATCCGCATCGCACAAATATTATTTCTGAACTGGTGAGAGGAAAACGCGTTCCCGGCCCAATCTGGCACAAACGTGATTACCGGTTAAAGTTCCTTCTACGCTCGCTTTTATTCTGGTCCTCCACCCATCGCATGCTGGAGGCCCTGTCCGGGCGCGATGATTTCGACAAGCTGCTCACCTCTCAAATTACCTTGCCGAGCAAAACTCACCGCCAGTATCTGATGCGCGGCCTGAACTCAAACGACCGGGCCGATGCTATCGTCAGCCACTATCAGTGGATTGATAGTCTGAAAAACATCGCCCTCGCCCACGCGCTGACCAGCCCGCAAGAGGTGCCAGTTGTCCGGTTCGAGGCAAAAAACGGCGAAATCTATACCGTCCACGCCTCGTCCGCAGGTAAGGCCGAACGCGAAGGCGAAAGCACGCTTTGGCTGCACGACAATGACAATACGCTGCTTGCCAGCCTGACGTTCTGTGTCGCACGCAGTAACGGCCGTACGGTGCTGGTGATCGGCGGCCTTCAGGGTCCACGTCGTCATGTTTCACGGGAGGTGATTAAGCAGGCTACCCGTGCCTGCCATGGGCTTTTCCCGAAACGCGTGCTGATGGAGGTGATCTTCCAGCTTGCCTCACGCTCGAACATTAGCGCGATTTTTGCCGTCAGCGATGAAGGCCATGTTTTCCGCGCGCTGCGCTACCGTCTGAGCAAAGGCCGTCATTTTCACGCCAGCTACGACGAGTTCTGGGAAGGCCTGAACGGAAAGAAACTCTCCCCCTTCTGCTGGCAGTTGCCGCTTCAGATGGAGCGTAAAGCACTGGATGAGATTGCCAGCAAAAAACGCGCCGAATACCGTCGCCGCTTTGCGTTACTTGATGATATTGCGGCTTCCGTACATGCGCGCATTGATCCCGCAATCGTCTCAGGCAAAATACAAACAAAGATTTAACAAAACAGCCAAAAAGGACTGGACTTACGCCTGCCGGGTTGTGGTATGTTTGAAGCAGGCGCACAGGAAGTGAACCTTCTGCTGAGACGAAAACCGGATTTTATCGTTTATTTTCAAGCAGATAAAAAGAGACCGAATACGATTCCTGTATTCGGTCCAGGGAAATGGCTCTTGGGAGAGAGCCGTGCGCTAAAAGTTGGCATTAATGCAGGCTCAATCGCCTTGCCCTTTAAGAATAGATGACGACGTCAGGTTTTCCAGTCCACAGCAAAAGTGGTCTGAAAAAAAGCGTCATAACATCACTAAATGTGAAAAACCGCAGAGCTTTTACAAGCACCTGCGGTTTTTTTTTACTGGAAACCTGACGGCTAGCAGAGCTTTTCAGCGCGCTCAATAAACGGTGCCAGACTCATCTTCTGCCCGGGGTTTGCCGGGTCATCTACCTGGATCACGCTGACAGGCTGTCCGTTACTTTTCCCGCTGGCAACCTGCTGCTCCGCCACGTCATTTAACGGATACTGCACGAGCGTACTGGGATTGATGACATACAGCGCGTTACCGGGACGGCAGGTAAGCATGACTTCTTCACGATTAAATGCCCAGTTGTCCTTACCCACTTCAAACCGGCTGACAGTGATGACCTGCGGCGCGGCTAACGCACTGCTGGCACAGGTGAGAAGTAAAAGAGAAAGCAGTGTCTTTTTCATATGTTATTTAACCTTGTCAGAAGGGTTCCCAGGTCGCGAACAGGCTGACGGCCGCCAGTACCAGCGCGCCCAGCACCACCTCTGCCTGTGTCATCCTGATAAAAATCTGTTGTTCCCGCCCGGACTCCGGGCGAAAGCGTGGCACAAGAAAATACCGATTCGCCAGCGCAATTGCCACCATCATCATGACCAGCGCACATTTGAACAACAACAGCTGGACATAAGGCGCCTGCCACGGCACGTTTATGCCAACAATAAAGAGCGTATTGATTATCCCGGTCAGCAGCACGCCTGCCACGGCGTAATGCCCCACGCGGGAGAAGCGCATCATGGTAAAGATAGCGGCTGGCTGCCAGCGGCCTTTCGCCAGACGCATACAAAACAGCAGCGGCAGTAAACCACCCACCCAGGTCGCGGCGCAGAGCAGGTGAAGCGCATGGTTGAGACGATGCAACGCTCCCGGTGCGCCACCGTTCATCGCGGCATGTCCCACGCCCGCCAGCAGCACCAGCTGCCCCATCGCGAGCAGTAACAGCCGTGAGCCTTTTTGCGGGGTAAGCCATGCAGCGCCCGCAGTCACAGCGGCCAGCACCATTTGCCACAACCAGACGCCGCCAAATTGCGTTCCCAGCACGCTGCGCCAGACCGCCGGACGAATGACATCGCCCCAGCCGTTGCCCATCAACCCACTTTGCAGGCCAAACATCAGCAGAGCCGCTATCAGGCTGATTAAGGCCGCGAGTTTCTGCTGCCGCTGGAAACGCCGGGTCATGAGGCGCTGCAACGAAGACGGCGCAAACCAGACGCTGTAAAGCGCGTTGCCGAAAAGCAGCATCAGCGCAGCAAAATGGATAAAGCGTAACGCGACGTAGCTCAGGGTCAGCATGCTATTTCACGCTAAAGTGATAGCTGCCTTTGGTTTTGTGGCCATCCACGGAGACCACATGCCAGTCCACCGTGTAGGTGCCGGACGTCAACGGTTTCTCAAGAGGAACAATCAGCTTTGCGTTATCCTTCTCGTCACGCTTCACCGCGCCGGTCTGGATCTTGTGCTGCTGCGCGTCCGTCACCACCACGCCGCTGAAGGCAGGCTCAATGCCTTCCGAGAAGTTCAGGGTAATGACCTCTGGTGCCACCGCAACGGTATTTTCCTGCGGGGATTGCTGCTTAAGATGCGCATGGGCCAGAACTGAGGGCGTGATGGCTGAAGAGAGCAGAAATGCCAGCGCGCACGCGACACGGGAAGGGGTAAAATGCATCACAATCATTCCTTTTCGTTATGCCTGAATGCTAAAGAATAACTCTGTATAATTAACGAGTCGAGGAACATCCTTTGCTCCCTTGTCATCGTTGAACAATCGCGGTAACGTTGCCGCCGCAGAAAAGGAGAAGGAAATGAACGTTAATCTGGCCGCCCTTCCTCAGGACGAGATGGACAAAGTGAATGTCGATCTCGCCGCCGCGGGGGTCGCATTCAAAGAGCGTTACAACATGCCCGTCGTGGCTGAAGTGGTAGAGCGTGAACAACCCGCGCATCTGCGCGACTGGTTTCGCGAACGTCTCATTGCGCATCGCCTCGCCTCCGTCAATCTCTCGCGCCTGCCGTACGAACCTAAAGTTAAATAAGCTTAACGTCTCGTTACACTTCCTTACGCGTTATGTGGCAGGATAAGAAAACCCTGATAAATTTAGGTGTAATCTTAAAATCCCAGCGACTTAGTGTATAAGGAAGTCACGATGTCACGATGGAATATTGCCGCGGCTCAGTATGCCCCGCGGCACAACTGTGTTGATGAGCACGTAAAACATCACCTGCACTTTATTGCCGAGGCTGCCTGGCATGGGTGCGATTTGATCGTCTTTCCGGAGCTTTCGCTTACCGGCCCAGGCGGAACATCCTTACCCCCACCCCCTGACGATTTGCAGCTTGCCCCCCTCCTTCACGCCGCCCAGTCACGTTTCATCACGGTGATTGCTGGTATTACGCTCCAGCAACACGGCCAGCCCCAGAAAGGACTCGCGCTTTTCACCCCTAACCTGTCGACCATTCGGCGTTATCCGCAGGGCAACGGTGCGGGTGTTATTCCTGGCGATAAACGGTTAACCATCGTGGATAACCAGGCTGACGCCCCGGAACTGGACCCGGAGGCAACGCTGTTCACCAGCAGCCTGGCCGTGGGCGAGCATCGCTGGCGGCAATCCATCGGTTCGTTACAACGCTTCGCGCACAAGTACGCCATCGCGGTATTAATGGCGAACGCGCGCGGCGGTAGCGCGTTATGGGATGAAAAAGGTCAGCTGATCGTACGTGCCGATAAGGGAGAACTGCTGCTAACCGGTTCTTTAGGCCAACAGGGTTGGCAAGGCGATATCATTCCATTAGGCTAGGCATTTTTGGATCAGGAGCGATCAATGCTGCGCGTTATCGATACCGAAACCTGTGATTTGCAGGGTGGAATTGTGGAAGTCGCTTCTGTCGACGTGATTGACGGAAAGATTGTCAACCCCATGAGCCATCTGGTGCGCCCGGATCGTCCCATCAGTGCGCAGGCGATGGCGATACATCGTATTACGGAATCGATGGTGGCGGATAAGCCGTGGATTGAAGAGATCATCCCTCTTTACCACGGTAGCCAGTGGTATGTGGCCCATAACGCCAGCTTTGACCGCCGCGTGCTGCCGGAGATGCCCGGCGAATGGATTTGCACTATGAAGCTGGCGCGCCGTCTGTGGCCGGGGATCAAATACAGCAATATGGCGCTGTATAAGTCGCGTAAACTCAGCGTGCGGACGCCGGAAGGGCTGCATCATCACCGCGCTCTTTACGACTGCTACATCACCGCAGCGCTCCTGATTGATATCATGAATACTTCCGGCTGGACGCCAGACGATATGGCGACCATTACCGGGCGCCCCGCGCTACTGACCACCTTTACGTTCGGAAAATATCGCGGGAAGCCAGTATCGGAAGTGGCGGACAAAGATCCGGGCTATCTGCGCTGGCTGTACAACAACCTCGACAGAATGAGCCCGGAACTGCGCCTGACGCTGAAGCATTATTTAGGCGAAGCCTGAGTCCCCGCCCGGCCTGGCAGCGTATCCTGCGCCAGGCCAATCAAAAAGGCGTACTCCAGCGCCACCCCTTCATAGGATTTAAATCGCCCTGATTTCCCTCCGTGCCCCGAGTCCATATCGGTACACAGCAGCAGCAAATTATCGTCAGTTTTCAGCTCACGCAACTTCGCCACCCATTTCGCGGGCTCCCAGTACTGTACCTGGGAATCGTGCAGGCCGGTGGTCACCAGCATATGCGGATAGGCTTTCGCCTCGACGTTATCGTACGGGCTGTACTCTTTCATGTAGCGATAATAGGTTTCATCCTGCGGGTTCCCCCACTCCTCAAACTCCCCGGTGGTCAGTGGAATGGACTCATCCAGCATGGTCGTCACCACGTCCACAAACGGCACCTGGGCGATAACGCCTTTAAACAGTTCAGGCCGCTGGTTGATCACGGCGCCCATTAGCATGCCCCCGGCGCTGCCCCCCATGCCAAAGCAGCGCTGCGGATCGCCATAACCCTGCGCGATCAGCGCATCGCAAACATCAAGGTAGTCATTAAAGGTATTTTTCTTTTTGAGAAATTTTCCGTCTTCATACCAGTGCTGACCCAGCTCGCCGCCGCCGCGAATATGGGCAATCGCATAAACAAAACCGCGGTCGAGCAGGCTCAGCCTGCTGCTGCTGAAATCGGCGTCCATGCTGGAGCCATAGGAGCCATAGCCATAGACGAGGATGGGGTTTTTACCTTTGTTGAAGTGCGCCTTGTGATAGACGAGCGACACTGGGACTTCAACGCCGTCGCGTGCGGTCACCCACAGGTGCTCACTGCGGTAATTTTCCGACTCAAAACCCCGGACCTCAGCCTGTTTAATCACCTGACGCTGCCCGGTGTCCATATCCAGTTCAAACAACGTATCCGGGGTGGTCATCGACGAATAGCCGTACCGCAGGCGGGACGATTCCGGTTCCGGGTTAAAGCCGATCCACGTTACGTAAGCCGGGTCATCGAACGCAATGCCCACCACTTCGCGGGTTTTGCGGTTGATTTGGCGGATACTGGTCAGTCCGCGCTGACGCTCTTCCACCACCAGCCAGTCGGTAAACAGGGTGAACCCCTCCAGCATCACCTGATCGCGCGCGGGAATTAACACTTCCCATTTGCGTTCATCGCGCACTTTGGTTTTATAAAGGCCAAAGTTTTTGCCCTCGCGGTTCGAACGCAGGTAAAAGCTGTGCTGGAAGTGATCCAGGCTGTACTCATGATCTTTACGGCGCGGCAGGAAGCACAGAGGCTGCGCATCCGGCAGCTCTGCATCCAGCAGCAGCACTTCTGAGGTGGTGGCGCTGGAGAGGAAAATGATCACGTAGTGGCGAGACGACGTTTTGTGCAGGCTGACATAGAACGTCTCGTCTTTTTCCTCATACACCAGTTCATCGTCGGCGGAATCGGTCCCCACCGTATGACGCCAGACCTGATAAGGCAGCAGCGTTGAGACATGCTTTTTAACGTAGTAGACCGTTTCTGAATCGTTACCCCAGACAAAATCGGGGGAGACATTATCCAGCATTTCGGGATACCAGTTTCCCGTTTCAAGATTGCGGAAACGCAAACCGTACTGGCGGCGGGAGAGGTAATCCTCAGCCAGCGCCATAATGGCGTTATCGGGGGAAATGGACATGCCTCCCAGCGTATAAAACTCACTGTGGGCAGCACGTTTGTTGGCATCCAGCAGGATCTCCCATTCATCCCACTCGGCGCTCAGCACAGACTGGCGCTGGTAGAGGGGATATTCGTTTCCCGGCTCATAAATATGGCGATAGCGATAACCGTTCTTGCACCACGGGGCAGAGACATCACGCTGGGGGATACGCTGCACCATTTCCTTCAGAAGTTGATCCTGAAGCGCCTGCTGGCTGGCCATGACCTGGCGGCCATAGTCGTTTTCCTCGTGCAGATAGTCCAGCACCTCTGGCCGGGAACGAGAATCGTCCCGCAGCCAGTAGTAGTTATCTATACGCGTATCGCCATGCGTGGTGATCGCATAAGGAGTACGTCGGGCTTTTGGAGGCATGGCATTCTTACTTTTTCGTTTTACATCCTATAAGGTTGGCAAAACACGCGTATGATGCAAGCGAAACATGGCCTTCTAGCCCACGAGGGTCTGCTTCTGCTGCTGAATATCCTGCTCAATTCCCTCACGAACGTCCTGTGGGATCTTCAGCGCATCGCCCAGGGCGTTCAGGTAGCTGCGCTCCATAAAGTGATCGATATCGATGGCGGCACAGCTCAGAAAATAGAGTTCCAGCGCCTCTTCTTCGTTTTTCACGCTTTGCGCCAGACGCTGCGGATCAAGCGGCTGTTCGATGGCCTGCGCCACCAGCGCCCTGCCCTGCTCCTCAACGCCCGCTTCCCGCATCTGCTGTTCAATTGCGGCACGTTCACTGGCATCAATATGCCCGTCGCTCTTGGCCGCAAAGACCAGGGCGAGGATCAGACGTTCGGTGCGTAAATCTAACGGCGATACCTGCTCCCCGTACTGCGGTTCATCCTGATGCGCGCTGCGCACCTTGTCTTTGTATTTGTTCCATAAGACGGAGCCTGCAATAGCCCCTCCGCCCGCCAGCAGCGCGCCGGTACCGTATTTGGTAAGCAGTTTCCGCGATGATTTATTGGCAACCAGCAAACCGGCCAGCCCGCCGAGCGCACCCGGCACCAGCAGCTTGCTCAGACCCTGCTCGCCGGACGACGAGCCTTTTTGTCCCAACAGGGATTGCAGTTGATTCATCCAGCCTGACATATTTTTCCTCACGTAACAGTGCGTAACCTTCACAGCCTAAGCGAGCGGGTGTCAGGAAATGTCTGTCAGTGCTAAAGAAGCGCAAATTTCACCCCTGTCCGGTTATCCCCATACAAGACAGACGCAAACGTTTTCGTTTATACTGCCCGCATCTTTTTCAGGGGGATTTTTATGACTCGTTTAGGAACCGCGCTGCGTCCCGCCGCGACGCGCGTCATGCTGTTGGGATCGGGTGAACTGGGTAAAGAAGTGGCCATTGAATGCCAGCGTTTGGGTGTGGAAGTGATTGCGGTGGACCGTTACGCGAATGCGCCCGCCATGCACGTCGCGCATCGCTCGCACGTCATCGATATGCTTGACGGTAATGCGCTGCGGGCGTTAATTGCCGACGAAAAACCGGATTTCGTGGTACCTGAAATTGAGGCCATTGCCACTGAGATGTTGATTGCCCTTGAACAGGAAGGGCAGCGCGTGGTGCCCTGCGCCACTGCGGCAAAACTGACCATGAACCGGGAAGGCATTCGTCGCCTGGCGGCAGAAGAATTACAGCTCCCGACCTCCAGCTACCGTTTTGCCGGGGATAAAGCTGCGTTTCTCCAGGCCGTAGAGGAGATTGGCTACCCGTGCATCATTAAGCCGGTAATGAGCTCCTCCGGCAAAGGGCAGAGCTTTATCCGCGACAGCAGCACAGTGGACAACGCCTGGGACTATGCTCAGCAGGGCGGCCGTGCCGGTGCCGGGCGCGTCATCGTGGAAGGCGTGGTGAAGTTTGATTTTGAAATTACCCTGCTCACCGTCAGCGCCGTGGATGGCGTTTATTTCTGCGACCCGATTGGTCATCGGCAGGAAGACGGCGATTATCGCGAATCCTGGCAGCCGCAGCAGATGAGCGCGCTGGCGCTGGCACGCGCGCAGGAGATCGCCCGCAAGACGGTGCTGGCGCTGGGCGGCTACGGCCTGTTCGGCGTGGAATTGTTTGTTCGCGGCGACGAGGTGATCTTCAGCGAAGTCTCCCCTCGCCCGCACGATACCGGGATGGTAACGCTGATTTCACAGGATCTCTCCGAGTTCGCGCTGCACGTACGCGCTTTCCTCGGCCTGCCGGTTGGCGGCATCCGTCAGTACGGCCCGGCAGCCTCGGCGGTGATCCTGCCGCAGCTGACCAGCCAGAATGTCACCTTTGATAACGTCGAAGGTGCGGTTGGCGCAGGCTTGCAGGTCCGGCTGTTCGGCAAACCGGAGATCGACGGAAGCCGTCGTCTGGGCGTGGCATTAGCAACCGGGGAAAATGTGGACGAAGCCGTCGCGAGAGCAAAAAGAGCGGCTGCGAACGTCAGCGTAGCAGGATAAAAAAACGGGCCGAAAGGCCCGTTTTAACTGTCTGGCTGGCCGGGTTAGGCGCAGCCGACACCCGGCAAACAAACTTACTGTTTCGCGCCTTCTACCGCTTCGCGAGCCAGTTTAGTGATGCGATCCCAGTCGCCTGCTTCCAGCGCATCCGCCGGAACCAGCCAGGAGCCGCCGATGCACAGCACGCTTTTCAGCGCCAGATAGTCACGGTAGTTGGCCGGAGAGATGCCGCCCGTTGGGCAGAAACGCACCTGAGAGAATGGGCCCGCAATGGCCTGCAACGCTTTGGTGCCGCCGTTCGCTTCAGCCGGGAAGAATTTGAACTCTTTCAGGCCGTAGTCCATGCCCAGCATCAGTTCAGAAACGGTGCTGATACCCGGGATCAGCGGAATAGAACCTTCGGTTGCGGCTTTCAGCAGGGGCTCAGTCAGCCCCGGGCTGATGGCAAACTGTGCGCCCGCTTCGGTCACTTCCGCCAGCTGCTGCGCATTCAGAACCGTACCGGCACCAATGATCGCTTCCGGCACTTCTTTGGCGATAGCACGGATCGCATCCATCGCACAGGCCGTACGCAGGGTCACTTCCAGAACGCGAACGCCACCCGCAACCAGCGCCTTCGCCATCGGGACCGCGTGCTCCAGTTTGTTTACCACAATAACCGGCACGACAGGGCCAGTGGTCAGGATTGCTTCTGCACTTGTTTTCCAGTTTTTCATCAGAGTTTTCTCTCGCCAGATCGTTAAAATCAAGTCGTCTTAAAACGTAATACAGGTTGCGCCCTGCTCCGCACCGGAGAGTTTCTCACGCAACGCACCAAACATTTCGCGTCCGGTACCCACGCGTGACGCGCTCAGGTCAGGAATATGTGGCTGACGCGCCGCCAGCTCTGCTTCATCCACCAGCAGGGTTAACTCGCCTGTCTGACCGTTGACGCGGATCATGTCACCATCACGCACTTTCGCCAGCAGGCCGCCGTCGTAGGCTTCCGGGGTGACATGAATCGCTGAAGGCACTTTACCGGATGCCCCTGAAAGGCGTCCATCGGTTACCAGTGCAATTTTGAAACGGCGGTCCAATAATACACCAAGCGGCGGCATAAGTTTATGTAATTCTGGCATCCCGTTCGCTTTTGGTCCCTGATGACGCACCACGACCACACAGTCTTTATCAAGCAGACCCGCGTCAAAGGCAGGTAAAACGTCGTGCTGGCTTTCAAACACCACCGCCGGGGCTTCAATAACCTGATTCTCTTCCGGCACGGCAGAGGTTTTCATCACGGCACGCCCAAGGTTACCGCTCAGCACTTTGGTGCCGCCGTGAGGAGAGAACGGTTGTTCGAAGGTTGCGATAACCTGAGGATCGAGCGAGTCGCTCGCCCCTTCGCGCCAGTCCAGCTCACCGTTGTTCAGCCACGGTTCAAGGGTATAGCGATGCAGGCCAAAGCCCGCCACCGTGTTGACATCCTCATGCAGCAGGCCGCCTTTCAGCAGCTCGCGCATTAGTACCGGCACGCCGCCCGCGGCCTGGAAGTGGTTGATGTCCGCCGGACCGTTCGGGTACAGACGCGCCATCAACGGTACCACAGAGGAGATATCGGAGAAGTCATCCCAGTTGATCAGAATGCCCGCCGCGCGCGCCATCGCGACAAGGTGCATGGTATGGTTGGTTGAACCGCCGGTCGCCAGCAGGGCGACGATCCCGTTGACGATGACTTTTTCATCCACCATCTTGCCCATTGGCATCCACTCGTTGCCGTTACCGGTCAGGCGCGTCACCTGACGGGCTGCGGCTTCGGTCAGCGCTTTACGCAGTGGCGCATCCGGCTGGATGAACGACGAGCCCGGCAGCTGCATACCCATAAACTCCACCACCATCTGGTTGGTGTTGGCCGTACCGTAGAACGTACAGGTGCCCGGCGCATGATAGGACGCGGCTTCCGCTTCCAGCAGTGCCTGACGGTCCGCTTTTCCTTCGGCATACAGCTGGCGGATACGGACTTTTTCCTTGTTTGGCAGACCACTAGCCATCGGGCCTGACGGCACAAAAATCGCTGGCAGATGGCCAAACGACAGCGCGGCCATCACCAGCCCCGGGACGATTTTGTCGCACACGCCCAGATAGAGCGCGCCATCAAACATGTTGTGAGAGAGGCCCACTGCCGCCGACATGGCGATCACTTCGCGGCTCAGCAAGGACAGCTCCATACCGTCCTGGCCCTGGGTTACGCCATCACACATGGCCGGCACGCCGCCTGCAACCTGGCCCACCGCGTTCACGCTGTGCAGCGCATTGCGGATGATAGCCGGGTAGGCCTCATACGGCTGGTGGGCTGAAAGCATGTCGTTATAGGAGGTAATGATGGCGATATTGTTACGCAACATGCTTTTCAGCGCGTCTTTATCACCAGGCTGGCAGGCCGCAAAGCCGTGGGCCAGATTCCCGCAGGCCAGCTGAGAGCGATGGACAGTTTCACTCTTCGCCTGTTCGATGCGGGCAAGGTAGGCAGTACGGGTCTCTTTCGAGCGCTCAACAATGCGCTGTGTTACGCGTAACAATGTCGGATTCATAAAAGCTCCTCTAATTTATCTGTCCAGGCTCGGGAGTTTACACAGTTTCTGACGGTTGTTAACAACGCTGAAACGCCTGATATCCGGAGCACAGGGGCAAAATGTCTGAAGGGAGTGTAATAAAAAAAGCTCCGCGGGTGAATCCACGCGGAGCTTAAAAGATAAAAATGATGCCACTTGCTGTGTTAGATCATGTTACCGGTAAAATAACACCTTTGGGCTAGAGAAGGTGGTTATTCAAACTCGTTCCAGGAGCGGCCATCACGGGTGATCATCGCAACGGAGGCGACAGGTCCCCATGTTCCCGCCTGATACGGTTTTGGCGCGTCCTGATCGGCTGCCCACGCTTCGGTGATGGAGTCGACCCACTTCCACGCCTCTTCCACTTCATCGCGGCGGACGAACAGCGCCTGGATACCACGCATGGTTTCCAGCAGCAGACGCTCGTAAGCATCGGCGAGATGCGTCTGGTTGAAGGTTTCAGAGTAGCTCAGGTCCAGCTTGGTGGTTTGCAGGTTGTGTTTGTGATCAAGACCCGGCACTTTGTTGAGGATCTGAATATCCACACCCTCGTCCGGTTGCAGACGGATGGTCAGTTTGTTCTGCGGCAGTTCCTGCCAGGATTCTTTGAACAGGTTCAGTTCCGGATTTTTGAAGTAGACCACCACTTCGGAGCATTTTGCCGGCAGACGTTTCCCGGTACGCAGGTAGAACGGCACACCGGCCCAGCGCCAGTCGTCGATATCCACACGGATCGCCACAAACGTCTCGGTGTTGCTGGACTTGTTCGCGCCCTCTTCTTCCAGATAGCCAGGAACTTTTTTCCCCTGGGCAAAACCTGCGGTGTACTGGCCGCGCACGGTTTTCTCACGCACGTTGGAGCGGTCAATACGGCGCAGTGATTTCAGCACTTTCACTTTGGCATCACGAATGCTGTCGGCCGTCAGATCTGACGGTGGAGACATGGCAATCATGCACAGAATTTGCAGCAGGTGGTTCTGGATCATGTCACGCATCTGGCCGGCCTGGTCGAAGTAGCCCCAACGGCCTTCGATGCCCACCTCTTCCGCCACGGTAATTTCCACGTGGTCGATAGTGCGGTTGTCCCAGTTGTTCACGAACAGGGAGTTGGCAAAACGCAGCGCCAGCAGGTTCAGTACCGTCTCTTTGCCCAGATAGTGGTCAATACGGTAAACCTGACACTCCTCAAAGAACTCGCCCACCTGGTCGTTGATTTCACGCGAGGTCGCCAGCGACGTACCCAGCGGTTTCTCCATCACCACGCGCGCCGGTTTGGCGTTCAGCTTCGCTTCGCCCAGACCTTTGCAGATGGCGCCGAAGGTGCTTGGGGGCATGGCGAAATAGTTAATAGTGACACGATTTTCCTGGTCAAGCATTTCACCCAGACGGGTAAAGGCGCCTACATCGTTGACGTCCAGGTTGCAGAAATCGAGACGCCCGCTCAGCTTATCCCAAAGGCTTTCATCGATTTTCTCTTTCATGAACGTTTCGAGCGCCTCGCGCACGACTTTGGTATAAGCCTCCTTATCCCAGTCTGCGCGTCCTACCCCAAGGATTCGGGTGTCGGGATGGATCTGGCCCGCTTTTTCGAGCTGATACAGGGAAGGCAGCAATTTTCGGCGTGCAAGATCGCCTTTCGCGCCGAAAATGACCAGGTCACATGCCTGGGCTGTTTGCGTTACCGCCATGTCATTCTCCTCAGTTAGATCGCCTGGTACTCTGCCAGGTATCGTTGTAATTTTATTACAATGCACTGTACTGCTTTTACGCGTTTCCTGAAACCATTAGCGCTTAACGTCGCGTGCGATACGGTGATTTTTCGTCACCCGGGCCATAACGCCCGTCTGATGACGCAACAAACGTCGATTCTTTGCGCAACAGGGTCAGAGCAAAACCCGACGTCGATCAAGTAATGAAAAAAAACAACAACATTTCTTGTCGACGATTACCCTTTCGGGAGTCCCGGGGGTAATATCGGCTAAATCGAATCAAGATTTCATCTCTTTATGAAATCGTTTATGCCCTCATGAGCGTCTTGTTAACAATGAACATGCTGGAAAAAATCCAGTTTCAACTGGAACACCTTAGCAAATCCGAGCGCAAAGTGGCTGAAGTTATTCTCGCCGCGCCCGCTCAGGCGATTCATTCAAGCATCGCTGCTCTGGCACAGGAATCGGGCGTCAGCGAACCGACGGTCAATCGATTCTGTCGTAGTCTGGACACGCGCGGCTTTCCTGATTTTAAACTGCATCTGGCCCAAAGTCTGGCAAACGGCACCCCGTATGTTAATCGCAATGTAGATGAAGACGACAGCGTTGATGCTTACACCGCAAAAATATTTGAATCGGCTATGGCCACGCTCGACCACGTTCGCCAGTCTCTGGACATGAGTTCAGTGAATCGCGCGGTCGATCTTCTCACGCAGGCCAAACGGATTGCCTTCTTTGGCCTTGGCTCGTCCGCCGCCGTGGCGCATGACGCCATGAATAAGTTCTTTCGCTTTAACGTGCCGGTGATTTACTCCGATGACATTGTGCTGCAACGCATGAGCTGTATGAATTGTAGTGAAGATGATGTCGTGGTACTCATCTCCCATACGGGCCGCACCAAGAGCCAGGTGGAGCTGGCGCAGCTCGCGCGTGACAACGATGCGATGGTCATCGCCCTGACGACGGCAGGTACGCCGCTGGCCAGGGAAGCGACGCTCGCTATTACCCTGGACGTACCGGAGGACACCGACATGTACATGCCGATGGTCTCCCGCCTGGCGCAGTTGACGGTCATCGACGTGCTGGCGACCGGTTTTACCTTACGACGGGGCGCAAAATTCCGGGATAACTTGAAGCGGGTCAAGGAAGCCCTGAAAGAATCGCGTTTTGATAAAGAATTGCTTATAAAGAGCGATGTTCCCTAATAACTACGATGTACGATTTACGGCATTCGGTCCCCTCGCTACTGCCTTGCGATAGATGAAGGCCGATTCTATGTTCACGCAACACCAAAGTTGTTTCAGTCAACGGAGTATTACATGTCCAGAAGGCTTCGCAGAACCAAGATCGTCACCACCTTAGGCCCGGCCACCGACCGCGATAATAACCTCGAAAAGATTATCGCCGCGGGTGCCAACGTGGTGCGCATGAACTTCTCTCACGGTACGCCAGAAGACCATAAATTACGTGCCGACAAAGTGCGTGAAATCGCAGCTAAACTGGGCCGCCATGTTGCTATCCTCGGTGACCTGCAAGGTCCAAAAATCCGCGTATCGACCTTTAAAGAAGGCAAAGTCTTCCTCAACATCGGCGATAAATTCCTGCTGGATGCCAACCTGAGCAAAGGCGAAGGCGATAAGGAAAAAGTGGGTATCGACTACAAAGGTCTGCCTGCTGACGTTGTGCCTGGCGACATCCTGCTGCTGGACGACGGACGCGTACAGCTGAAAGTGCTGGAAGTTCAGGGTATGAAGGTATTCACCGAAGTGACCGTCGGCGGCCCGCTCTCCAACAACAAAGGCATCAACAAACTCGGCGGTGGCCTGTCTGCCGAAGCGCTGACCGATAAAGACAAAGCGGATATCGTGACCGCAGCGCAGATCGGCGTGGATTACCTGGCCGTCTCCTTCCCGCGCTGCGGCGAAGATCTGAACTATGCTCGCCGCCTGGCGCGCGATGCAGGCTGCGATGCGAAAATCGTTGCGAAAGTGGAACGCGCTGAAGCGGTCTGCGATCAGGACGCGATGGACGACGTGATCCTGGCGTCTGACGTGGTGATGGTTGCCCGTGGTGACCTGGGCGTGGAAATTGGCGACCCTGAACTGGTCGGTATCCAGAAAGCGCTGATCCGTCGCGCGCGTCAGCTGAACCGCGCGGTGATCACCGCCACCCAGATGATGGAATCCATGATCACCAACCCAATGCCAACCCGTGCGGAAGTCATGGACGTGGCGAACGCCGTGCTGGATGGTACCGATGCGGTGATGCTGTCAGCGGAAACCGCGGCAGGTCAGTATCCGGCAGAAACCGTGGCCGCCATGGCGCGCGTGTGCCTGGGTGCAGAGAAGATCCCAAGCATTAACGTCTCTAAACACCGTCTGGACATTCAGTTCGACAACGTGGAAGAAGCGATTGCGATGTCTGCGATGTACGCAGCCAACCACCTGAAAGGGGTCACGGCGATCATCACCATGACCGAATCTGGCCGTACCGCGCTAATGACGTCCCGTATCAGCTCCGGTCTGCCGATCTTCGCTATGTCCCGTCACGAGCGTACGCTGAACCTGACGGCGCTGTATCGCGGCGTGACGCCAGTATACTTCGACAGCACCAACGACGGCGTGGCCGCCGCGCACGATGCCGTGAACCTGCTGCGCGACAAAGGTTATCTGGTATCCGGTGATATCGTTATCGTGACGCAGGGTGACGTGATGAGCACCATCGGCTCAACCAATACCACCCGCGTACTGACCGTAGAGTAAGCTCCGCTCCCCTCTCCCCTAAGGGGAGAGGGGTGAAGGTTTCCTATTTCTTCGGGAAAAGCTCTTTACGCTTGTACGGCTCTGTTTCGCCAGGTTTGCGCGTTTTGAGCAGCTTCAGGATCCACGTATATTGCTCCTTATGCGGCCCCACCAGCACCTCCACCTCTTCATTCATGCGACGTGCGATGGTGTGATCGTCTGCGGTCAGCAGATCGTCCATCGGCGGACGTACCTCAATGCTCAGGCGATGCGTTTTACCGTCATAAACCGGGAACAGTGGGATCACGCGGGCGCGGCAGACTTTCATCAGGCGACCAATCGCGGGTAGCGTGGCTTTATAGGTTGCGAAGAAATCGACAAACTCGCTGTGTTCCGGGCCGTGGTCCTGATCGGGCAGATAGTAGCCCCAGTAACCCTGACGTACCGACTGAATGAAAGGCTTAATGCCATCGTTTCGGGCGTGCAAACGCCCGCCAAAGCGACGGCGCACGGTATTCCAGACGAAGTCGTAGATTTTGTTTCCCTGATTATGGAACATCGCCGCCATTTTCTGGCCCTGCGACGCCATTAACATCGCCGGAATGTCTACCCCCCAGCCGTGCGGCACCAGGAAAATCACCTTTTCATCATTGCGACGCATCTCGTCGATGATCTCCAGCCCTTTCCAGTCAACGCGTTCGACGATCTTCTCCGGCCCTTTCAGCGCCAGTTCCGCCATCATCGCCATGGCCTGTGGCGCGGTGGTATACATGTCATCAATGATTGCTTCGCGTTCGGCGTCGCTTTTATCCGGAAAACAGTACAACAGATTTATTTGCGCGCGGCGGCGTGCGCTTTTACCTAAGCGCCCTGCCAGGCGCCCCACTTTGCCGAGCACCGGATCGCGGAGGGAAGCAGGTAGCAACGCCATGCCAGCAAACGCGTATACGCCAAGCCAGGCGCCCCAGTTACGCGGGTGGCGAAAAGATTTTTCAAACTCGGGAATGTACTCAATATTGTTTTTTTTGGTTTCCATGCGGGTTCCAGGGTCTGGTGACGCAAAAATATATTCGGATAGTGTAGCGAGGCTGCCGCCCGCGCACAAAAGAAAAAGCCGGCGCATACTGACGCCGGCTTTTTAAATCAGGAGAGCTTAGTCGAAGCGCAGCTGCGGCATCACCTCTTTCACCTGCGCCAGGTAATCTTTGCGATCTTTGCCGGTCAGCCCTTCGGTACGCGGCAGTTTTGCCGTCAGCGGGTTAACCGCCTGCTGGTTGATCCACACTTCGTAGTGCAGGTGCGGACCCGTCGACCGGCCGGTGTTACCGGACAACGCGATGCGATCGCCACGTTTCACTTTCTGGCCCGGTTTGACCAGCAGTTTACGCAGGTGCATGTAGCGGGTGGTGTACGTACGACCGTGACGAATAGCAACGTAGTAGCCAGCAGCACCGCTGCGTTTCGCCATGACCACTTCACCATCCCCTACCGCTAGCACTGGCGTGCCCTGCGGCATGGCGAAGTCAACGCCACGGTGCGGCGCTACGCGGCCAGTTACCGGGTTCAGACGACGCGGGTTAAAGTTGGAGGAGACGCGGAACTGTTTCGCCGTTGGGAAACGCAGGAAGCCTTTTGCCAGACCCGTACCGCTGCGGTCATAGAACTTACCGTCTTCCGCGCGAATAGCGTAGTAGTCTTTGCCGTCTGAACGCAGACGAACGCCCACCAGCTGGCTCTGCTCGCGCTTACCGTCCAGCATTTCGCGGGACATCAGGACAGAGAACTGATCGCCTTTTTTCAGTTTGCGGAAATCCATCTGCCACTGCATGGCTTTGATCACCGAGCTGATTTCAGCGCTGGTCAGGCCGGCATCGCGTGCGCTGGAAACAAAGCTGCCGCCGACGGTCCCTTTCATGACGCTGTTAACCCAGTCGCCCTGCTGCAATTCGCTGGTCATTTTGAAACCGTTTGCAGTGCGATCGTAGGTGCGGGTTTCGCGACGGGACATCTCCCAGGTCAGACGTTGCAGATCGCCGTCGGGCGTTAGGGTCCAGGAAAGCTGCTGACCAATTTTCAGGTTACGCAGCTCTTTATCGGATGCGGCGAGCTGGCTGATGTTGCCCATGTCGATACCGTACTGGTTCAGGACGCTGCTCAGCGTATCGCCAGTAGATACAACATATTCATGAATGCCGGCTTCATTCTGGATCTTGTCATCCAGCTCATCCTGGGGAATCGCTTCATCTTCCTGAGCGGCCTGATCGATAGGCTCGCTGGCCTCAGGCAGCAGAGAGCGGATCTCGCTCTTCTCCAGTTCGATGGTTTTAATGATTGGGGCGGAACTCGGGTGGTAAACATAGGGCCGCCAGACGGCGACCGCTAATGTGAGAACTGTAAGCGACCCCAGCATAACGCGGTGGGGTCGAGGCAGATTGTTAAATGCCAGGGCGACAGAGCGGGCTATCTGTTGCACGTATTCACTTCCTCGTTAATCTCCTTTCAGGCAGCTCGCATACTGATTCGCCAGTTGGCTGAGGAACTGCGAATAGCTCGCTTTGCTCAACTGGATGTTCGTACCTAGCGGGTCAAGGGTTCCCATGCGCACGGATGTTCCCCTGGCCACGGCTTCTACGACCGCTGGCCTGAACTGTGGCTCAGCAAAAACGCATGTCGCTTTTTGCTCAACCAACTGTGTTCTGATTTCATGTAAACGCTGCGCACCAGGCTGAATTTCAGGGTTGACGGTAAAATGCCCCAGCGGGGTCAGACCGTAATGTTTCTCGTAATACCCGTAGGCATCATGAAAAACGAAGTACCCTTTTCCTTTAAGCGGTGCGAGCTCGTTACCCACCTGTTTGTCGGTTGCAGCTAATTGAGCCTCAAAATCCTTCAGGTTGGCGTCGAGTTTGATTCGACTTTGCGGCATAAGTTCCACTAATTTGTCGTGGATTGCAACCGCTGTAAGCCGCGCTATCTCTGGGGAGAGCCAGAGATGCATGTTGTATTCGCCGTGATGGTGATGGTCGTCACCTTTTTCACCGTGAGCATGGTCGTGGTCGTGTTCGTCACCCTCGTCCTCAGCTCCTTTCATGAGTAACGGTTTCACGCCGGACAGCCCGGCAATCGTCACCTGTTTCTCAGCGGCAATCTGACTGGCTGACTTCTGCATGAACGCTTCCATCTCAGGACCAATCCAGACGACTAAGTCCGCGTTCTGTAAGCGTTTTACATCAGATGGACGCAGGGAATAATCATGCTCGGAAGCACCATCAGGCAGCAGAACCTGGGTCTCAGTGACCCCATCCGCGATGGCAGAGGCGATAAATCCAAGCGGTTTAAGCGAAGCGACAACGGCGGCGTTAACATCTTGTGCTGTTGTACCCCAAAGAGCAGCGGATAAAGCTGCGAAAAGAAGCGTATTTTTCTGTAACATAATGCGACTAATCATCGTAATGAATGCGTGGAATGTGATATTATAACATTCGATGACTTCTGCAAGCTTAAATTGACATGACGACTTTAGTTTCTCTAGAAAATGTTTCGGTCTCATTCGGCCAGCGCCGCGTCCTTTCTGACGTGTCGCTGAATCTGAAGCCCGGAAAAATACTCACGCTGCTCGGCCCTAACGGTGCAGGCAAGTCGACGCTGGTACGCGTCGTATTAGGCCTGGTAGCCCCTGACGCAGGTGTTATCGTCCGCCAAGACAAGTTGCGTATCGGCTATGTGCCGCAAAAATTACACCTCGATGCCACCCTGCCCCTGACGGTGAGCCGCTTCCTGCGCCTCCGTCCCGGTACGCGTAAAGCGGATATCCTCCCGGCGCTGAAACGCGTTCAGGCGGGACATCTTGTTGAGGCGCCCTTGCAAAAGCTGTCGGGCGGTGAAACCCAGCGCGTATTACTTGCCCGCGCCCTGCTCAGCAGCCCTCAACTGCTGGTCCTGGACGAGCCTACGCAGGGTGTTGACGTCAACGGTCAGGTTGCGCTGTACGATCTGATTGACCAACTCCGTCGGGAGCTAAACTGCGCGGTGCTGATGGTGTCCCATGATCTGCATCTGGTGATGGCCAAAACCGACGAAGTGCTGTGCCTGAACCATCACATTTGTTGTTCCGGCACGCCGGAAGTGGTGTCAATGCATCCGGAATTTATCTCTATGTTTGGCCATCGTGGCGCCGAGCAGCTGGGCATCTATCGTCATAATCACAATCACCGCCATGATTTACAGGGACGAATTGTCCTGCGTCGGGGAAATGGACACTCATGATTGAACTGTTACTGCCCGGCTGGCTGGCCGGGATTATGCTTGCCTGCGCCGCGGGTCCACTCGGCTCGTTTGTCGTCTGGCGCAGAATGTCCTATTTCGGCGATACGCTGGCCCATGCTTCATTGCTGGGTGTGGCGTTTGGTTTGTTACTGGACGTGAACCCGTTTTATGCGGTGATTGTCGTCACGCTGCTGCTGGCTGCCGGTCTGGTCTGGCTGGAAAAACGCCCTCATCTGGCAATTGATACCCTGCTCGGCATTATGGCGCACAGCGCCCTGTCGCTGGGCCTGGTGGTAGTGAGCCTGATGTCAAACATCCGCGTGGACCTGATGGCCTATCTGTTCGGCGATCTGCTGGCCGTCACGCCCGAAGATCTGATTTCTATTGCCATTGGCGTGGCAGTGGTGCTCGGGATCCTGCTGTGGCAGTGGCGAAATTTACTGGCTATGACCGTCAGCCCGGATCTGGCCTTTGTCGACGGCGTGAAGCTTCAGCGCGTGAAGCTGCTATTGATGCTGGTGACGGCGTTAACCATCGGCGTGGCGATGAAGTTTGTCGGCGCGCTGATCATCACGTCGCTGCTGATAATCCCTGCCGCCACGGCGCGCCGTTTTGCGCGTACGCCGGAGCAAATGGCCGGTATCGCGGTGATTATCGGAATGATCGCGGTCACGGGCGGGTTAACTTTCTCGGCGTTTTATGACACGCCAGCAGGGCCGTCGGTGGTATTGTGCGCGGCGGTGTTGTTTATTTTCAGTATGATGAAAAAGACCGCGCAGTAGTCAGCATGTCCCCGGTGGCGCTTCGCTTACCGGGGCTACAATTTATCGCTGCTTACGGCATTGCGGGCGGCGTAATGCCGAAATGATTCCACGCCCGCACCGTTGCCATACGACCACGCGGGGTACGCTGCAAGAAGCCCTGCTGGATCAGATACGGCTCCAGCACGTCCTCGATAGTCTCACGCTCTTCGCCAATTGCCGCCGCCAGGTTATCCAGCCCTACTGGCCCGCCAAAGAACTTATCCAGCACCGCCAGCAGCAGCTTACGGTCCATGTAGTCAAAACCTTCGGCATCGACATTCAGCATATCCAGCGCCTGGGCGGCGATCTCGGCCGATATGGTGCCGTCGTGCTTCACCTCGGCAAAGTCACGCACCCGGCGCAGCAGGCGGTTGGCGATACGCGGCGTACCGCGGGAGCGCTTCGCCACTTCAAACGCCCCCTCTTCGCTCATATCCAGCCCCATGTAGCGCGCGCTGCGGCCCACAATATGCTGAAGGTCAGGCACCTGATAAAACTCCAGACGCTGCACGATACCAAACCGGTCGCGTAGCGGAGAGGTCAGAGAGCCGGCGCGGGTCGTGGCGCCAATCAGGGTAAACGGTGGCAGATCGATTTTGATCGAGCGCGCGGCCGGGCCTTCACCGATCATGATATCCAGCTGATAGTCTTCCATCGCCGGGTAGAGCACCTCTTCCACCACCGGTGACAGGCGGTGGATCTCATCGATAAACAGCACGTCGTGCGGTTCAAGGTTGGTCAGCATCGCCGCCAGATCGCCCGCTTTCTCCAGCACCGGACCGGAGGTGGTACGCAGGTTAACGCCCATTTCATTGGCGACGATATTCGCCAGGGTGGTTTTACCTAACCCCGGCGGACCAAAAATCAGCAGGTGATCGAGCGCATCGCCGCGCAGCTTTGCCGCCTGGATGAAAATCTCCATCTGAGAACGAACCTGCGGCTGGCCGATGTACTCATCCAGCAGTTTGGGACGGATCGCGCGATCCACCACGTCATCTGGCTGAATAGTGCCTGCCGATACCAGGCGGTCTGCTTCAATCATCCTTTACCTCACAATGCAGCGCGCAGCGCTTCACGAATCAGAGTTTCACTGCTGGCATCCGGTTTAGCAATTTTGCTCACCATCCGGCTGGCCTCCTGAGGTTTATAGCCCAGCGCCACCAGCGCGGCAACCGCTTCCTGCTCGGCATCATCATCCGATGCAGGCGCGCCCGGGGAAGTCAGCACCAGATCGGCTGCCGGCGTGAACAGATCGCCATGCAGACCTTTGAAGCGGTCCTTCATCTCAACAATCAAACGCTCGGCGGTTTTCTTCCCGATGCCCGGAAGTTTAATTAACGCAGCCGGATCTTCACGCTCAACGGCGTTCACAAACTGTGGCGCCGACATACCGGACAGAATCGCCAGCGCCAGCTTCGGCCCGACGCCGTTGGTTTTAATCAATTCGCGGAACAGGGTGCGTTCCTGTTTGTTATTGAATCCGTACAGCAGCTGAGCGTCTTCACGCACCACAAACTGGGTAAAGACAACCGCCTCTTTGCCCGCCTCCGGCAGCTCATAGAAGCAGGTCATTGGCATATGGACTTCATAGCCCACGCCACCCACCTCCAGCAGTACTAACGGGGGTTGTTTTTCAATGATGATGCCTCTGAGTCTGCCTATCACGTGACGCTCCTGCGTTCTGGAAGAAATTAACTGCCGACATAATAAAAAAAGGCTGGATAAACATCCAGCCTGATTTGTCATTATCGTAACCTGCCTCGCGCCAGATTGAGCCGCGACTCGCTCATTTGCATCGCATTCTGGCTGACGTGGCAGTGGGTAATCGCAATGGCCAGCGCATCCGCGGCGTCGGCCTGCGGGTTCGCAGGGAGCTTCAGCAGGGTACGCACCATGTGCTGCACCTGGCTTTTCTCCGCGCTACCAATGCCCACCACCGTCTGCTTAACCTGACGGGCCGCGTACTCAAACACTGGCAGATCCTGGTTCACGGCGGCAACAATCGCCACGCCGCGCGCCTGACCGAGCTTTAACGCCGAGTCAGCGTTTTTCGCCATAAAGACCTGCTCGATGGCGAAATAGTCCGGCTGGAACTGGGTGATGATCTCCGACACGCCCGCATAGATGAGCTTCAGGCGCGACGGCAGATCGTCCACTTTGGTGCGAATACAGCCGCTGCCGAGGTAGGTTAGCTGGCGTCCCACCTGACGGATAACGCCATAGCCGGTGACGCGTGAGCCGGGGTCAATCCCGAGAATAATCGACATCACGCGTCTCCTGTAAACGGTTTACAGGCTCTCATCAGAGAGTCGCTGCAACCTCATCAGAGATTTCACCGTTGTGATACACTTCCTGCACGTCGTCGCAGTCTTCGAGCATGTCGATCAGACGCAGCAGTTTCGGTGCGGTTTCCGCATCCATGTCCGCTTTGGTAGACGGGATCATGGAGACTTCAGCGTTATCCGCCTTCAGGCCAGCCGCTTCCAGCGCATCGCGCACGGCACCCATCTCTTCCCATGCGGTGTAAACATCAATAGCGCCGTCGTCGTAGGTCACCACGTCTTCCGCACCGGCTTCCAGCGCCGCTTCCATGATCGCATCTTCGTCGCCTTTCTCGAAGGAGATGACGCCTTTTTTGCTGAACAAGTACGCTACGGAACCGTCAGTGCCCAGGTTGCCGCCGGTTTTGGTGAACGCGTGGCGCACTTCCGCAACGGTACGGTTACGGTTGTCGGACAGACACTCAACCATCACCGCCGTACCGCCAGGACCGTAACCTTCATAAATGATGGTTTCCATGTTCGCGTCTTCATCACCGCCCACGCCACGTGCGATGGCACGGTTCAGGGTGTCACGCGTCATGTTGTTAGACAGGGCTTTATCCACCGCTGCGCGCAGACGTGGGTTAGAGGCCGGATCGCCGCCGCCCAGACGCGCCGCTGTCACCAGCTCACGAATGATTTTGGTAAATATTTTACCGCGTTTGGCATCTTGTGCCGCTTTGCGGTGTTTGGTGTTGGCCCACTTACTATGACCTGCCATAAAAAGTTCTCCAAAAATCGCGCCTTCTCAGGCAGCGTTAATTACAAATTCTTCAATCGCCTGCCGATTGCTCCACGACTTGGTCAGTGCGGCGGCATCCGCCGCATCCACCCAGCGGTAGGTCAGGTGTTCCGTGAACACGATCTCCCGCTCATGGGGAAGCGCAAGGCAGAACCACGATTCCGTATTGCGCTCAATGCCCGGTGCATAGCGATGACGTAAATGGCTAAAAATTTCAAACTCCACCGTGCGCTGACAGTCCTTCAGGGTCAGTTGCTCGTAAGCAACATCAATGGCGACCTCTTCCTTTACTTCACGCGCGGCGGCCTGCGGCGCGGTCTCCCCCTCTTCCAGGCTGCCGGTAACCGACTGCCAGAAATCCGGATCGTCGCGCCGCTGCAACATCAGCACCCGCTTCGTGTCTTCTGCATAAATGACCACCAGAACCGAAACGGGACGCTTATATGCCATATCAGTTTTTCTCTTCCTTCTTCACCACCTCAATGCCCAGCTCAGCCAGCGCGGCCGGGTTGGCAAAGCTTGGCGCTTCAGTCATCAGACACGCCGCTGCGGTGGTTTTCGGGAAGGCGATCACATCACGGATGTTGTCGGTGCCGGTCAGCAGCATGGTCAGACGGTCAAGACCGAAGGCCAGACCCGCGTGCGGAGGGGTACCGTACTTCAGGGCGTCCAGCAGGAAGCCAAACTTCTCGCGCTGCTCCTGCTCGTTAATGCCCAGAATGCCGAACACGGTCTGCTGCATTTCACCGCTGTGAATACGCACGGAACCGCCGCCCACTTCGTAGCCGTTGATGACCATATCGTAGGCGTTTGCCACCGCGTCTTCCGGCGCGGCTTTCAGCTCTGCCGCCGTCATCTCTTTTGGCGAGGTGAACGGGTGGTGCATCGCGGTCAGGCCGCCTTCACCGTCGTCTTCGAACATCGGGAAGTCGATTACCCACAGCGGCGCCCATTTGCTTTCGTCGGTCAGGTTCAGGTCTTTGCCGAGCTTCAGACGCAGCGCGCCCATCGCATCCGCAACCACTTTCTTGTTGTCTGCACCGAAGAAGATCATGTCGCCGTCCTGCGCGCCGGTGCGCTCAAGGATCGCTTCCACGATGTCCGCATTCAGGAATTTCGCCACCGGGCTGGTGATGCCTTCCAGACCTTTTGCACGCTCGGTTACTTTAATATAGGCCAGACCTTTCGCGCCGTAGATCTTGATGAAGTTGCCGTAGTCGTCAATCTGCTTACGGCTCAGGGCAGCACCGCCCGGAACGCGCAGGGCAGCCACGCGGCCTTTCGGATCGTTAGCCGGGCCAGCAAAGACCGCGAACTCAACGGCTTTCACCAGGTCTGCCACGTCCACCAGCTCCATCGGGTTACGCAGGTCTGGTTTGTCGGAACCGTAGCGACGCTCGGCTTCCGCGAAGGTCATGACAGGGAAATCGCCCAGCTCAACGCCTTTCACGTCGTTCCACAGGCTACGCACCAGGGCTTCCATCACCTCACGCACCTGCTCAGCGGTCATGAAGGAGGTTTCCACATCGATCTGGGTAAATTCTGGCTGACGGTCAGCGCGCAGGTCTTCGTCGCGGAAGCATTTCACGATCTGATAGTAGCGATCGAAGCCGGACATCATCAGCAGCTGTTTGAACAGCTGTGGTGACTGCGGCAGCGCGTAGAATTTGCCTTTATGGACGCGGGATGGCACCAGGTAGTCGCGCGCGCCTTCCGGCGTGGCTTTGGTCAGCATCGGGGTTTCGATATCAAGGAAACCGTGGTCATCCATAAAACGGCGCACCAGGCTGGTGATTTTCGCACGGGTTTTCAGGCGCTGAGCCATTTCCGGACGACGCAGATCCAGGTAGCGGTATTTCAGACGCGCTTCTTCGGTGTTGACGTGGTTGGAGTCCAGCGGCAACGCTTCCGCGCGGTTGATGATCGTCAGATCGGACGCCAGCACTTCGATAGCGCCGGTCGCCATGTCGGCGTTGACGTTTTTCTCGTCACGCGCACGCACGGTGCCCGTCACCTGAATGCAGAACTCATTGCGCAGCTCAGAAGCCAGCTTCAACGCATCAGCGCGATCCGGATCGAAGAACACCTGAACGATACCTTCGCGGTCACGCATATCAATAAAGATAAGGCTACCAAGATCGCGACGACGATTGACCCAACCACACAGGGTGACCTGCTGCCCGACGTGGGACTGACGCAGCTGCCCGCAATATTCTGTACGCATGAGATATCCCTTAATTAGCCGCAGGCTGATTGTCGCCTGTCTCGCAGGCTACGATGTCGCAGCTTTCTGTATGTCACAACTGGATGAAAAAAGGCGGCTATTATACTGGAAATTCTGCCGCACGATAAGAGCGAAGCACGGCCTGACGCGCGTTTGCTGAACTCTTATTGCCTATTCTCACAAAAATTAACAAAATTATCCGACCGATAACAGGCCATCACGTCGTAAGGTGTAGAAAAGCAATCATTTGACGGGAGTGACGATGTTTACACTTGATGCCACCAAAACCGCCCTTGTGGTCATTGATTTACAGGAAGGCATTCTGCCTTTTGCCGGTGGTCCGCACACCGCTGACGATGTGGTCAGCCGCGCTGCGCGCCTGGCAGAAAAATGCCGCGCCAGCGGCTCGCCTGTTGTTATGGTGCGCGTCGGCTGGTCCGCTGATTTCGCCGAAGCGTTAAAACAGCCGGTTGATGCCCAGGCCCCGGCGCAGGCGCTGCCGGACAACTGGTGGACATATCCTGTCTCGCTCGGTAAACGCGACAGCGATATAGAAGTTACCAAACGCCAGTGGGGCGCATTCTACGGCACCGACCTGGAGCTCCAGCTGCGCCGTCGCGGGATCGACACGATTATTCTGTGCGGGATCTCCACCAACATCGGTGTGGAATCCACCGCCCGTAACGCCTGGGAGCTGGGCTTTAACCTGGTGATAGCGGAAGATGCGTGCAGCGCAGCCTCTGCGGATCAGCACCAGGGCAGCATGACCCATATCTTCCCGCGTATCGGTCGCGTGCGCAGCACGGATGAGATCCTCAGCGCGCTATGATGTACGTGGGCCTGCCCCAGTGGTCGCACCCGAAATGGGTGCGCCTGGGTATTACCAGCCTTGAAGAGTATGCCCGACACTTTAACTGCGTGGAGGGCAATACCACGCTGTACGCCCTGCCCCGCGCGGAGATCGTCGAACGCTGGCGCGAGCAAACCACCGACGACTTCCGCTTTTGCTTTAAATTCCCGGCGACCATCTCCCACAACGCCGCGCTGCGCAACTGCGATGATTTAACCCACGAGTTTTTCACCCGGATGTCGCCTCTGGCCAACCGTATTGGCCAGTACTGGCTCCAGCTTCCCGCCACGTTTGGCCCGCGCGACCTGCCTGCCCTCTGGCAGTTTCTCGACGCCCTGCCGCATGGCTTCACCTACGGCGTAGAAGTAAGGCATCCGGAATTCTTTGCCAAGGGCGACGCGGAGAAAGCGCTCAATCGCGGCCTGCATGAACGATCGGTCAACCGCGTGATCCTCGACAGCCGCCCCGTACATAGCGCAATCCCGCACAGCGAAGCCGTTGTTGATGCCCAGCGCAAAAAACCGAAAGTGCCCGTCCACGCGATCGTAACGGCACAGAACCCGATGGTCCGGTTTATCGGCAGCGATAACATGCAGCAAGATGAGGAGATGTTCGCCGTCTGGCTGCAAACGCTGGCGAAATGGGAGCACACCACCACGCCGTACCTTTTTTTACATACGCCGGATATCGCACAGGCGCCTGAACTGGTCGATGCTCTCTGGCAGGCCTTGCAGCAGGCGGTTCCGTCGGTTGGCCCCGCGCCGTCCATCCCACAACAATCTTCTCTTTTCTGAAATCACCCCCTATCATAGAGACGTGCCATCTGCCAAAAACAGGGAGTTAGTATGGTCAGCGCGCTGTATGCGGTGTTAGGTGCATTACTGCTGATTAAGTTTTCATTTGATGTTGTGCGCCTGAGAATGCAGTACCGCGTCTCGTACGGTGACGGGGGCTTTTCTGAGCTACAAAGCGCAATCCGCATCCACGGCAACGCGGTCGAGTACATTCCCGTCGCGTTAATTTTACTGCTGTTAATGGAGATGGATGGCGCTGAAACCTGGATGGTGCACGTCTGTGGGCTGCTGCTGATAGCAGGGCGTTTGATGCATTATTATGGTTTTCACCACCGCCTGATCCGCTGGCGTCGTTCCGGCATGAGCGCGACCTGGTGCTCGCTTTTGCTGATGGTGCTGGCTAACCTTTGGTATATGCCGTGGGAGTTGGTTTTCTCCTTCCATTAGCGCACAATATGCCCCTTTATTTTTCCCGGATTTTTACGTTATGTCAGATCGCGACACGCTTTTTTCCGCGCCTATCGCCAGCCTGGGCGACTGGACCTTTGATGAACGGGTAGCCGAAGTCTTCCCGGATATGATCCAGCGTTCTGTTCCCGGTTATTCCAATATTATCTCCATGATCGGCATGCTGGCGGAGCGTTTTGTTCAACCCGGCACGCAGGTCTATGACCTGGGCTGTTCGCTGGGAGCGGCAACGCTGTCCATTCGTCGTAACGTTCATCACGAAGGCTGCAAGATTGTGGCTGTCGATAACTCACCGGCTATGGTTGAACGCTGCCGTCGCCACATTGACGCGTATAAAGCCCCTACGCCTGTGGAGGTGGTAGAAGGCGATATCCGCGATATCGACATCCAGAACGCCTCGATGGTGGTACTGAACTTTACCCTTCAGTTCCTGGTGCCGGACGATCGTCAGCGGTTGCTGGATAAAATTTATCAGGGCCTGAACCCGGGCGGCGCGCTGGTGTTGTCTGAGAAATTCAGCTTTGAAGACGCCAGCGTGGGCGAACTGCTGTTCAACATGCACCATGATTTCAAGCGTGCAAATGGCTACAGCGAGCTGGAGATCAGCCAGAAGCGCAGCATGCTTGAAAACGTCATGCTGACGGATTCCGTAGAAACCCACAAAGCGCGCCTGCGCAAAGCCGGATTTGAACACAGCGAACTGTGGTTCCAGTGCTTTAACTTTGGTTCTCTGGTGGCGCTTAAAGCCGGAGACGCAGCATGATCGAGTTCGGTAATTTCTATCAGCTGATTGCCAAAAACCACCTTTCCCACTGGCTGGAAACCCTGCCTGCGCAAATTGCCACCTGGCAGCGCGATCAGCAGCATGGTCTGTTGAAGCAGTGGTCCAACGCCGTGGAGTTTCTGCCTGAACTGACGCCTCATCGTCTGGATTTACTGCACAGCGTGACGGCGGAGAGCGAAGAGCCGCTCCCGGCCGGGCAGATCAACCGCATCGAAACGCTGATGCGTAACCTGATGCCGTGGCGCAAAGGGCCGTTCTCGCTGTACGGCGTAAACATCAACACCGAGTGGCGTTCCGACTGGAAGTGGGATCGCGTTCTGCCGCATTTATCCGACCTGACCGGGCGCACCATTCTGGACGTGGGCTGCGGTAGCGGCTATCACATGTGGCGCATGATCGGCGCAGGCGCGCATCTGGCCGTCGGTATCGATCCGATGCAGCTGTTCCTGTGCCAGTTTGAAGCGGTGCGTAAGCTCCTGGGTAACGACCAGCGTGCGCACCTGCTGCCGCTGGGTATCGAGCAACTCCCTGCCCTGAAAGCGTTTGATACCGTTTTCTCGATGGGCGTGCTGTACCACCGTCGTTCCCCGCTGGAGCATCTCTGGCAGTTGAAAGATCAGCTGGTCAGCGGCGGCGAACTGGTGCTGGAAACGCTGGTCATCGAAGGCGATGAACATGCCGTTCTGGTGCCGGGCGATCGCTATGCGCAGATGCGCAACGTTTACTTCATCCCTTCCGCGCTGGCGCTGAAGAACTGGCTGGAGAAATGTGGATTTGTCGATGTACGCATCGCCGATGTGTGCGTGACGTCAGTTGAGGAACAGCGCCGCACCGACTGGATGATCACCGAATCGCTGGAGCAATTCCTCGACCCGGACGATCACAGTAAAACCATCGAAGGCTATCCGGCCCCGATGCGCGCGGTATTGATTGCGACGAAGCCGTAGTTTGTGCCGGGTGGCGGCTGCGCCTTACCCGGCCTACGCGTCGCACGTTTTCTCCAAAATAGTTCAAGTTGCAGCAAGGCGGCAACGCAGCGAATCCCCGGGAGCTTACATCAGTAAGTGACCGGGGTGAGCGAGGCGGCCAACGCGGCTGCGGCTTGAAATATGAAGGAGAAAAAAAGGCCCCTGTGTAATTTGCAGGGGCCTGGTACAAGCAAGCATCATATTGGGCGACATGATGCGCGGTAAAAATCGGTACGTTGCTACACGTGATGACGTTCAATCAACGATTTCATTACCGCAACCGACTCTCCATCCACACCGTAGCGCGAGTACTCATCCGCTTCAGCATCCGTCGACATTGACAACCCTGTATTGCGATAACGCATGGGTGAAGGTATCCATTTACCCGCCGAGCTGTGCAGCTCTTCCACCCCTGCGTTTAAAAACAGTTCCAGATTGCTGGCGCGTACTCCTGCGCCCGCCATGATTATTGGAACACCGGAATGTGCTTTTAGTTCCGTAATTAATTTCAGTCCTTTTTCAGCCGAGGACTGCTGGCCCGACGTCAGAACGCGCGCCACGCCCAGTTCTGCCAGCGTATCAAAGGCTTGTATCGGATCCTGACACATATCGAACGCACGATGAAAAGTGACCGCCATCCCCCGGGCGGCGCGCATGACCTGACGCATACGCGGAAGATCGATGTTGCCGTCTTCGTCCAGCACACCGATCACCAGCCCCGGAAAACCGGAATCACGGACGAGGGCGATATCCTCAAGCATGGCACTGAACTCACCCGCCGTATAACAAAAATCACCGCCGCGCGGGCGAATAATCGGGTGCACCGGAATAGTGATGGCCTGACGGGCTGATTTCAGCACGCCAAAGGACGGGGTTAATCCCCCTTCTTTAGGTGCCGCGCAAAGCTCGATGCGATCGGCCCCCTGCCGTTGCGCAGTGACGGCACACTCCACGCTGTAACAACAAATTTCCAGCAGCGCCATGTCATCCTCCTTAAATTTCACTCAACGTACCATCGTGGCACGTTGCCCGATTGGTGTCTGGATCGACGCTCACAATGCTTACGCTTCGCTGGCGACGATCTGCTCGATAGTCCAGGGATGGAATTTCACCGTCACGTTGCCGTCCGTTACGGCAAGCGTAGGGTTCGGTAAGCGTTCGCGCTCCCCTTTTGGCGAGCTGGTTTTGACGAAAATACCCGGCTGGCTTAACCCCTCGTCGGAAAGCAGCGCCAGCGCACGGGCGTTCAGCGTCTCGGGCTCCCCAGGCAGAACAATTTCGATATGCTCCCAGCCTTCGTGCGGATAACGCTTCTCTCCTGGCCAGGGCAGTTCCACAACGGTGAATTGCCAGTGCGCCACCGTTACCGGCGCGTGAAGTTTGAACAGGCAGATCGGGCGACCGTTAATGATATTCTCCGACAGCAGTTCTCCGCACTGCTCAAAGCCACGCCGCCAGCGTTCGGCGGTGGCATTCTGGTGGCAGCGCAAAGAGATGTGATCCGCCTCAAGCGGCGCGATATCCAGCCCGAGACGGGTGGCAAGTTCTGTGAACGCCTGAGTGAAGCGCGGTAAATCTGCGGAAATATCATGCAGTTCGTCAATGGTATGCCAGTTCGCCATAGGTCAGTCTCGTTTCGTGTCGCAAAGCCGCTAATTTACTCTGTTGCCCTCTGTCGACCAACCGCAGAATCACGGTTTTTTCGACTGCATGATTATGCATACCGGCTTCGCCTGGATTCTGAGCGATCTTCGCCCCCCGCAGGGCTGACGCCCGAAGGCATTTGCAGTATACTCCCGCCCTAAATTCTTAAACTGGCGTGGGTGTTTTTTACCCGCATCAAAAACGTAAGGTATCCAGGTGAATATTCAGGCTCTTCTCTCAGAAAAAGTCAGTCAGGCACTGATTGCCGCAGGTGCGCCTGCGGATTGCGAACCACAGGTTCGTCAGTCAGCGAAAGTACAGTTTGGCGACTATCAGGCTAATGGCGTGATGGCAGTGGCTAAAAAACTGGGCATGCCGCCGCGACAGCTCGCTGAGCAGGTACTGACGCATCTGGATCTCACCGGCATCGCCAGCAAAACCGAAATCGCCGGTCCAGGCTTTATCAACATTTTCCTTGAGCCTGCATTCCTCGCAAGCCACGTTGACGCGGCGCTGAAGTCTGACCGTCTGGGCGTGGCTCAGCCAGAAGCGCAGACCGTGGTGGTTGACTACTCCGCGCCAAACGTGGCGAAAGAGATGCACGTCGGTCACCTGCGCTCCACCATCATCGGTGACGCGGCGGTGCGTACCCTGGAGTTCCTTGGTCACAAGGTGATCCGCGCTAACCACGTAGGCGACTGGGGCACGCAGTTCGGCATGCTGATCGCGTATCTGGAAAAGCAGCAGCAGGAAAACGCAGGCGAAATGGCGCTGGCAGACCTGGAAGGTTTCTACCGTGAAGCCAAAAAGCACTATGACGAAGATGAAGCCTTCGCCGAGCGCGCACGCAGCTACGTGGTGAAACTTCAAGGCGGCGACCCGTACTTCCTCGAGATGTGGCGCAAGCTGGTGGACATTACCATGTCCCAGAATCAGCTCACCTATAACCGTCTGAACGTGACCCTGACCCGTGACGACGTGATGGGTGAAAGCCTGTATAACCCGATGCTGCCAGGCATTGTGGCGGACCTGAAAGCTAAAAATCTGGCGGTGGAAAGCGAAGGCGCAACGGTGGTGTTCCTTGATGAGTATAAAAACAAGGAAGGCGAACCGATGGGTGTGATCGTCCAGAAAAAGGATGGCGGCTATCTCTACACCACCACCGACATCGCCTGTGCGAAATACCGTTACGAAACCCTGCATGCGGATCGCGTGCTGTATTACATCGACTCCCGTCAGCACCAGCACCTGATGCAGGCGTGGACTATCGTGCGTAAAGCGGGTTATGTGCCGGATTCCGTGCCGCTGGAACATCACATGTTCGGCATGATGCTGGGTAAAGACGGTAAGCCGTTCAAAACCCGTGCGGGCGGCACCGTGAAGCTTTCCGATCTGCTGGATGAAGCGCTGGAACGCGCGCGTCGCCTGGTGGCCGAGAAGAACCCGGATATGCCTGCTGACGAGCTGGAGAAACTGGCTAACGCGGTTGGGATCGGCGCGGTGAAATACGCGGATCTCTCCAAGAACCGTACCACCGACTATATCTTCGACTGGGACAACATGCTGGCGTTTGAAGGCAACACGGCGCCATATATGCAGTACGCTTATACCCGCGTACTCTCCGTCTTCCGTAAAGCCAATATCGACGAAAGCGTGCTGGCGAATGCCACGGTGACCCTTACCGAAGATCGTGAAGCACAGCTGGCTGCCCGCCTGCTTCAGTTCGAAGAGACGCTCTCCGTGGTCGCGCGTGACGGTACGCCGCACGTTATGTGTGCTTACCTGTACGATCTGGCCGGTCTGTTCTCTGGCTTCTACGAACACTGCCCTATCCTCTCTGCCGAGAGCGAAGCGGTGCGTCACAGCCGCCTGAAGCTGGCGCAGCTGACGGCGAAGACACTGAAGCTCGGTCTGGATACCCTGGGTATCGAAACCGTAGAACGTATGTAAAAAAGAAACCCGGCGAGCGCCGGGTTTTTTATTATCAGAAATATTTCCGCAAATATTCCGTCAGACACAGAATCGCCATTGCCTGGCCATACGGCATCGAGGTCAGCGGTATCTGGCGGTAAAACGCCAGATCGCTCCCCATCCCCGTCCCGAAGGACGTTTGCAGCAGCTCCCCTTCCGGCGAGATGTTTTGCACGATGCCGCGAATCGCTTTCTCCGCCACCTCTGCGTACTCTGCGCCGACATAACGCTTGCGCACGGCTTTCAGAATGCCGTAGGCAAACCCTGCCGTGGCCGACGCCTCCAGATAAGAATCAGGATCGTCCAGCAGCGTATGCCACAATCCGCTCTCGTCCTGACATTTTGCCAGTGCGGCGATCTGCGCGTTCAGTACCTGAACCAGATAGCGACGAACGGCATTGTTTTCCGGCAGATCCACCAGCTCAAGGAAATCCGGGATCACGATGGTCAGCCAGCTGTTGCCGCGCGCCCAGCGAGCCCGGGCAAAGTTGTGATTGCCGTCGTAATTCCAGCCGTGGAACCACAGCCCGGTCTCCCGATCCATCAGATTCTGTACGTGGAGCAGGAACTGGTAGATCGCCTCCTCGACGTACTCCGGCTTGTTCAGCAGCTTGCCGATTTTCGCCAGCGGCAGCACCGTCATCATCAGCGTGTCATCCCACATCTGCTGATGGTTCTCTTCCGCCAGGGTGATGTGCTGCATGCCGCCATGTTCGGTGCGCGGCATCTCATTCATCGCCCATTCCGCCCAGCTTTCCAGCCACGGCAGCCAGGCCGGGTTTTTGGTCTCTTCGTAGCGATACGCCAGCGTCAGGAACGGCGACATGGTATTCACGTTTTTGGTGGTTGCGCCTTCAGCGAAACGGTCAGCAAACCAGCTGTCGATAATCTCGCGCATCCCTTCGTCACCGGTCTGGCAGTAATACTGCCAGATACCGTATAAACCGACGCCGTGGGTCCATTCCCATCCGGCCCAGCCTTTGGTGTCGATCACGCGCCCGTCGTCCAGCCGCAGCAAAAACTCACCCGTTTTGTCGTGGATATTGACCAGGTTATGCGTCACCTTTTGAATCAGCGATTGCAGCTCATCCCTGGCGATAAAGCGCTCAGGCTGACGCAGTAACGGGCTATGTTTGACAGGCCAAACTTTCATCATCTTAACCTCTGTTGTATGTCGAATTCAGTACCGAGCGATCCTTCAGCGAAGGGGCCGCCGGCTTATTGCGATTCAGATAACCGATGTTGTTGTTGCCCCACAGGGATTCATACGGCATACCGGCCAGCATCTCCACGGTGGCGCGGGCCTGCGGGGTCACCGCCTCTGGCATCGCATGGCCGGACTCGCGCATTTTCGCGGTCTCTTCACGCAGGGTGCTGTGGGTCTGCAAATTGAGTTTGAAGCGCAGGGAGACAAGGAAGCCGCAGAACAGCACCAGAATAGTGCCAACGCTCAGGATCATCAGAATGGTGTGGCTCACTTCCGCAGGTTGCACTTTTTGCCCGCTGACAAAGCCCGACATCTGCATCACGATCCCCACCAGCATCACCGCACCGGCCTGAGACGCTTTACGGGTCAGCGTCATGATGCCCGCGAAGATCCCTTCGCGACGCTGACCGGTGATCACTTCGTCCACGTCAGCAATGTAGGTGTAGGTATTCCACGGTACGTAGTTGATACCCCCGCGGCCAAGACCGGCAACCGCAGAGATCAGCAGCAGCAGAGCGTAAACGTCGCTCAGGCCCGCGTAATAAAGCACCGCGTAAGAGAGCGAAGCCAGACCAAACAGCACGACCACCATGCGGTAAGACGGCGCAGGTCCGAAGCGAATGCACAGCGGGATCATGCCGATCACGGCGAGGAACTGGAAAATGGCCATCGTGCCCAGCAGGTTGGACGCCATTGACGCCTCCTGCATCAGCACAAATACCACGTAATAGGTGAACACCGCATTAAAGACGTCCTGGGCGATGTAGCCGCCAAGGTACATCCCCAGATGTTGGCGGAAAATCTTGATGCGCAGCGTCGAACTTAATTCGACAAAAAGACGGTTCAGGCTCTGGCCCAGGGTCAGCTTTTTCTTCTCTTCCTCGGCACGCAGAGCCGCTTCAGACCACTCTTCCCGCGGACGCTCCCAGGTGAAGAACCAGACGAAAGTAAGCATCAGCGCGCAGAGTACGGAGAAGACCAGGCTTGCATAGAAGAAGGAGATCGCGTTGTCTTTGCCGAAATGCGTGAGCAGGATCCCCGGCAGGAAGGAGGCCAGAATGGCGGACATCTGCGCCATAGAGATTCGCGCCCCGGAGAATTTGGTTTTCTGTTTGAAATCGTCCGTCATCTCCGGCACCAGCGTTTCGTACGGCACCAGGATCATGGTGTAGACGATATCAAAGATCAGATAGGTCAGCAGGTAGTACCAGAAACTCATGTCCCCTACCCACATCAGCGAGTAGCTGAAAACGCAGGGAATACCGAGCAGGATGAAGAACTTACGACGGCCAAAACGCTTGCCCAGCCAGGTGGTGCCAAAGTTATCGGTTAAAAAGCCCATTAACGGGCTGACAACCGCATCCAGCACCCTTGCGGCCGCGAAGATAAAGGTTGCTTCAATCGGTGTGAGTCCACAGAAGGTGGTATAAAAATACAAAAGCCAGGCGGCCGTCAGGGCGGTAGTCCCCGCCCCGAGGAAGTCCCCTGACCCGTAAGCAAAATAATTTGCGAGTCCAATTTTACGTGTTTTCATTGCCGTCAACCCTAATCAGTTTTGGGAGACTCCCTGTAAGCAACCTCGTCCGGGAGTTTTTACACGGCTACAGTAAAAGTATCGACCTGTTGATACCTTTCTGTTTCTGCCATCACAAAGTGGTGAATGGCAAAAACGCAAAGAGTGTCAATACGCGTGTCACTGATTTATAAAACAGCGTTTCTTTTGTATCAAAAGGGAAGGTCATTTTTGCGAGCCAGCCTTCAGAAATGCCTGGAGACTGGCGAAAAGGCGGGCAGTTAGCGGTAGTTGACAAGCACCTCGTTGCGCTGAACCTTCAGCGCCGGGATGAGACGTCCACCGCCTGGCACTTCCCAGATAAAGCGTAAAGGCTCCTGAGCAGACACCCCGTTGAAGGCCTGGGTAGTGCCACGTTGTCCCTCGATTTCCGCGCAGCGGGTCAGCGAGCACAGCCGCACCTGCAACCCGGCCGGTGTGGGTCCCGTCAGGGTGTAATTCCAGGCCACCAGCGTCATCTGCCCGGACACGGGCTCAGAGGCGGACAGCGGACGGGAGGAGATCGACTCCCCCCGATGGTTGAGCGTTAAGCCGATACTGCTGGCCTGCCATGCCCCCTCGCCTGCGGCCTGCGCCGCCAGCGGGAAAAGTAAGATCCACAGCCACTTACGCATTATTTCCCTCCTATTGTCGCCGTCATGCGAATATTGCAGTTATCGGATAGCTCCATATTCGACAGCACCACCAACTGGTTCAGGCTCCGGCGCAGGAAGCGCGACAGCAACGGACGCAGCGCGTGATTCACCAGCAGCACCGGCGGCGCGCCCAGCATCTCCTGACGCGCCAGCGCCTCCTGGGTTTGCGCCAGTAATCTGTCCGCCAGACCCGGCTCCAGCCCGCCACCGCCCTGCAACGCCTGAAGCAGCAGACGTTCCAGCGGCGTGTCCAGGCCAATGACCTGCACTTCGCCGGTTCCCGGGAACCATTGCTGGGTAATGGCGCGTCCGAGCGCCACGCGTACCACCGCCGTCAGTTCGTGCGGATCGCTTTGCAGCGGCGCATGTTCGGCCAGCGTCTCAAGGATGGTGCGCATATCGCGAATGGGCACCTTCTCATCGAGCAGATTTTGCAGCACTTTGTGCAGGGTGGTTAATGTCAGCACGCCCGGCACCAAATCTTCGGTCAGCTTCGGCATCTCCTGCGTTACGCGGTCGAGCAGCTGCTGCGCCTCCTGACGTCCAAACAGTTCCGCAGAGAACTGGCCAATCAGGTGGTTAAGGTGCGTCGCCACCACGGTACTGGCCTCAACGACCGTGTAACCCTGAATCTGCGCCTGCTCTTTCAGGGCGCTCTCAATCCAGATTGCCGCCAGACCAAAGGCCGGGTCGGTCGTCTGCTCACCCGGCAGCGTGCCTGCGGCGGTGCCCGGGTTAATCGCCAGCCAGCGGCCGGGGTACGCATCACCGCTGCCGATTTCCACCCCTTTCATCAGGATGCGGTAGCGCGCGGGCGGGAGATCCATATTGTCCCGGATGTGGACCACCGGCGGCAGGAAGCCCATATCCTGGGCGAATTTTTTACGAATGCTGCGGATACGGCCAAGCAGCTCACCATCCTGCTGGAAATCCACCATCGGGATCAGGCGGTACCCCACTTCCATCCCCAGCGAATCTTCGAGCTGTACGTCGTTCCAGGTGGCTTCCACCGCCTGGGTGTTCTCAGGCATTTTGACCGGCGCAGGCTCTGCCTTAGGCTGCGTTTCCCGGCCACGCATCCACCAGGCAAGCCCCAGCAGCGCAGCGGTGAACAGCAGGAATACCAGGTTTGGCATGCCCGGCACCATACCGAGCAGGCCCAGCACCGCCGCGGAGAGCAGCATAACGCGCGGGTTGCTGAAGAGCTGCCCCACCATCTGCTCGCCCACGTCCTGATCGGTACTGACGCGAGTCACAATCACGCCCGCTGCGGTGGAGATCACCAGGGCCGGGATCTGCGCCACCAGACCGTCACCAATGGTCAGCAGCGTATAGCTTTCCGCCGCGTGGCCCATGTCCATGCCGTGTTGCAGCACGCCGACGAGCAGGCCGCCGACGACGTTAATCACCATGATCAGAATGCCCGCGATGGCGTCACCGCGCACAAACTTACTCGCACCGTCCATGGAGCCGTAGAAATCTGCCTCCTGGGTCACTTCGGCACGGCGTTTTTTCGCTTCATCTTCCGCGATCAGCCCGGCATTCAGGTCGGCGTCGATGGCCATCTGCTTGCCCGGCATCCCGTCGAGCACGAAGCGCGCGCCCACTTCAGCGATACGCCCCGCCCCTTTAGTGATAACCATGAAGTTGATAATCACCAGAATGACGAACACCACGATACCGATGGCGAAGTTGCCGCCCACCAGGAAGTGACCGAAGGCTTCGACCACCTTGCCCGCCGCCGCCGCGCCGGTGTGCCCTTCCATCAGGATAATACGCGTGGAGGCAACGTTCAGCGCCAGGCGCAGCAGCGTGGTGAACAGCAGGATCGTTGGAAACGCGGCGAACTCCAGCGTGCGCTGGGTGAACATCGCCACCAGCAACACCATGATGGACAACGCAATGTTGAAGGTGAAAAGCAGATCGAGGATAAATGCCGGTAACGGCAGCACCATCATCGACAGAATTAGCAGGATCAGAATCGGTCCGGCAAGGATCTGCCATTGCGTCGATTTCAGGTTGCCGGGCAGGCGCAACATTGCCACCAGATTAGCCATCAGTGTCCTTCTCGTTCAAAAAATCCAGTGCTTCAGGCACCGGAAGGTTCTCAGGTTTTACAGGTCGTTGACCGCCCGCTAAACGCCAGCGTTTCAGTTGCCACACCCAGGCCAGCACCTCTGCGACAGCGGCGTAGAGCTGGCCCGGGATCTGTTGTCCAATTTCCGCGTGGCGATACAGCGCGCGAGCCAGCGGCGGTGCTTCAAGGATCGGCACACGGTTTTCCGTGGCGATTTCACGAATGCGCAGCGCAATCAGCCCGGCCCCTTTCGCCACCACTTTCGGCGCGCTCATTTTGTTTTCGTCGTACTGAAGCGCCACGGAGTAGTGGGTCGGGTTGGTGACGATGACGTCGGCTTTCGGCACATCTTCCATCATGCGCCGACGCGCGGCGGCACGCTGCATCTGACGGATACGGCCCTTAACGTGCGGGTCGCCTTCCATCTGTTTATATTCATCGCGGATGTCCTGACGCGACATTCGCAGCTTTTTGATATGGGAATAGATCTGGAAGATAACGTCGAACGCCACCATCGGAATAATGCTGAGTACCACCAGCAGCGAGCATAACCCGACCAGGTTCAGGGCATTCTTCATCGCCGTCATCGGGGACTCGCTGATCAGGCGCATCATCTCCGGCCAGTGGTGCCACAGAAAAAACCCGGCGGTACTGCCCATAAGAAGCGATTTCAGGATCGCTTTAAGAAGCTCAGCCCCGGTTTGAGCGGAAAACATTTTCGCAATGCCGGGGAACGGATTGAGCTTAGAGAATTTCGGTTGCAGCGATTTACCGCTGAACACCAGGCCACCGAGCATGACCGGCGAAACCAGGGCCACGATGACCACGCCCGCGATCAGCGGCAGCAAGGCGAGCATCGCGCTTTTCACAAGGTTGATGATCTGAATGAGGATCAGATTGGGGTCATTGACCATGCTGTGATCAAAACGTAAGCCAGCAGAAAGCATTCCCGCCAGTCTGCGGGCGAGCATCTCCCCGCCCCACCAGATTATGCAGACGCCCACCACCAGGATCAGCAGGGATGTCAGCTCTCGGGATCGGGGGATCTGCCCATCCTCACGGGCTTTTTCAAGTCGGTGGGGTGTGGGGGCTTCTGTTTTGTCGTCGTTCTCTTCTGCCACTGTGCCTGCTCGCAGCCCATTAATTCACGGGTATCATGCCAGCGCAGAGAAAATCCAATGGCGGGAAAAGCCCGTTTATTCGGGCTCTTTTCGCTGTTTTTGTTCTGAGCTGCCTCAGGCCGAGTTAACGACCTGAGGCAGAACGGGCAATCAGAAACCAAGACTGTCCAGCAGATCGTCCACCTGATCCTGGCTTGCCACCACGCCCGCTTTGCTGGTGTCAAGCTGTGGACCATTGAGCAGGCTTTCGTTCTCGCGTTTCGGACGGGCAGCTGGTTCCGGTATGTTCTCCAGCAGCACCATCAGCAGCTGACGTTCAATCTCCTGGATCACATCCATCATGCGCTTGATCACCTGGCCGGTGAGGTCCTGGAAATCCTGCGCCATCATGATGTCCAGCAGCTGGGCGTTAGTGAAGCTGGTGTGGCCCGGCACGTCACCCAGGTACTGACGGGTATCCGTTACCAGTTCGCGGGCATCCGCCAGCTCAATAGGGTTCTCAAACCACTCATCCCAGCGTTTGCTCAGCGCTTTCGCACCCTTCTCCATCGCATCCTGGTGCGGCTGCGAGGCTTCAACGCTGTTCAGCGCACGCTCGGCCGCCTGCGCGGTCATCTGCACGACGTAGTCCAGACGGTCGCGCGCGTCAGGGATGGCTTCCGCCGCTTCGGCGATAGCCTGGTCCAGCCCCAGCTCACGCAGGCTGTCGCGCAGCATGCGGGTCAGGCTACCAATGCGGGCAATAATGTCGCTCGGCGAATGTTCTTCAACGGGTTTCATAGCAGGTTGCAACATATCCATCACCTCACATGCCGAGTTTCTCGAAGATCTTCCCGAGCTTCTCTTCCAGAGTCGCCGCGGTGAATGGCTTCACCACGTAGCCGCTTGCGCCCGCCTGTGCGGCGGCAATAATGTTCTCTTTCTTCGCTTCTGCGGTCACCATCAGCACCGGCAGAGAGGCCATGCCCGCATCCGCGCGGATGGTTTTCAGCAGTTCGAGACCGTCCATGTTCGGCATGTTCCAGTCGGAAATCACAAAACCAAACCCGCCAGCCTGGAGTTTGTTCAGCGCATCCACCCCGTCTTCTGCTTCTTCAACATTGTTGAAGCCCAGCTCTTTCAGCAGGTTGCGCACAATGCGACGCATGGTGGAAAAGTCATCCACAACCAAAAACTTAAGCTCTTTATCCGCCATAAAATAATACTCCTGAGTCAAATACGTATTGCCTGTCCGGCACTGATTTTCGCCAGCATCTGCTGGCTTACCTGGCTAAGATCGACCACTTCGCTTACGCCACCCATATTGATGGCCTCGCGCGGCATGCCGAACACCACACAACTTGCTTCATTCTGCGCAATCGTCCAGGCGCCAGCCTGGTGCATCGCAAGCATTCCGGCGGCGCCGTCGTTGCCCATTCCCGTCAGGATCACCCCAACGGCGTTGCGCCCCGCATGTTTCGCCACCGAATGAAACAGCACATCCACCGACGGACGGTGCCGGTTAACCGGCGGCCCGTCATGAATTTTGATTTGATAGTTCGCCCCGCTGCGCGCCAGCTCCATGTGCTTGTCACCCGGGGCGATATAGGCGTGACCCGGCAGCACGCGCTCGCCGTCTTCCGCCTCTTTCACGCTGATCTGGCACAGCTTATTCAGGCGCTCCGCGAACGAACGGGTAAACCCTGGCGGCATATGTTGCGTGATCAGAATACCCGGGCTTGAGAGCGGCAATGGCTGGAGTACATGGCGAATTGCCTCTGTTCCTCCGGTTGACGCCCCAATGACCAGCAACTTTTCCGAGCTGAGTAACGGCCCTGCCTTCAGGGTTGCCGGAGCTGCCATCGGCTTGTGGGCCGCGAGTTTTGCGCGCGACGCGGTACGGATTTTCTCGGCGATCATCTCGCTGTACGCCAGCATCCCCTCGCGAATGCCGAGCTGCGGCTTGGTGACAAAATCCACCGCCCCCAGCTCCAGCGCGCGCAGGGTGATTTCTGAACCTTTACCGGTCAGAGATGACACCATCACCACCGGCATCGGGCGCAGGCGCATTAATTTTTCCAGGAAATCGATGCCATCCATGCGCGGCATTTCAACATCCAGCGTCAGCACGTCGGGGTTATATTTTTTGATTAAATCCCGCGCGACCAGCGGATCGGGTGCTGTCGCCACCATCTCCATATCGCTGTGGCTATTGATGATTTCGGTCATGATCTGACGCATCAGCGCCGAATCATCGACAGACAATACCCTGATTTTACTCATGCTTTTTCCTTACTCAGCGCATATACCGTTTGCCCACGCAGGCTAAACTCACGCACGAGGTTGCTGAAGTTTTCCGAGTGCCCGGCAAACAGTAAACCGTCAGGCTTGAGCAACGGAACAAAGCGACGCAAAATGTCCTGCTGCGTCGTTTTATCAAAATAGATCATCACGTTACGGCAAAAAATGGCGTCGAATGGCCCCGGAACGTTGTACTGCTTATCCAGTAAATTAACGGGAGCAAATTCCACGCAGTTCGCCAGCTCCTGGCGTACGCGCACCAGTCCTTCATGCGGGCCGGTACCGCGCATGAAGTAACGCTGTAGCTGCTGAGGCGACAGCGTTTTAAGCTCATCCTGGCGATAAACACCGTTACGGGCTTTTTCCAGCACTTCCGTGTCGATGTCGCTGGCGTACACTTTCCAGCGGCCCGGCGCCATGCCCAGGGTGTCCGCCAGGGTGATGGCCAGCGAGTACGGCTCTTCCCCGGTAGAGGCCGCAGCACTCCAGACGCGATACTCTCCGCTACGGCGACGGGCGTGTTCCGCCAGCACCGGGAAGTGATGCGCCTCGCGGAAAAACGCGGTCAGGTTGGTGGTTAATGAGTTGATAAATGCCTGCCATTCGGCGCTGTTCTGGTTCGCTTCGAGCATGCTCAGATAGCGGCCAAAATCATCCAGCCCCAGCGTACGCAAGCGCCGCACCAGCCGGTTGTAGACCATGTCTCGCTTATGGTCCGCAAGCACGATCCCCGCACGCTGGTAGATTAACTGACATATCCGACGAAAATGCGCGTCGGACAGCGCGAGGCGCTGTGTCATCTGCAACAATAATGACGTTTGCCCTGAGGGCATGGGTGATGTCATAGCGCCTTCTTAATCACATTCAGGATACAACGGGCACGGCCTGTGACCGTCCGACTTCTGTTACTGCTTCAACGTGCTCTTTCACATTAAATACGGCGACCAACCCGGTAAGGTGATCCGCCTGGTTTGCCAGCTGATCGGTAGCCGCCGCCGCCTCTTCCACCAGTGAGGCGTTCTGCTGCGTAACCTGATCCATCTGTGTAACGGCCTGCGCCACCTGCTCAATACCACGGCGTTGTTCATCAGACGCCGAGGCAATCTCGCCCATAATGTCGTTAACCCGCGTCACGGAGGTGACAATCTCGTGCATGGTCTGCGCGGCGGTATCCACCAGCGCGGAGCCCTGCTGAACGCGGGAGACCGACTCTTCTATCAGCCCTTTGATCTCTTTCGCCGCATTGGCGCTGCGGCTGGCGAGGTTTCGGACTTCACCGGCAACCACCGCGAACCCGCGCCCCTGCTCCCCGGCACGCGCCGCTTCAACGGCCGCGTTCAGCGCCAGAATATTGGTCTGGAACGCGATACCGTCGATGACGCTGATAATGTCGCCAATTTTCTGCGAGCTGGCGGCAATCTCCTGCATCGTGCTGGCGACGTGAGAGGCCTGATCGCCCCCACGTTTCGCCGTCATCGCCGCCTGTTTTGACAAGTCGGACGCCTGACGCGCGTTATCGGCGTTCTGGCTTACCGTCGCGGTCAGCTGCTCCATGCTGGCCGCCGTCTGCGCCAGCGATGCCGCCTGCTGTTCGGTGCGGGATGAGAGATCGTTATTGCCTGCCGCAATCTCGGAGATCCCGGTATGCATGGCGTAACTGCCCTGGCGAACGTTGCTTACCGTTTCCCGCAGCGACCCCTGCATCGCCTTCAGGCTGGCGAAAATCGCTGATATTTCATTCCTGCCATACACGGCCACCGGACGCGCCAGATCGCCCTTCGCCATACTGTCGAAGTGGCTGCTGACGATGGCCAGCGGCTGGACGATCATTTTGCGCGACCACCACAGCGAGCCGCCGGTCAGCAGGGCGGCCAGGATCACCATGGTCAGGAAAATCGCCCCTGACATGCGGTAGCTGGTACGGCTGTCCGCACCGGCACGCGCCACAAACTGGTTAATATCCTGCTGCCAGGCGTTAAAGCTGCCGTCGAACGCCGCCTGAGACGCCTGCACCGGCGCGGTCAGGAAGTCAGAAAGCTGGTTGTTCTCCAGCCACGTCGCCTGATGGTCGAGATCGCCGTACCACACATCAAAGGTCTTTTTCATGGCGACTTTCAGCGCTTTCTCTTTCTCACTGACCGCCTCCTGCGCCGTAAAGGCCTTAAACTGCGCGTCGGCCTGCTTCAGGCTGCTGCGGGCCACGACCATCAGCGCCTTAATATCCTCCGGCGGATAGCTCAGCGCGGTTAACGTCCCTGCTTTGTTCAGCGCAGTGCTTGCCTGCAACAGCACGGCACGCGTTTGTGCCAGTGCGGAGCGCTGCTGATTACTCGTCTCAACTTCCTGCAAATTCTGATAGCCATCGCGAAACGCCCAGAAAGACAACCCGTTACTGCCAACCTGCAAAACCCCACACAGGATCAGAATCAAAAACAGTGTGGTCGAGATACGAATACGATTTAACATCCACGCTCCCATCAAGCGGCAAGCAGCCGCGGTTTAATTGTCAGTCAAAATGTTTCCCAGTTTTCATCTTGTCCGGTCACCGCTGCGCGCGTACGTGTTGTCACGGGCGCCGGGGTTGCTTCGCTGTACGCCGACCGCGAGCTGACCGTATTTGTCGTTTTTGAAGTAAGACGGAACGCCGAGACGGCCATTTTCAGGCGGCTCGCCTGGTCCTCCAGCGCAGCGGCCGCGGCAGCGGACTCCTGCACCAGGGCGGCGTTTTGCTGCGTCACACGATCCATTTCCGATACCGCCAGGGCGACCTGGTCAATACCACGACTCTGCTCATCCGATGCAGAGGCGATTTCACCCATGATGTCCGTCACGCGCGTCACGGCATTCACGATGTCATTCATGGTTTCACCCGCACTTTCCACCAGCACCGAGCCGGTATCCACGCGTGAAACAGAGTCTTCAATCAGGGCTTTGATCTCTTTCGCCGCATTGGCGCTGCGGCTGGCGAGGTTACGCACTTCGCCGGCGACCACGGCAAACCCGCGCCCCTGCTCGCCCGCACGCGCCGCTTCAACGGCCGCGTTCAGCGCCAGGATATTGGTCTGGAAGGCGATACCGTCGATTACGCTGATGATGTCGGCGATTTTCTTCGAGCTGTCGGCAATGTCATGCATGGTTTTCACCACGCCGTCGACCACCCGACCGCCGCGCTGGGCGGTGTCGGACGCGCTTTCTGCAAGCTGCGACGCCTGGCGGGCATTGTCGGCATTCTGCTTCACGGTCGCGGTGAGCTGCTCCATGCTGGCCGCCGTCTCTTCCAGAGCGGACGCCTGCTGTTCGGTACGGGACGAGAGATCGTTGTTGCCCATCGCGATTTCACTCGTGCCGGTATAGATGGCATCCGCCCCCTCGCGCACGTTGGCGACGGTATCAATCAGCGAACGCTGCATATGGTCGACGCTGGTTGCCAGCTCGGTGATCTCATTGCGCCCAGAAACGGTCAGCGTTTTCGTGAGATCGCCCCGGCCAATATCACGGATATGGGCAATGACGCGGCCAAGCGGGTTAAGAAGGATATGACGAATGCCGTACCACACGGCCACCAGCACGATGACCAGCGCGAGGGCGAGAACCGCCATCTGCCATTTAGCGAAACGGTAGTCGTTCTGGCTTTGCGTGAATGCGGAGTGATAAAGCTCGCCGCTGGCTTTAGCGTACTCGCCGAGCGCCGCGCCGAGGGCGTTCTGCATTCCCTGGGTCGGCTGCGCGAAATAGGCGTCCATATTGCCCTTCTCCAGGAACTGCACCAGCTCCGTGAGGCCGGCGAAGTAGGCCTGATATTTTTCATCTATGTTCGCGCTCGCCTGCGCCATTGCCGGCTGAGGGGCGATTTTTTTGAAGGCGTCGTAATGTTTCGCCGCGTCTGCCAGCGTGGCGCGCGCATTCTTCAGCAGTTCCGTTTTTGCGCTGCTCTGCTGGTTATTTGGGTCCATCATCATGCGGGCAGACGAGCGGCTCAGGTTGATACGCGTCTGCAACATCAGATCCCAGGTCGTGGTCAGTTCGCTTTGCTGCATTCGCAAATCGTTCGAGGCCGCGAAGCTGTCCTGGTTCTGTTTTAACGACGAGAAAAAGAGGCCGCCAGAAGTAAGCTGAAGAAGTGCGAAAATGACCAGCACCATCATAAGCATTGTGACAACGCGGATACGGTTCAACATACAACACCTTCTCATAGATTTATTAACGGTGTTATCGGCACAGGCCACAGGAACTTTACATTTGCGAAAGGGAAAAGCGCGGGAGTCAGAATGCGACGTCGACAATCAGCGTATCGGTGTAGGTTCCGGCAGGCGGCGTGGCCTGGCTGGTCAGAACTTTGGCGGTGTAGTTGTAGGTACGTAAAAGCCCGTCCGTACTGACCTGCGATGAGCTGGCGCTGGCCCAGCGCTCGCTGCCGCTGCCGCCCCAGCGGTTGCTGGTCGCCTCTTTATAGATGTCGTAACTCATGAAGTTGCTGCCGCTGACCATACGACGCACGTTGTTCAGGGCGTTTGCCCCATTATTAATGCCTATGGTGTAGGTGCTGCCCTTGGTGCAGGTGACGGCGACCGACTGTGAAACGGTGGGAAAATTTTGCACCAGCGGCGCGCTGTTAAAATTCACGTCCGGCGTGGTCATGGTGCTGCAATCGTTGGTGACGGTCATGTTGAGGAGGATCGAGGTGGTTGCCGTGCCGGTTTGCGGGGTCAGGCACGCCCCGACCGCGCCAACGGCGCACACGTTGTAGTTAATGCTGAACGTTAACAGCACCTGATACGGCCCGGCGGTGACGTTCTGCCCCATTACGGTCCGGAAATAAAGGGGAATGTTGTAGCGCCTTGAACCCAGCAGCCCGAGCAGCGTGTTTCCGCTCCAGGTATAGGCTTTGCTGATTTGTACTTCACTGTTTCCGCCGCAGCCGGACACCCCGCAAAGGCGCACAGGGATGACATCGGTAATAGCCGCGTTGTCCGTACGCTTCATGGTCGCCCGGCTATTCGCGAAGACGGATGCCGAGGTGTAATTCAGCGTCACCGAGTCGTTGGTTAACAGGTTGAGAACGGTATCGCAGGTCACCACCAGCGTGCCCGTCGTTTCCACTTCCCCGGTACCGCTGAGTGCGAACGAGGTGACGCTGCCAAACGAGGCATTCACCGTACTGACGGTACAGGCCGCCCAGCTGCCGCCGGAGCACAGCAGCAGGAGCGCGATTAACAGGCGTCTCACGGCGCCTCCCGACAGGTCAGCGGACCGTAGGTTTGCAGCTTATGTTCAGGGTTTGCGCCAACGGTCAGCGTTGCCGTACAGCGTTTACCCTCCGGGGTGATGACCTCGAGCGGATTCACGTCGTTGAGGTTTTCCAGCCAGGCGAGGCCGTCGTAGCCGACAACCGCGCTGCTGCGGGACGCGCGTCTGACCTGGCTTCCTACCGGGATCGCATTGCCCTGCGCATCGTGCAGGATCACGCTGGCAACCCGCTCCTGCTCCATCGGGAAATCCACCAGATAACCGTTATGCCGACGAATCGCCACCCGACGCTCGGTCTCTTTCAGCCGGGTATCCGCGGGTAAGTTCAGGGTATCAATGCGGTAACTTGCCGGGTAATAGGCGGAAACGCCGCTCACCAGCAGATAGCCTTTGTTATTGGTTTTTCCGACCGGCTGGTTTTCGTAGCTGACGGGAACATCCGGATGTCCGTCGGTGCTGATCACCACAAACGCATCGTTGATTTTGTTCGCCGCAAACAGCTCACCGTCCATCAGCACGACAGAGCCCATCGCCCCGCCCCACCAGGTCATCATGCCCTTCTCACCGTAGCCGCCGCCCTGTAGCTCCACGTTGTTATTCCGCCAGCCGAGCGTGGCCTGCTGATAGTTACTCGACCGCGACTGGTTGGCCCAGGCCATGTTCCAGCTAAATCCGCCGTCTGAAGGCATCGAGTGGTTGTAGTTAATGCGTTGAGTGCTGCCTGCGTCAGGGGTGTTTTCAAAGGTGACGGCGGCGCTGTCACGTTCGCCGAGGGGAACCTGCAACGACAGCGCAACCGTCCAGTCGCCTCGCTGATGGTCACGGCTGGCAGCCAGATAAATACTGCTTGAGCCCCACAGATTACGGCTCCAGGAGAGGTTGAGCAGTTCAGTTTTCTGGCTGTCAAAACTCTCAACGCCGATCCACGCCGCGCCGATATTGCCGTATCCGCCGAGGTTAAAGGTTAAGGAATACTGGTCGGTATTGCGGCTCAGGCTGGCAACGGGGTTATCATTTTCATCATAAACGGTGGGCTGATCGTACAGGGCGAGATTGCCAAAACCACGATCACGTCGGGTATGCTGGGTCGCTACGCTAAACTCGCTGGTGTTGTATTGATAGCCCCAGTTTATCTGGCCGCCGCTGTCGCCGCGCATGCGGCTTTGGGTCCACGAGGTATTTACCACGCCAAAACGCCCGAGCTTCAGTACCGTGCCCGCGCCGCCAAGCACCAGCGACTCCGCCCCTTCCGCATGCCCCTCCAGCGTCAGCCAGTCGGTCACCCCGTAGCGGTACGATCCGCTGCCCGCCGCCGGGCCATAGTCAAGATTCTCAATACCGTAGTTACGCCGCAGGCTGCCCAGCGTCACGGCGCCGTCGCTTAACCCCTGCTTAAGCAGATCGCTGCTGACATAAAACGGCAGCGTGGTACTCACCTGACGACCCAGCGCATCAGTGGTAACCAGTACTGCATCGCCAGCACCGTTGATATACGGCAGATTGGTGAGGGTAAACGGCCCCGGCTGAAGGCGGGTGGAGCCGGAACGGTAGCCGTTAATAAAGAGATCGACCGATGTCGGGACAGCCGCCTCGCCGGAAAACGCCGGCAGCGGCCAGGTCACCAGATCCGGACGCAGGGAGAAGTCGCGCCCGTAGCTGATCCCGCCCATGCGCACGCTGGTGCTCCAGCTCAGCGCATCGCTGATGACGTCCCCGGCGGACCAGGTGGTGGCATCCTCTTCGTTGGTGATCAGTAAGGTAGAGTCATAACGCACGTACCCTTCCTGCTGCCCGCTGTTACCGGTGAAATTCTGCCGGGCGTAACCCGTCGATGAAAATGAATAATCCTCATTGAAATAGCGGAACTCGTGCCAGACCGACGCCTGGCCGCCCGTGTGTTCGGAATGGTTGGTATAAACGTCGTAATTGAGCAGCGCGCCGCGGCCATAGTGCGGTTTGCTTTGCGTGCTCTGCTCACTGAAAGGCGTGACCCGCGCCGCGACCCAGTCCCGGGGGACCGTCAGCAACAGGCGCTGGGCCGTGCTGTCGTACTCTGCGCGTACCGACGTAAGCGTCGAGAGATTCACCTCTCCGGCTGGCACATGCGCGGGCGGCAGCCCGGCGCGGAGCAAATCCGCGCCCGAAATAAACCAGGCGCCCTCACGCTGCGTCACCGGCACCACCAGACCCGTGTCATAGTGGTTCAGCACCAGGGCGAGCTGGAATACTGCTTCGCCGTTTATCGTCCGTGCATCCGGCGGCGGCGGTAAACTGTCGTCGCCGGTTTCGGCAAAGGCGCTGGTACTGACGCAAAGCAGGATCATCATCGCCGGTTTCAGTTGACGGGCGTCGATTGCCATTGCGTATCCCTGGCATTAATTTGCGCGCTCATCCGGTTCGGCTGATAAATCCCAGCCGGAAGCGGCCAGCTTCGGGTGCTGCCTGGCAGCACATAACCCAGCAGCCCCTCGGCAACCGTGCGTTTTTGCCCGCCCTGCTCAACCGCAACCTGGCTGAGCCGGACGTGCACATCCCCCTGATTACGGACCTGAAGCGCGGGTTTCCCCCCTTCCTGAACGACCCGCCAGCTCAGCTGTTGAGTATTCGCCAGCGCGTGGTGCGCCCCTTCGTTGAGGGTGGGGATCCCCTGCCCATAAACAAATAAGGGAATGGAATAGCGCATTTGCAGTTTGAGGCCCATGGACGGTTCCGCTTTGGCATCCGGCTGGGGAATTTCATCCACAATAATGCGGTAGGCCTGCTCAACCCCCGACGGGATCGTCCCCTGCTTGATGAGGCGAATAAGCTGTTTACTGCCTGTGGCGATGGTCACGATCGGCGGGCTGGCGACCACATCCTGCTGGGCGGTGTAACGCTCATATCCGCCCTCCTGCTTCCAGCGCACAATACGCACCTGCATTGTCGTGGCGCTGTTGCCCTGATTCTGGATCCACAATTCAGTTGCTCTGGCCTCTGCCGAAAGCCACGGATCGATGGGCCACAAAAGAATGGTTGCCGCTGCCTGCGCCTGGCCCGCTGCCAGAGCCGTTGCCCCCAACAGACCCACCAGGCCTGATCGCCTGAAAAATGGCTTCATCGATGTTCTCCCTTTCCTACCATGACAAGGTCACGGTGAGTTGATCTGAATATGTTCCCGGCAGGCTAAACCCCGTCAGGAGCGCGACGCCAAAAAGAGGCAGCGCGATGTTATTGCTGTTGGTATAGGTAATCGGTATGGCCTGGTTAACCCCAATTTCGCTGTTCGCCGCCAGAGAGCTGCTGCTGTAAAGCCGGTAACCAACAACTTCGGTCCCGCCTGAACGCGTCATCCGTCGCACCGAGCTGTAATTCTGGCCGCCGTCAATGCTCATGCTCAGCGCCACGCCCGGCGTGCAGGCGATGGACAACGCACCGTCGGCGACAAAGCTGGTGCTGACCGGCGTGTTGTCCACGCCGTTACGGGTTCCAAAATCCAGCGTCCCAAAGCGCCCCCCCGTGCCGGTACTCACCGAGCACCCTGGTACTACCGTCGCGCTCACCCTGAAGGACTGGGAGGTCACCGCTCTGGCGTCGCAGTTCATCATCAGCCCGACGATCAGGGCCAAAAAAGGGTGCACGACGCCCTCTGCGCTTTCGCGCAGACATAAACACAATGCCTTCATGGCTGAATCAGTAGGTGACGCTGACGTTAATCGTGTCGGTATAGGTTCCCGGTACAACCGTTACGCTATTGCCACCGCCCGTTATGCGTCCGTAGAGGGTATAGCTGTCCACCCCGCCCGCCGTGGAGGCAACGGGCAACGCGGCGTTGTTAGCGATCACGTTGTTGTACCCGCTGTCGCTATAGAGGCTGTATGCCACGCCCTGTGCCGCATTGGCGGTGTTCACCAGATAGCGGGCGGGTGTGCCGGGGGTGCCGACAACGGTTCCGGGTGCGGTCGCGTTGGTGTTGCCGGTGATCGCCACCGTGTAACTGGCAGTGGTACATTGAATGGTAAAGGTGTTTCCGCCGCTGGCCCCGGTTAACTGGGTTGTCAGGGTGGAGAATGTCGCAGGATGGGTCCCGAAATCGAGTGTCCCGAAGTTAATGCCGTTTTGCGTTGGCGAGCCGTTGATCAAACAACCGTTCGTCAGCGTCAGCGTCGCCCCGATAGTACCGCTGCTGGTGACTGCCAGCGCCTGACCGACAGTCGCCGCCGTCAGCAGTGTACCCGCGCAGATAAAAAGAAGTGTTCTTTTCATTTACCACCCTCCAGAAGAAATAATGGTCCGCTTACCCTATTTTATTCATACTGTTCAGTATGTTAGCCTCGCTTAAACATTCCCCGGCGCGGTTACTGAGAATTTAGTTTATGGTTCACGCTTCAACCACTTTCAGCGAAGGTGAGACACCCGCCCTCCAATTAACAGACTATTAACAAACATTACAAAGAGTTAGCAAAATAAAACGGGCATTATATTTGCTTAATTTGAGGATATATCGCCTGTAACGTGATCTGCGTCACAATATATCGTCATCATAAAAACAACGAATTTCATAAAAATTAAAAACAAGTTGTAACTCACGCAGCTTTACTTCAATTTATGCCCCGAATATTTTCCTGCGCTTAAATAAAAATTTTGTATGCATTGACGCAGGAAACTCTTTTAGCGCATAGAGGATCTTTTTGTGGCAAGTGCAAACAAACTCACGCTCTTCATCGTGATTTTCATGCTGGCGGGCATTCTTTCAGGTGCGGCAATCCATGAGTATGCTTCGCCCGACGCGATACAGGCCTGGTCGGAGAACATCACCCTGCTGACCGATATTTTCCTGCGGCTGATTAAGATGGTGATTGCCCCGCTGGTGTTCAGCACCCTGACGGTGGGCATTATGAAGCTGGGTGAAACGTCGACGATTGGGCGCGTCGGGGGTAAAGCGATGGTGTGGTTTATCAGCTCATCCGTACTTTCCATTCTGGTGGGGCTGTTTATTGTTACCCTTGAACAACCCGGCAGCGGTCTGAACCTGAGCATTCCGACAGAGACGGTTGATACCGGCCTGGCCGTTAGCGGGATGTCGCTGAAAGCCTTCCTGTCACACACTATTCCAACCAGTATTGTCGGCGCGATGGCGAACAATGAGATCCTGCAAATTGTGGTCTTCTCGATGTTCTTCGGCATCGGCGGCGCGTCATTAGGTCAAAAATTCAACGCCCCGCTGGTGGCGGCGCTGGATGTGGTCTCCCACATTATGCTGAAAGTGACGGGCTATGTGATGTACGTTGCGCCGCTGGCCATTTTTGCCGCGATTTCGTCCGTGATTGCCACTCAGGGTCTGGGCATTTTGCTGAACTATGCCTCGTTCATTGGCGGTTACTATGTGGCGATCCTTCTGACCTGTCTGGTATTGCTGGCGGTAGGTTACATGGTGCTGAAAAAAGAGATTTTCCGTCTGGTGGCGATGCTGAAAGATCCGGTGCTGGTCGCGTTTACCACCAGCAGCTCAGAAGCGGCATACCCGAAAACGCTGGAGCAGTTAGCGCGCTTCGGCTGTTCACGTAATATCGCCTCTTTCGTCCTGCCGATCGGCTACTCGTTTAACCTGGTCGGCTCCATGGTGTACTGCTCGTTCGCCTCGATGTTTATCGCCCAGGCATACAACATTCACCTGAGTTTCACCGAGGTGACGGTGCTAATGTTAACGTTGATGCTGGCCTCGAAAGGGATTGCGGGCGTACCGCGCTCGTCGCTGGTGGTGCTGGCGGCAACTATTCCGAGCTTTAACATTCCGGTGGCCGGGATCCTGCTGCTGATGGGGATTGACCATTTCCTGGATATGGGACGATCGGCCATTAACGTGCTGGGGAACGGGATTGCGACGGCGATGCTGTCGCAGAATGAAGGGGCGCGGGAAGCGGAATCAGCGCTGGTGGAGCAGGAGGCGTAAGGATACAAAAGAGCCGGGTGGCGCTGACGCTTACCCGGCCTACGTGTTCGAGCCATTTGTAGGCCGGGTAAGGCGAAGCCGCCACCCGGCTTTGTTTTATGCTACATGATTCGCCGCGATATCCAGCAGCGCCATCTCTTCGCTGTTCAGCAGCTTCTCAATATTCACCAGAATCAGCATACGCTCGCCGAGCGCACCCAGCCCCGTCAGGTATTCCGTCGACAGCGTGACCGCAAACTCCGGCGCAGGACGGATTTGATCGGCGGTCAGCGACAGCACATCAGACACGCCATCCACCACGATCCCCACCACGCGCTGCCCCAGATTCAGGACGATCACCACCGTGTTATCGTTGTACTCCACATCGCCCTGGCTAAACTTCACGCGCAGGTCCACGATGGGCACAATCACACCGCGCAGGTTGGTCACACCCTTGATAAACGCTGGCGTGTTCGCAATACGCGTTACCTGGTCGTAACCGCGAATTTCCTGCACTTTCAGGATGTCGATACCGTACTCTTCATCACCTAAAGTGAAAACCAGGAATTCCTGCCCAGATGGCTCGCCCGCCAGTTTCGTTACGTTACTCATACCGGTCATGTTATTACCTTTTACTTAATCAGGCGGCTGTGTTCGCCACACGTTGTTCACGATTTAATCCCTGAAGTGCCGATACATCGACGATCAGCGCGACGCTACCATCACCCAGGATGGTGGCAGCAGAGATCCCCGGCACTTTGCGGTAGTTACTTTCCAGGTTCTTAACCACCACCTGATGCTGACCAATCAGCTGATCGACCAGCAGCGCGTAGCGGCGTCCGGCGCTTTGCAGGATCACAACGATACCCTGCGTGGCCTCGGTTTTTGCCCCGTCCACTTCAAACACTTTCCACAGTTCCACCAGCGGCAGGTACTCGCCGCGCACTTCGAGCACGCGCTCGCCGCCCGCCAGCGGATGCAGATCTTCTTCACGCGGCTGGAGGGACTCCATCACCGCGTTCAGCGGCAGAATAAAGACTTCGTCCGCCACTTTAACGGACATGCCGTCAAGAATGGCCAGCGTCAGCGGCAACAGGATGCGAATCGTGGTGCCCGCGCCCTGCTTAGACTGGATCTCAACGTGACCGCCCATCTCCTGAATGTTACGTTTCACCACGTCCATGCCCACGCCGCGGCCGGAAACGTCGGTGACCTGCTCTGCGGTTGAGAAGCCCGGGGCAAAAATCAACATGCCCACTTCTTCGTCGGTCATGTTTTCGTTAACCGCCATTCCCTGCGAAATCGCCTTCGCCAGAATGCGCTCGCGGTTCAGGCCGGCGCCATCATCGGTCACTTCGATGCAGATGTTGCCGCCCTGATGTTCCGCTGACAGGATCAGGTTGCCCACGGGCGATTTTCCAGCTGCTACGCGGTTTTCCGGCAGCTCGATGCCGTGGTCGAGGCTGTTACGCACCAGGTGCGTTAACGGATCGATAATGCGTTCAATCAGGCTCTTGTCCAGCTCGGTGGAGCTGCCCATCAGCGTGAGTTCGATCTGTTTGTTGAGCTTGCCGGCCAGGTCGCGCACCAGGCGCGGGAAGCGGCTGAAGACATATTCCATCGGCATCATGCGGATGGACATCACCGATTCCTGCAAATCGCGGGCGTTACGTTGTAACTGGCCCATGCTGGTGATGAGATCGCCATGGGTCACCGGGTCCAGCTCGTTGGAGCGCTGGGCCAGCATCGACTGGGTGATGACCAGTTCACCCACCAGGTTGATCAGCTGATCCACTTTCTCCACCGCCACGCGAATGCTCGTGGACTCGCTGGAACGCGCCGCTGGTTTTTCACCGCGGGCCGGAGCGGCCGTCTCTTTTGGCACGGCTTTCAGGGCCGGGGCAGCGGCAACTACCGCAGGGGTATTCTCTGCCGGAGCAGGCGCTTCAACGGCCGCCGCCTCGGTTTCAAACGCAATCTGATCCGCTTCAATCACGAAGCAGAGCACCGCCACGATGTCATCCTGGCCGATCCCATCGTCAAGCGTCGCGGCCAGGCTGTCTTTGCCCTTCACCACGTTGCTGAGCGTCGCCAGGTTACCCAGCTCCTCTTCCAGCAGGTTGACCTCGTTCTCCTTCAGACGTGACAGCACCACGCGCAGTTTTCCTGCGGGCGCGTCAGGCGCCGTATCGGGTTCGGCCACGGCGTCAACAACGCTCAGTTTTGCCGCAGGGACAGCGGGCGCAGACGCCTCACCTTTGGCTTCCAGCGCTAACTGACGCAGCGCGTTGCAGATGTATTCAAAGCTGGCGGCATCAGGCTCTGCCGAACTTTTATAGGCGTCGAGCTGTTCCTGCATAATATCTTTCGTTTCCAAAAACAGGTTGATAATGTCGGTATTGAGCTGCATCTCACCGCGTCGTGCTTCATCCAGCAGGTTTTCCATTAAATGGGTGGTTTCCTGCAAAATGGTAAATCCAAACGTTCCGGCACCGCCTTTAATGGAATGCGCCGCACGGAAGATGGCATTGAGCTGTTCTGAGTCCGGTGCCTCTGGCACCAGATCCAGCAAATGTTGCTCCATATCGGCCAACAATTCGTCGGCTTCATCAAAAAATGTCTGGTAAAAATCGGTAATATCCATGCTCACGCTATCACCTCGGATTGGCTGGTGGCGATGTTGGAACGGCAGCCGAAGGGACGGCCCCAGGCTGTTTTAAATCGTCCAGTGACTCATTCTGACTTTCGGCGTTTTCATGCAGGATGGCCTGCTCCGCCTGCTGGTTCAGCACTAAAAGACTGATACGACGGTTGATGGCATCATCCGGTCCGCGGTCGGTAAGGCGCATGGTTGCAGCCATGCCGACCACGCGCAGGACCTTGCCATCATCAAGCCCACCCGCCACCAGCTCGCGACGCGAGGCGTTGGCGCGATCGGCAGAAAGCTCCCAGTTGCTGTATCCTTTCTCTCCCGTGGCGTACGGGAAATCATCCGTGTGTCCGGACAGGCTAATGCGGTTTGGAATACCGTTCAGCACCGGTGCAATCGCACGCAGAATATCGCGCATGTAGGGCTCCACGTCGGCGCTGCCGGTTTTAAACATAGGCCGGTTCTGGCTGTCGATGATCTGAATACGCAGCCCTTCCTGTACCAGGTCAATTTTCAGATGCGGACGCAGCGCGCGCAGCTTAGGGTCCGCTTCAATCAGCTGATCCAGGTCACCGCGCAGTTTTTTCAGGCGCGCCTGCTCCATCCTTTTTTTCAGCTCGTCGATGTTAGGCTGTTTTTTCACTTCGCCCTGCTGCTGGGTATAATCGTCACCGCCGCCGGGGATCGGGCTGTCGCTGTTCGAAATGCGCGGCCCGCCGGTAACCGCCGTCGCCAGCGGCGTTCTGAAATATTCCGCAATCTGGATTAGCTCCTTCGGGCTGGAGATGGAGATCAGCCACATCACCAGAAAGAAGGCCATCATGGCGGTCATAAAGTCGGCGTACGCGATCTTCCAGGAGCCGTGAGAACCGTGCCCGTGCCCCTTATGCTTGCGCTTTTTTACGATGACGATCGGATGGGACTGGTTTTTCATGCGTCCTCAGTTGTCGTCTGTTGGTTAGGGTTTTTCACCGCGCGCACGTGCTCTTCCAGTTCGATAAACGACGGACGTTCGCTGGAGTAAAGCGTCTTACGACCAAATTCGACGGCAATCGGTGGCGCATAGCCGTTGAGGTTTGAGAGCAGCGTAATTTTCACGCACTGCATCATTTTGGTGGTTTCGGCGCTCTTCTGGCGCAGCACGCTCGCCAGCGGGGAGATAAAGCCGTAGGCCAGTAAAATACCGAGGAAGGTCCCCACCATCGCGTGGGCAATCAGCGCCCCCAGTTCAGCCGCCGGGCGATCCGCCGAGGCCAGGGCATGAACAACGCCCATGACCGCCGCCACGATGCCGAACGCCGGAAGCGAGTCGCCCACCAGCGCCAGGCTGTTGGCCGGTACTTCGGACTCGCTCTCGTGGGTTTCGATCTCTTCGTCCATCAGGGCTTCAATTTCGAAGGTGTTCATGTTGCCGCTGATGATCAGTCGCAGGTAATCGACGATAAAATCGAGCATCATCGCGTCGGCCAGAATACGCGGGTAGCTGGCGAAAATTTCGCTCTCTTTCGGGTTTTCGATGTCCCGCTCCAGCGAGAACATCCCCTGCTGACGTGACTTCGCCATCAGGCGATAGAGCAGCGCCAGCAGATCCATATACATGCTTTTGGTGTATTTCGAGCGACGAAACAGCAGCGGAATCGCCTTCAGCGTGCCCTTGATCGATTTGCCGTTGTTACCAACGATAAAAGCCCCTACCCCTGCACCGCCGATGATGACAAGTTCAGCCGGTTGATAGAGTGCTCCAAGGTGCCCGCCGGTCATCATGTAACCGCCGAAAACTGTACCGAGAACTACCAGGTAACCTAATAAGATAAGCACGACATCATCCTTCCGCTAGTGACTATGGCAGGACGTTCATTTCGAGCGCATGACCTGAACGCAGGGTAAAAAAAAGCAGCGGTAATCGCTTACCGCTGCTGGAATCTTGCCCACAGGTTCGGGTTAAACAGCGTGTTCGATCTGTTCATCCAGCAGTTGTGGAATAATATCGGCAGCATCCCGGGAAAGTTTACGTCTTTTTACGGCTCGGGATGGAGGCTGGCACAAACTACAGGCGAAGCTGCCCGCAGGCTGGTGCGCGTGGGTAATGAAATTGCCGTCACAGCAGTTGCAGCGGGACAATTCAAGCATTCCGCTTTCAACAAAACGCACCAGCGTCCAGGCGCGGGTCAGCGCCAGCAGGGGTCCCTCTTCCTGCTGCGGGCATTGCTCAAGGTAAAGTTTGTAGGCTTTGATCACGGCATCAACGCCGCTGCATAAGCCCGTTTTAAGCAGGTACTGCCAGGCGTTACAGAACATGGAAGCATGAATGTTCTGCTCCCAGGTCATGAACCAGTCAGTCGAAAACGGCAGCATGCCTTTTGGGGGCGGGCTACCACGCAATTCTTTGTACAGCTTGATCAGACGACCACGGCTCAGCTGCGTCTCGCTTTCCAGCATTTGTAAACGCGCACCGAGCGTGATGAGTTCCATCGCCAGCTGGATATCACGGGCTTCCTGAACAATGCTTTTTTCGCTCATTGTTAAGCCCTTTTCTTCCGGGCTACGTCATCAGGCTGGCTGATTTCGTTGAGCAGGCGGGTGGAGAGAAGAATACCGGTGTGGATCTGTTGCAGATCGTCCACGCGGGATTCCTGAGTCAGACGCGTAATGGTCTGCGGGTTATCAAAACGGAACTGGCAGACAAGTTGATTGGTTTCAGCCAGCTTGACCATTTGCGGGAGGGTTAATCCACCCAGCATGGTTGCCATCTCTTCGTTAACACCCAGACGAAACATCGCTGACGGTTTGTCCTGACTAATCAAACGCTGCGCGAGCAATAAATACGACAAATTGATGTCATAAATATGTTTTAGCAACTCGGATGTATGCATTTTTCCCATCCCGAATAACCAACTATTATTTTTATGCGGAAAGACCGCACCCCGTGATGTCGCCGGGAAATCACCCGGTATAAAAAGAAAAGGCCAAATGCATAGTTGAATTTAGGTTTGTACGTCGTAAAGCGCGTGACCGGTTAACATGGCCAAAATGTCGGTTACACATTTTATCTTTTCTTACAAATAACTAAGATTTTTCCTAATTCGACGCAAACTCTACTCGTCAGTTTTGACACATACAATGCAGCCCCCCCTGGAATTTAAAAAAAATGTGATCTCCGTCACATAATTTACGCGAATGTAACCCATAAATCCATCAGCGTGACTTGTAATTTGACTATTTATTGAGCAACTGAAGCTTGTTTATATTCTTATGGAACGAATACTCATGCAGAGGGATGAGGGGATCGGGTATGAAAATTGCTACGTCGAAGAAGCACTGCCCTTTCGCGTCACAACGGGCGAGAACGCCAGAGAAGAGGCGGAGTTAATTAAGTAAAAACAGCAGCTTAAGTTTTCCTTTCGAGAAAAAAGTTTCCATGGGTAACCATCACGCTTGCGTTGACGATCGGTTAACGCGATTTAACAGCACGGAAGGCTAAATGTGTGATTTACGTTAAGTTGTTAATTACTTTCATTTAGCGTCCCCATTTCGTTATTCTTCTTATAAGAATAATTAATGAATAATTATGATAAGCTTCACACTATTGTCGCATGTGCCTCTTGCAGAAGCGGCAGATTCGCGGTAAAGCTTGAGAAACGTGTCATTCTGACATAAAAGGAGTGTGTGATGAGTTACTCCCATCTTCTTGTTTCTGTTGCGGTTTCCCCCGAAAGTCATCCACTCGTCGCCCGTGCCGTTTCCATTGCCCGCCCGAATAATGCCCGCATAAGTCTGATTACCCTGGCGGCTGAACCCGAAATGTATAATCAACTGGCAGCGCCAATGCTGGAAGATATTCGTGAGGTTCTTCAGGAGGAAACGCAGCAATTTCTGCGCGAGCTGGTTGAGCGGGCAAAATATCCTGTCCACCAGACGGTGATTGCCACCGGCGAGTTAAGTGGACATATTCTCGACATTTGTCAGAAACAGAATGTTGACCTGGTCATTTGCGGAAATCATAACCAGAGCTTTTTTTCCCGGGCGGCATGCTCGGCAAAATCCATCGTTTCGTCAAGCCAGGTGGATGTCCTGCTGGTGCCTCTCGGGGGCAATTAATGCCCCCGGAGAAAATCAGGCGAGTTTAGGGAAGGTCGCGATCTTTTTTTGCAGATCACCTTCCTGAGTTTGCGGCTGGATCGCGCGCAAATCGTCAATAAAACGCGCCTGCCAGCGGTTGATATCATTCTTAACGATGGTCTCCATCATTTCTGAATGACGTGAAATACGTTCCGCAAGCGGCATGGTTAACGCGCGGTTCAGGGCATTTGCCACGTCATCGCGATCGTAAGGGTTCACAATCAGCGCCGAGGTTAACTCGTTTGCCGCACCGGCAAATTGGGACAGCACCAGCACGCCCGGGTCAGCAGGATCTTGTGCTGCTACATACTCTTTTGCCACCAGATTCATCCCGTCGCGCAGCGGGGTGACCAGCCCGACGTCCGCATAGCGGAACACTTTCATCAGGATTTTGCGCTCAAAGTGCTGATTCAGATAGAAAAGTGGAGTCCAGCCGAGCTGACCATAGCGCCCGTTGATGCGCCCTGCTTCGGTCTCCAGCTGGTGACGAATATCCTGGTAAGCCTGAACCTCACCGCGCGAGGTCGGCGCTATCTGGGTATAGCGGATCTTGCCGTGATGCTGCGGGAATTTATCCAGCAGGGTTTCATAAGCGAGGAATCGCTCCGGCAACCCTTTGGAATAATCCAGTCGTTCAACCGAAAAGATATTCTTAACGTGCTTGAGTTCGTCCTTGAGCTGGGCAAGCTTCGGCGGCAGCGGACCAGAGGCCTGCTCTGCGATTTCGTCTGGCTCAATACCAATCGGGTAGACTTCGGTATGGAAATTTCGTCCCCACGCGGTGTGAGATTTGCCGCCGTGAGTGACCAGCCGGGTTTTACCCGACACGCTGTCGAGGAACGCCAGCCTGTCATTTTCCGTCTGGAAACCGAGCAGGTCGTAATCAGACAACGCTTCAAGAATTTCATCATGCTGCGGCAGAGCCGTAAAGATCTCCGGGGTAGGGAACGGAATATGCAGGAAGAAGCCGATTCGGTTCTTCACACCTCGTTTTCGTAGCTCCCTGGCGAAGGGCAGCAGATGGTAATCGTGGATCCATAAAATATCGTCTTCTTCGATCAGCGGCAGCAGTTTATCTGCCAGCAGCGCGTTAACGCGCATGTAGCCTTCATAGGACTCACGCTGGAATTTCACCAGATCCAGACGATAGTGAAACGCTGGCCACAGCACGGCGTTTGAGAACTCGGAATAATATTCATCGTAGTCCTTCTCGCTAAGGGCGAAGGAGGCCCACGTGATATTGCCCCGTGACACCTTTTTTAGCGGTTTCTCATCATTACTGATTTCCCCGCTCCAGCCAAACCAGAGACCACCCGCGGCTTTGAGGGCACCTAATACCCCGACCGCCAGGCCACCGGCACTGGCTTTTTTATCATCCGGCGGTGCGATGCGATTAGAGACGACGACTAAGCGACCCATAATGATTTCTCCCGTTGTTTTGCGCTATTTGTTGTTGTTGCTGGTTAGCGACGTCAGATATCCACTGCCAGACGCTGGCGACATTTTCCAGCCGCCATCCGGCAATGGTTTCACCAGATCCCACCTTGACAGACATGCCCTGGGCCTGGTTTACCACCCTGAACCCGGCCTCGTCGGTCAGGTCATCCCCAAAAAAGACTGGCGTACGCCCTTTGAACGGCGCTTCCGCCATAAACGCTGCAATGGCAGCGCCTTTATTAATTCCTGCCGGTTTAATCTCGACCACACATTTACCCGGCTGTAACGCCAGCTCCGGATGGGCTTCCGCCACGCTTCTTGCCACCGCAAATATCGCCGCCTCATGATGGGGCGCCTGACGGTAGTGCAGCGCAAAGGCCATGCCTTTGGCTTCCAGTTCCGTACCGGGAAGCATTTCCAGAGCCGAAGAGAGTTGCTTATGCAGCGCCTGAATCAGCGTGTCGGGGAGTGAAACTATATGCAGTTGATCATGGATATCGCGGCGCTCCGCTCCGTGCACACCGGCCAGCGGAAAGTGATAAGGACTGGCGAGCACGTCCAGCTCGGCCATTGAGCGCCCTGAAATCAATGCCAGTGCCCCCTCGTTCTGTCGGGAGAGCTGCTGCAAATTCTCTAACACCGTGTCCGGTACAACGACGTCATCCGGATGCGGTTCAATCCCGGCGAGCGTCCCGTCGAGGTCAAAAAAGAAAGCAAATTTTCCGGGCAGTACAGGCGGTGCGGTTAACAAGTCAGCCACCCTAATCCTCCTTACAGTGAACAAAACAGCCATGTAAGTATAGACAGTGTGACGGTGCTCGCCATTTGGCAACCAGCCCGTCAGCAAAACTGGCGGGCCGGTCAGGGGGTCAACTATGGTTAATAGTTGAGCATATTGATGGCTAAAAATAAATCAGACGGTACGCTTCGCTTTTTGCTTGTAACGGTCGAAGATCACCGCTGCCAGCAGGATCAGGCCGCGTACGACGTACTGAGAGAACGGAGAAATATTAAGCAGGTTCATGGCGTTCTCCACGGTCCCCAGAATCAGGATCCCCGCCACCACATATGAGATTTTTCCGATGCCGCCCTTGAGGGAAACGCCCCCTAAAACGCAGGCTGAGATGACGATCAGCTCATATCCAATGGAGGTCATTGGCTGGCCGCTGGTCATACGCGACGCCAGAATAATCCCCGCCGCCGCCGATACCAGCCCGGAAAGCACGAAGATAATGATCTTGGTCCGTACGACCGGGACACCCGCCAGACGCGCCGCCTCTTCATTGCCGCCAATCGCCAGCGTGTTACGGCCAAAGGTGGTGCGGTTAAGCAGGAAACCGAACAGGATCAAACAGCCTACCGTCAGCCAGATTGGCGCAGGCAGCCCCAGCCAGTTCGCATAGCCCAGCGTGAAGAAACGCTCGTCTTCAATCCCCACGGCTTTCCCGTCGGAGATGATATAGGCCAGACCGCGCACGATTTGCATGGTCGCCAGCGTCGTAATCAGGGCGTTAATCTTCAGGCGCGCAATGACAAACCCGTTCACCAGGCCGCTCAGCACGCCGAGCAGCAGCCCGGCCAGCACGCCGATCCACAGGCTTTCGGTCATGTTGATCACCACGGCAGTGGTGACGCCAGCACAGGCAATCACCGAGGCAACCGACAGGTCAAAATCGCCGGAGGCCAGGCAGAACAGCATTCCGCAGGCCACCATGCCGGACATGGAGATAGCCAGCCCCAGCCCCTTCATATTGATGAACGTGGCGAAATTCGGCACAAAAATCGCGCAGGCGACGAACAGGGCAGCAAAGACCACCAGCATGCCGTACTGGTCCCAGATGCGGCCAAAACTGAAAGCCGACTTCGGCGCTCCGGATGTAGTAACAGAGGACATCATTGACTCCTTACTCAGGCGACAGCCTGGCTAACTTTAGGCATGGCGAGACTCAACGCCTGTTGTTCATTCGCCTGTTCATGCAGCAATTCACCGGCAATTTCACCTTCACGCATCACAACAATGCGGTCGGCGACGCCCAGCACCTCAGGCAGATCGCTGGAGGCGAACAGGACCGCCACACCGCGTTTTGCCAGTTCATAGATGACGTTATAGATTTCGTGTTTCGCCCCCACGTCGATACCGCGCGTTGGCTCATCCAGCAAAATGACCTTCATATCTTCCGACAGCCAGCGCCCCAGAATGGCTTTTTGCTGATTGCCGCCGGACAGGTTCATGATCAGCTGTTCAGCCCCGGGGGTTTTGATGTTCAGCGAACGGATATGGTGATCCGCGTTGCTCGCCTCCCAGCCGTCGTTAATCAGACATCCCGCGCGGATGAACTTGCGCCGGGCAGAGATGTTGATGTTGTCGCGCACCGAGTGCACCGGAATAATGCCCTCGGCCTTTCGATCCTCCGGGCAGAGCATAATCCCCGCGTTAATCGCCTGCGCAGGCTTCTGAATATCGACCTTTTTCCCGTCGACGAAAACCTGGCCCTGGGTTATGCGGGTGCCGCCAAACAGCCCTTTCATCAGCTCGCTGCGCCCTGCCCCCACAAGGCCAAACAGCCCGACGATTTCGCCGCTGCGCACCGAGAGTGAAATGGGTGTGCGCACGCCCGGGGCTTTGACGTTATCCAGACGCAGACGCTCCGGGCCATACTCGCGGGGTTTCCAGTGGTAAATATCCCCGAGATCGCGTCCGACCATCGCCTGCACCAGTTGGTCATGGTTGACCTGCTGCATATCGGTGAAGGTGCGCACGTAGCGGCCATCTTTAAACACGGTGATGGCATCGCTTAAGGCAAAAATCTCTTCCATTCGGTGAGAAACGTACAGAATGATGCGGCCCTCTTTGCGCAGCTCGCGGATCACGCGAAAGAGATGTTCTATTTCACGCGCCGAGAGCGAGCTGGTTGGCTCGTCAAAAGCGATAATTTTGGCGTTACGTGCCAGCGCTTTGGCAATTTCCACCATCTGCCACTGGCCGATGGAGAGATACTTAAGGGGCGTTTGCGGATCGACATCCAGCCCAAGGTGCTTGAGCTGCAAGCCCGCTTCATAGTTGAGCAGCGAGCGGTTGACCACGCCGCTTTTATGCGGAAGCTGGCCCAGATAGATGTTCTCCGCCACGGTCATTTCAGGAATGAGATGCAGCTCCTGATAGATGATGGCGACGCCCGCATTTAACGCTGCCGTGGTGTCGGCAAAGGCCACCTCTTCGCCGCGAATAGCCAGCGTGCCGGTGGTGGGCGTATAGTTGCCGCTGAGAATTTTTAGCAGCGTGGATTTACCCGCGCCATTCTCCCCCATCAGGGCGTGAACCTGGCCGGCATAGCAGTCGAAGCTGATATCGGTCAGCGCGTTTACACCGGGGAACGTTTTACCGATGCCGCGGAAAGAGAGATACGGATCAGACTGTTGCATAACGACTCCGTGATTTCTGTAGTGTGTACGTCTGGCCCCTCACGGTGAGTGAGGGGCGCAATCACAGCGTATTACTTACCGCCCAGTCCTTTTTTCGCCAGCTCCTCTTTGAAGTTATCGCGGGTGATCAGCACCACATCGGTCACTTCGGTGAATTTCGGCGGCTCAACCCCTTTGGTCACCCAGTTGTAGAGCATTTCGCTGGATTTATAGCCGTGGACATCCGGGCTTGGCAGCAGAGAGCCGTAGAAACCGGTCGCCTGCGCTTTAGACAGTTCGCTCACGGCGTCAACGCCGTTGATGCCGATCCCGATCACGTCCGGTGCTTTAAAGCCCTGGCCTTCCGTTGCACGCACGCCGCCCAGTACGGTGTTGTCGTTCATCCCCACCACCAGCCAGTGCTTCACTTCCGGATGCTGGACGAGCATGGAGTTCGCCGCATCAAAGGCGCCCGGAATATCGTTGGATTTGGTCGGTACTTTGTAGATCTGTTTTTCCGGGAAGCCAGCCGCTTTCAGGGCGTCCATGGACCCGGTGGTACGACGACGGGCGGTGTCCAGCTCGTCAGCGGTAATGGCCATCACGGCGGTCTCTTTGACATCCCAGCCGCGTTTTTGCATCTCTTTGTAGAGCTCCTGGCCCTGACGCTCACCGATTTTAGTGGCCGCCATCATTACCAGCGGAACGGTATCCATCGGTTTACCTTTGGCATTCACGAACTGATCGTCCACCGCAATCACTTTCATGTCGTAACCGCGCGCTTTCGCGGCAATCGCTGACCCCAGTTTTGGATCCGGCGTACAGATAACGAAACCTTTCGCGCCGCTGGCCGCCAGGCTATCAATGGCGTTCAGCGTTTTCTCACCGTCAGGTACGGCGATTTTAATTACCTCAAATCCCAAATCTTTTCCGGCTTTATCAGCAAATTTCCATTCGGTCTGGAACCACGGCTCTTCCGGCTGTTTAACCAGAAAACCGAGCTTTAAATTTTCAGCGATAGCGGATTGTGACATAACGGCAGCCAGGCCGATGGCCGCCAGCGCTTTAGTAAATTTGTGCATGGTAAACTCCAGCTTTAGCATTCTTATCTGTAGGGAATAATGGCGAACAACTTATTTAATCGGACTTAAAACAAGGCATTAGCGCTTACCTCGTCATAAGCGTTATTGCTGGAGATAGTTTTAGCGGGAAATTAATCATCCATAAGAGAGCGACATCACACCGCAGAATTACAGTAATTGCGTACATAAATTCAGCGAAAAATGACATAAAAAAGGACCTAATTGTCCTACAAATGGAAGGGAGTTAAGCAGGATTATCCATAAGGTCAGCTAAGAAATCCCTGTAACCCGGACGCCTTAGCGCCCGGCAGAAAAATTACCAGCGGTAATAGATGTGTTCAGCATGATCGCGCACGGGGGCGTCGTCACCCAACAGACGAGCAGAGAGCGTCAGCGCAAAGTCAAAAGCGTGCCCCAGCCCCTTGCCGCTAATGAGGTTATTATCCACCACGACCGGCGCATCCACATATACTCCCTCATCAACGCCCTGCCACAGATCGCCGGAACAGACGTAGCGACGCCCCTTCAGTAGCCCGTTACCGCCCAGCACCCGCGCGGCCGCAGAGCAGATCGGGCAGATGAGTTTGCCCTGCTCGTCATGCGCGGAAACAAAGCGGATCACCTGCTTGCTAGCCGCAAGATTGACGCTCCCCTGCGGCCCACCGGGCAACACGACTGCGTCATACAGCGTATTAATGCGCTCCGTTAACGTACTGTCAGCCACCATGGGGATATTGTGGTAACTCACTACCGCACGGGACTCCGCACAGGCCAGCGTCTCCACCTCAATCTGTAAACGCCGCAGAATATCAATCGTGATAATCGCTTCTGCTTCTTCAAAACCGGGTGCCAGCAGCACCGCAACGTTAGCCATCATAAACCTCAACGAATGAAACGATGTAAAACAGTGTTTCATTTTCACTCTTTATCAGATCACAATCTTGCGACGCGATCACAGAACCGTATATTGAGTGAAAATTGATTTAGCTCAAATTTGATACGACAGGATATATTTGCAGATATTATTTCTGATTTAACACTTTTACAGAATTTCCCGCCAAAGAACGTTTCCTGAAACGATAAAAATGAGCGATATTAATTTTACACCCATTAAAATCAACAAGTTATATTAAATCCAATCTCTTAACCCTCTTTCTGTTCTGGGCTATATTTAAATTTGTAATGTATGGTAAACACAGCCCGATTAAGAGTTTTCTTAAGTCAAAGAGAAGCGTATGCTTATTTAAATCGAACACAGGAAGTGAATTTTCGAGTTTTTTACCTTGCAGAAATCTATTTCTGCCATTCAATCGTCAATACCTGCCGGGTCAGGTTAAGTAGCGGACATCAAGTCCCACAGTCAATAAGGATATGAGAATGACTACCCAAACAATGATGCAAAAACTGAATGCCCAGATGAACCTGGAGTTTTATGCTTCAAATCTGCATCTGCATTTGAGCGCGTGGTGTTCCAGAAAAAGCCTCAACGGCACTGCCACCTTCTTTCGTACTCAGGCGCAAAGTAACGTCACGCATATGATGCGCGTCTTTAACTTTTTGAAAGCTGTCGGGGCAAACCCTACCGTCAAAGAGCTTGAAACGATTGAAGATAATTACACTTCTCTGGAAGAACTGTTTCAGAAAACGCTCGAAGAGTATGAGCAACGCTGTGCGAAGCTGAGCAAACTGGCTGATGAAGCCAAAGCGCAACGGGACATCATTACCCTCAAGTTTTTACGTGATATGGACAGAGAGCAGCAGCAGGATGGCATGCTGCTGAAGACGCTCGCAGATGAAATCCGCAACGCGAAACGCGCGGGGATTTGTCTGGAGCAGACGGACCGCCATCTTCTCGACATTGCTACCGTGCAACACCACTAAGTCCTTCACCCGCTCCCGTCAGGGCTGAGAGTTCCCCACAAAATAATGCCTGCACAGACGGCCCCCTCTCCCTTGAGGGAGAGGGCAGGGGTGAGGGGGAACATACG
>NZ_JADBRE010000020.1:166702-233206 GCF_014930525.1 Enterobacter cloacae complex sp. S1
CCGAGGCATCGCTGAAAGCCTTCAGTTATTCTGAAGGCAACGTTATCGCTTTTGCTTTCAAATTACTGGGGATCCCTCAGCCCGTCAGGGAGTGGGTACCAACTCCCTGCTTTTGCTGACATTTAACAAATCAGATCTTGCTCCCAATGAATAACCATACATCGTGTAATGATTTATTTAATTACATTCATTAACGAGGGAGCATCATGATCACCATTGAGTTTATTGTCATTATCCTCTGCCTGCTGATAGGCACCCGCTTCGGCGGGATGGGCCTGGGGCTGATAAGCGGCATCGGCCTGTTTGTTTTGAGTTTTGTCTTTGGTCTGCAACCCGGTAAACCGCCGGTTGACGTGATGCTCACGATCCTCGCCGTCATCGGCTGTGCGGCCACGCTACAGACCGCCGGTGGCCTGAATGTAATGATGCAGTTTGCAGAGCGCCTGCTGCGTAAACATCCCCAGCACATCACCCTTCTCGCACCGTTTACCACCTGGATGTTGACCTTACTGTGCGGGACCGGGCACGTCGTCTACACCATGTTTCCCATTATCGCGGATATCGCCCTGAAAAAAGGCATACGCCCGGAACGGCCGATGGCGGTGGCCTCGGTGGCATCTCAGATGGCGATCACCGCCTCCCCCGTTTCCGTGGCCGTCGTTTCGCTGGTCTCGATTCTGGGTGCGCAGCACGGTATCGGCCACGCGTGGGGGATCCTCGAAATTCTTGCGGTCTCCGTACCGGCCTCACTGTCTGGCGTCGCCATTGCGGCACTGTGGAGCTTGCGTCGCGGGAAAAACCTCGCAGACGATCCTGAATTTCTGGAAAAGCTGAAAGATCCGAAACAGCGGGAGTTTATCTATGGAGGAACGGAGACGTTGATGGATCAACGTTTCCCGAAACAGGCCTACTGGTCCACGTGGATCTTCTTCGCCGGAATTGCCGTAGTGGTCCTGCTGGGTGCGCTGCCCGAGCTGCGTCCGGCGTTTGAGATCAAAGGGAAAATGACGGCCCTGTCGATGAACCTTGTCATTCAAATGATGATGCTGATCGCCGGGGCCATCATGCTGATGACCTGCAAGGTGAATGCGTCGGCCATTTCAAACGGGGCGGTATTTAAGGCGGGGATGGTCGCGATTTTCTCGGTGTTTGGCGTGGCGTGGATGAGCGATACCTTTTTTCAGGCGCATCTCGACGAGCTGAAAATGGCGCTGGAGGGGGTGGTGAAAAGTCATCCCTGGACGTATGCCATCGTGCTGTTCCTGGTATCAAAACTGGTCAACAGCCAGGCTGCGGCCTTGACCGCGGTCGCCCCGATGGGGTTGATGCTGGGCATCGATCCGAAAATGCTGGTGGCCTTCTTCCCGGCATCCTACGGCTACTTTGTGCTGCCCACCTATCCGAGCGATCTGGCCTGTATCGGGTTCGATCGCTCCGGCACCACCCGCATCGGTAAATTCATCATCAACCACAGCTTTATTCTGCCGGGGCTGATTGGCGTCAGCTGTGCCTGCGTGGTGAGCTATCTGCTGGTGCAGACGTTCTTCTGATCCTTCTGCGGGCGACAGGCTCTGTCGCCCTTCGACGTAAAAGCAGAAAAGAGTTTCTAATTTTAAAACATCGGTTTATTTTAGTGAGACTCGCCCTGCGGTGTGAAGCGGAGTTCAATCAGCGCAATCGCTTTCTGGATCGCGCGGAGCGTAACCGGGTCCGCCGCAGCAGGATGGTTGGTGAAATCGATGTTTTTCAGTTGGGTCGACATCTTTTCGCGCACTTCTACCGGCGCGATAACGTCAATTACATCAAGGATTTGTTTGATAACCAGCTGGCAGGCGACGACGTCAGATACCAGTTCCTGATCGGCGCTCAGGTTTTGTGACATGGGGTTCTCCTTATTCAAAGGCCGCCATAGTAGCAAAACAGACGCCCTTCCATCTCCCTCTCGTCGTCCGCAGACATAAAAAAACCTGCCGAAGCAGGTTTTTTTATCAGAACATCGCACCCGGTGGGACGTCTTTAAACGTTGTGCAGTAGTTTGCCCACATGCTTTTCAGGATTTTGCGCAGTTTCATTATGTTGCTCCAGTAACGTGTTATGCAGGTGTTATTGTCAATACGCTTATAATATGACCACCATCACAAAAATCAACCATTTTGTGACTTGCGTCACGGTTATTAAACCCTCAGTGCTGCTGGTTTGTTAAAAAAAGCCATGATAAATCCGCACGTTACAGGCTTATAAATTCTAGTAAATGTTTATAAAATTTTTTGAGCGGGCAGGAAGAGAATGAGTGAAAACGTATCCGGCAAAGAAAGCCGTGGATTATCGCCTGCGGCGCTGCTGGTGGCCGGTGCTTTCTTTATGGAGTTTCTGGATGGGACGGTGATCGCCACCGCGTTGCCGGATATGGCAAAAAGCTTCGGCGACCAGGCGGTGGATCTGAATATCGGCATCAGCGCCTATCTGATCACCCTGGCCGTACTGATCCCCGCCAGCGGCTGGATCGCCGACCGCTTCGGCGCGCGAAAAGTGTTTGCCCTCGCGCTGGCGATCTTCACGCTGGCCTCGGTATTTTGCGGCCTGTCCACCACGCTCGATCAGTTCGTTGCGATGCGCGTCCTCCAGGGCATGGGTGGCGCGCTGATGGTGCCCGTAGGTCGCCTGGCCGTGCTACGCACCACGCCAAAACATCAGCTCATCACGGCAATCGCCACCCTGACGTGGCCTGCGCTGGTCGCGCCGATCATCGGCCCGCCGCTGGGTGGGTTCATTACCAGTTATGCCGACTGGCGCTGGATCTTCTTTATTAACGTGCCGCTGGGGATAATCGCCATTTTGCTGGCACTGCGCATCATTCCAGACCTGCATGAAGATACGCGCCGACCGTTTGATTTACCAGGTTTTGTTGTCACCACCCTTGCCATGGTGAGCCTGGTTTATGCGATGGAGTTGATGGGCGCAGAGCCTCTGCGAACAGGATTAACCGCCACGCTGTTTATCGTCGGTGTCGTCGCCTTAAGCCTGGCGCTGCGTCACTTTAAGCGGGCAACCTGGCCGATGATCAGGCTCGATGCGATGCAGGTGCCGACGTTTCGCGTCACCCTGTACGGCGGATCGCTGTTTCGCGCCTCCATCAGCGCGGTTCCGTTCCTGTTACCGCTGATGTTCCAGGTCGGCTTTGGCATGGACGCGTTCCATTCTGGCCTGCTGGTGCTGGCGGTTTTCGTTGGCAATCTCACCATTAAACCGGCGACGACGCCGCTGATCCGCAGCCTGGGGTTTAAGCGGCTGTTGCTGATTAACGGTGCGTTGAATGTCCTGGCGTTGCTGGCCTGCGCGTTTCTTACGCCGCAGACGCCCGCGTGGCTCATCATGCTGATCCTTTATCTGGGCGGCGTTTTCCGTTCGATTCAGTTTACAGCCATCAGTACGCTGGCTTTTGCGGATGTGCCATCGGCGCAGATGAGCTATGCCAATACCCTGTTTTCAACCGCAACGCAGCTTGCCGTGGGGCTTGGGATCACGCTCGGGGCGATTGGTATTCGTATCGGGGAAAAAGTCAGTGAGGCGATGGGGATTGCCGTTATGCCGGGAATGAGCTTCCGGCTGGCATTTGTGGCAATCGCGCTGATCTGCCTGGTGGGAATGGTTGACACGCTGCGTCTGACCAAAGATGCGGGCAGCGCGGTCTCATCGAAAAAGTAACGCTATCTGCCGGGCAGGCAACGCACCGCCCGGCAAAGTAAATCAGCCAACAATACCGCGCACGAAGGCTTCAATCTCTTTGTCCTGGCAGTTCTCGAAGAAGCACTGCTGGAAGCGCTGGCCTGATACGGCGGTTTTAACCAGCTCAGGATCGATTGCTCGCAGGGTATCCAGATAGTTTTCTTTCACCACCGCCGCTTTCACCTGGTTCAGGATCCCGGCGTTACGCACCTGCGGCTCTTTACGTTCTGGTGGATAGCCTTCGCCATTGCGTCCGGTAAACGCTTTCTCAAAGATAAAGCGTACGTTCAGTTCTGCCCCCCAGCCGAAGCCCTTCGCAAACGGCAGAGAAAGCGCGTTACCGTTGTTGATTTGCGCAAACAGGAAAGCATCCGCAGGATCGATGCAGTAACCGCAAATCACACCCGGATGGATGTTCAGGGACATCAGCGCGCCCTGCCCGGTACCGCAGCCGGTAACAACAAAATCAACGGCTTTAGCGTTAAGCAGAATGCTCGCCATGATGCCCAGGTGAATATAGGTGAGATGATGATCGTTCTCATCACTCATACCGACGTTATAGACCGGAAAACCTTTCTCATCAGCAACGGCTTTCAGCTCATTAAGGATGATGGGATTCTTAGCGGCCTGGCTGTTTTCCATCATCAGTGCAATTTTCATCTTGTCTCTCCTGAATGCATGGCGGGCGATCCCGCTGTGGATACCTTTTCAACTTAACCTTACTATTAAACAAACGCACTTTCAAATTAAGTGAAAGCTTGTTTTAAAAAACAAAGATGCGCTCACAATTTCGCGCGGTGGCCCGGCTCGTTGCACAGTGAGAGGGCAGATCCTCCGGCTATTCCAGCCATTGCGTACCATCGCGTTGGTTACAATGGCGTATTTCCCGTCACGCAGAGTGAACCATGAAACGTGTAATCATAGCCGGAACGATCCTGTTGCTCGCCGGGTGCAGTATCAACCGTCAGGCAGAAGTCAGCAGTACGGATGCCCCAAACGGAATTGTGCGCCTCGACTATGGCCAGGCCATGCTGCAAAACGCCTGGTCTGATGAGTATGTTAATAACGGTACGGCAACCAAAGCCTGTCAACATATGGGCTACGCCACTGCGTCAGCCTACGGGCAGCCAATTAAAACCTGCACCCTGATCAGCGGTTCACTCTGTCTGAACGAAAGTGTGACCATTCAGTATAAATGTCAGGGATATGCTGTTACCTCTTCCAGCCAGAATCCGTGGTATTAACCGCTACTGCCAGTCACGCTGGCAGTTTATTTAACAAGAACTAAAACAATTCTCATTAATAAATATAAATGACGGCAATGCGTTTTATTCCAATTCGTATTTTTAATAAAAAAATATTTATTTTACTTTTTGCAAATAATTAAATAACAAATTATAGTGTCGCTCATCGTGAACCAGAATTAATAAACCGGAGCTGCACCATGTTAAAAACTGAAATGATCGACAAGCTCAATGCGCAAATGAATCTTGAGCTTTTTTCTTCCCTGCTTTATCAGCAGATGAGCGCCTGGTGCAGCTATCACAGCTTTGAAGGGGCGGCCGCCTTCCTGCGTCGTCATGCCCAGGAAGAGATGACGCACATGCAGCGTCTGTTTGATTACCTGACGGACACCGGCAGCCTGCCGCGCATTGATAACGTGGCATCGCCTTTTGCCGAATACGGCTCTCTTGATGAACTGTTCCGCGCCACCTATGAGCATGAACAGCTGATCACCCAGAAAATTAATGAACTGGCTCATGCCGCCATGACCAGCCAGGATTATCCAACCTTTAATTTCCTTCAGTGGTATGTGGCTGAACAGCACGAAGAAGAGAAGCTGTTCAAATCCGTGCTGGATAAATTATCTCTGGCAGGTAAATCCGGGGAAGGTCTGTACTTCATTGATAAAGAGCTGTCGACGCTTGATACCCAGAATTAACAGAAAAGCGGTGCTGAGTTTTTAGCACCGCATTATTTAATGGCGGCAGATTTTACTTTCGTGAGTGGAAAATCCGTCTGCTGCTGGAATGAATTTTCCGCGCGCCGCCAGAAACGCCACCAGCTCCGCGGCCGTCATCTCCGAAGCTGAACAGGTATGGAAACGCGCCGCTTCGCCAAAGCGGGCATGTATCGCCTCAACCAGTCTCTCCTCCGTATAGCGCTCACCTGACTCAATCATCATATTCAGCACGTCGTGTCCGTGAATTGACATGGTTACCTCTCGCAAATAAAAAGCAGACTAAACGTTCCCTCCACGGCACGCTTTGCGCTGGCTCAGGTTACCCTTTTCTTTTTGTAAATTAATCATTACACCCTTTGTAACGGTGATTTGACGAGATGGTGCTTTTCCCTTACTCTGCGCCGCAGAATGAGTCGCGGTATGGAAGCGGTGTAGAGGAAAGCGTGAAGAACAGAACTCTGGGAAGTATTTTTATCGTCGCCGGAACGACAATTGGCGCAGGAATGTTGGCCATGCCGTTGGCTGCCGCCGGCGTCGGGTTTGGGGTTACCGTAGTGCTGCTGGGCGGTCTGTGGGCCCTGATGTGTTACACCGCGCTATTATTGCTGGAGGTTTATCAGCATGTCCCTGCCGATACTGGCTTAGGCTCCCTGGCTGCACGCTATCTTGGACGCTACGGGCAGTGGATCACCGGTTTCAGCATGATGTTCCTGATGTACGCCCTGACTGCCGCTTACATCAGCGGCGCCGGGGAGTTGATTGCGTCAAGTATCAATGACGGCTTCGGTGCGTCGCTTTCACCGGAAACAGGCGCCATTGTCTTTACGCTGATCGGTGGCGGCGTAGTTTGCGCGGGCACATCGCTGGTCGATCTGTTTAACCGTTTTTTGTTCAGCGCCAAAATTCTCTTCCTGATTGTGATGCTGGTGCTGCTTGCACCGCATGTTCACAAGGTTAACCTGCTCTCCCTCCCGCTGGAGAAAGGTCTGGCGCTTTCGGCCATCCCGGTTATTTTCACCTCCTTCGGTTTTCACGGCAGCGTGCCGAGCATTGTGAGCTATATGAACGGTGATATTCGCAAGCTGCGCCGCGTCTTTGTTATCGGCAGCGCCATTCCGTTGATTGCTTACCTGTTCTGGCAGCTGGTGACGCTGGGCAGTATTGATTCCAATACCTTTATCGGACTGATGGCAGAGCATTCTGGTCTGAATGGATTCCTGGTTGCCCTGCGTAACGTGGTGGCCTCTTCACACGTGGAGCTGGCGGTACATCTGTTTGCAGACCTGGCGCTGGCAACGTCCTTCCTCGGAGTGGCGCTTGGCCTGTTTGACTATATGGCGGATCTGTTCCAGCGTCGCAATACCGTTGCGGGACGCTTACAGACGGGGGCGATGACCTTCCTGCCGCCGCTGGCCTTCGCGCTCTTTTACCCGCGCGGGTTTGTGATGGCGCTGGGGTATGCTGGCGTGGCGTTATCGGTACTGGCCCTGCTGCTGCCTTCCCTGCTGGCGTGGAAGAGCCGCATGCAGCATCCGCAGCAGGGGTATCGCGTGGTGGGTGGTAAGCCGCTGCTGTGCGTGGTGTTTGGTTGTGGGGTGGTGATTATTCTGGTGCAGGTGCTGATTGCAGCGGGAATGCTGCCGGAAGTGGGATAACTTATTTATACATGTCCTGAGGTACTGTTCCGTTCACCTTAAGATCAACAGAATATAATTTTTTCACAGCATGTGAACGGGATAAGGGGGCCGCCGCGGCCCCCTTATCAATCCCCGCGGCCCCGCGGAAAATCGGTGCTTCGCACTGCGCTCACCTCCCGACCATCTGCCTGCGGTCGGCTCAACTCGACATCCTGTCTCGATTCGCCTCTGGCCGCCATCCATGGCGTCCAGCCCTTGTCATCTGGTCTCCGGTTCGCCGATTTTAGCGGGGACTCAACACCCGTGCCCCATTCAGGCTACAGTAATTAATGGTTTAATGCAGGCAACAGCTTTTAAACTTCTTCCCACTCCCGCACGGGCACGGATCGTTACGCCCCACCTTCGACCCGTTCACGATCGGCTTTTTCGCTTCCGGCTGCTGCGGGTTAGCCACCCAGTAGTTATACAAACGCAGCGCCGCAGGCTGAATGCTCTCGATGCTGGCCATGTACTCCTCTTCGGTCAGCGCATCCAGCTTCTCGCTGTTCTCTTCCGTCCCGTGCAGGGCAATCACCGCCAGGTCCGCTTCCAGCGCTTCCGGCAGGGATGACCAGTCCGTCAGCGCCACGCCGCGCATGTAACCATAGCACCACTCTTCCACCACGGTATAGCTCTGACCGTCAACGTCGTTATAGCCAAACAGCGGTTCAAACTGATCCGGGTATTCGCTCAAACGCTCGGCAATATCGTTCATGTGCTTAAAGCAGAGATCGATAAAACGGTTCATCTCACGATCGTTTTTCCAGCGCGGAATATATTTCTCACCACCCCAGACCGCCACCAGCCAGGTGTCGGGCTCCACCACAACGGGACCGGAAAGTACTGCGGTAAGCATGCCGTCCAGTTCGGACACGTCAATCACGGATGCATCGTCGTGACCGTAAGAGATTAATGTCTCTTCCAGCCACGCCATCTCGCTTTCATTTAATGGGCCTTCAGCCATTGCTGATACTCCTGATAAAAAAAACGATCCTGACATATATCGCCGCGCGTGCCTATCTGAAGTTTAGGTCTTTCTTGCTGCAAAAACGTGCAAATCGTGACCGTTGCACAACTTATGGGCTTTGTTGTTAAGGAGATGTGATCTCCGCTGTAAATTCATCTCATCCCGCAAAGGCGCATAAAACGGCGCTCTATACTCAACGTGTTGTGACCCGGTCAAGGGATTAACCATTCTGGCAACCTTTTTGCTTAATGTTCTGCGCGCTTCGCGGTGCGTGGGATCCTCGCCGTATTAAGCATGAGATTGCTTCTAAAGTGCATTTTGTTCTCGCTCTTGTTTTTGGATTTACGATGCCATCAGGCGTTCGGGTTTATACCTGGTGCAAAAACCTCTTTGCTAAGGAACATAATAATGTCGCTGAAATTTACCAAAACTCCCCTCTCCCTGGTGCTGGCCGGTTGTCTGGTGATGGCCTTTTCCGCGCAGGCCGATATCGTCATCGGCGTGGCCGGGCCGTTCACAGGCCCGAACGCAACCTATGGCGATCAATACTGGCATGGCGCTACGCAGGCGGCGGAAGACATTAACGCCGCTGGCGGGATCAACGGTGAGAAAATCAAACTGGTTCAGGGCGACGACGCCTGCGAGCCCAAACAGGCCGTCGCCGTTGCCAACCGCTTAGTCGATCAGGATAAGGTGAAAGCGGTCGTCGGCCACTTCTGCTCCTCGTCGACCATGCCCGCCTCCGAGGTCTATAGCGATGCCGGGATCCTCTCCATCACCCCCGGCTCAACGAACCCGCTTATTACCGAACGTGGCATGAGCGATATATTTCGCATGTGCGGACGTGACGACCAGCAGGGCCAGGTCGCTAGCGATTTCATTCTTGATAAGCTGAAAGCCAAACGGGTGGTCATCATCCACGATAAAGACACCTACGGCCAGGGACTGGCGGACGCCACTAAGGCGGCGCTGGCGAAACGCGGCGTGAAGGAGGTGATGTACGAAGGGTTATCCCGCGGGGAGAAAGACTTCAACGCGCTGGTGACCAAAATCGGCGCACAAAAACCGGACGTGGTGTTCTTCGGAGGCTGTCACCCGGAAGCAGGCCCGCTGGTTCGCCAGATGCGTGAACAGGGCGTGCAGGCGAAGTTCTTCTCGGGAGACTGTATCGTCAATGAAGAGATGGTCACCGCCGCCGGTGGGGCGCAGTACACCAACGGTATTTACATGACCTTCGGTAAAGATCCGCGCCTGATCCCGGACGGAAAAGCCGTCATCGAGAAATTCCGCACCGGTAAATTTGAACCTGAAGGATATACCCTCTACGCCTACGCGTCTGTGCAGGCTATCGCGGCGGCATTCAAGGCCACGAAAGGGACGGATTCCGCAAAAGCCAGCGAGTGGCTGAAGGCCAACCCTGTCGACACGGTAATGGGTAAAAAAGCCTGGGACAGCAAAGGTGACCTCAAAGTCTCTGACTACGTGGTCTACCAGTGGGATGACAAAGGCAAATATAAAGAAGTGCCATAACGGGACGGAATCTGCTCAGCGCCGGCAGGTCTGACTGTCGGCGTAACCCTTTATTCAGGTGCGCGACCATGAGTACATTCTTCCTGCAACAATTAATTAATGGCTTAACGCTGGGTTCGGTCTACGGTCTTATCGCCATCGGCTACACCATGGTGTACGGCATCATCGGTATGATCAATTTCGCCCACGGCGAAGTGTATATGATCTCCGCCTATCTCTCGGCCATTGGCCTGGCCCTGCTGGCGTTTTTTGGACTCCACTCCTTTCCGCTGCTGATCCTGGGGACGCTGGTTTTCACCATCGTGGTCACCGGCGTTTATGGCTGGACGATTGAGCGCATCGCCTATAAGCCGCTACGCAACTCGACGCGTCTGGCGCCGCTGATTTCGGCCATCGGGATGTCGTTGATACTGCAAAACTACGTCCAGCTCAGCCAGGGCCCGCGCCAGCAGGGCGTGCCCACCATGCTGGATGGCGTGCTGCGTTTTCACCTTGGCGAAGGGTTTGTCCAGATAACCTATACCAAAGTCTTTATTCTCATCGCCTCGTTCGCGGGCATGCTGGTGCTGACCTGGATTATCAACCGTACCCGCTTAGGACGCATGTGCCGTGCGGTGCAGCAGGATCGTAAGATGGCCTCCATTCTGGGTATCAACACCGACAGAATTATTTCGCTGGTGTTTGTTATCGGCGCAGCCATGGCCGGGCTGGCGGGCGTGCTGATCACCATGAATTACGGCACCTTTGATTTTTACGTCGGGTTCGTTATCGGCATCAAGGCCTTTACTGCGGCGGTGCTGGGTGGCATCGGCTCTCTGCCCGGTGCGATGCTTGGCGGGCTGATTCTGGGCGTCGCAGAAGCGCAATTCTCCGGGATGGTGAACTCGGATTATAAAGACGTGTTCTCGTTTGGATTGCTGGTCTTAATTCTGATCTTCCGTCCTCAGGGGCTGCTGGGCCGCCCTGTCGTGGCTAAAGTGTAAGGAATAACGCGATGACCTCTGACGGTTTTTCCCTGAAGCGCTGCATTCTGGACTCGATTTTTTCCGGAATGATCGCCCTGATTATTTTCGGCCCGATTGCGGGCGTGATACTGGATGGTTACAGCTTTACCTTTGACGGCCAGCGGCTGGCGTGGATTGTTGGCACGGTGATGGTGGGACGCTTTTTGCTGAGCGCCTTTTCAGCTACGGCGGCCGGAAGACGTTTACAGGCGCGGTTTGAATCCGACAATGCGGGGGTGTATGTCCGGCCGCCGGCGTATAAGAGCCGCATGCGCTGGATCATTCCGCTGATTGTCACGCTGGCGATCTGCTTCCCGTTTGTGGCCACTAAATACGTTCTGACGGTTGCCATTCTCGGACTGATCTACGTCCTGCTCGGTCTTGGGCTGAATATTGTTGTTGGCCTGGCAGGGCTGCTGGATCTGGGTTATGTCGCCTTCTATGCCATTGGCGCTTACGGGCTGGCGCTCGGGTATCAGTATCTTGGACTTGGGTTCTGGAGCATGCTGCCGCTGGCGGCGCTGATGGCCGCGGGCGCGGGCGCTCTGCTCGGCTTTCCGGTGCTGCGCATGCACGGGGATTATCTCGCCATCGTCACGCTCGGGTTTGGCGAGATCATCCGCCTGGTGCTGAACAACTGGCTCACCTTCACCGGCGGGCCTAACGGCGTTTCAGCCCCTGCCCCGACCTTTTTTGGCCTGGAGTTTGGCCGACGCGCCAAAGAAGGCGGCGTCCCCTTCCATGAGTTCTTCGGCCTGGCCTATAACCCCAACTTGAAGTTTATCTTCATCTATGCGGTGCTTTTCCTGGTAGTCATGCTGGTGCTATACATTAAACACCGGCTGACCCGAATGCCCATTGGACGGGCGTGGGAAGCGCTCCGTGAGGATGAGATTGCCTGCCGTTCCATGGGGCTGAATCACGTTCTGGTCAAACTCTCGGCCTTCACCCTGGGCGCATCGACGGCAGGTATCGCCGGGGTGTTTTTTGCCACCTACCAGGGGTTTGTTAACCCGACCTCTTTCACCTTTTTTGAATCGGCCCTGATCCTCGCCATTGTGGTCCTGGGCGGGATGGGCTCCACCGTCGGCGTCGTACTGGCCGCCTTTGTGCTGACCGTCACGCCGGAACTGCTGCGCAGCTTTGCGGAATATCGCGTGCTGCTGTTTGGCATGCTGATGGTGGTGATGATGATCTGGCGTCCTCGCGGTCTGATCCGCATCAACCGCAGCGGATTTGCCGTGCGTAAAGGAGTGGCGCCATGAACGCAACGATTTTACATGTAGAACATCTGATGATGCACTTCGGCGGGATCAAGGCCTTAAACGACGTCAGTCTTGAGGTGCAGCGCGGCTCCATTACCGCACTCATTGGGCCTAACGGCGCGGGAAAAACGACCGTCTTTAACTGCCTGACCGGTTTCTACCGGGCCTCCGGCGGCAACATTCTGTTCAATGCACGAAATAAAACCACCAATGTCATTCAGGTGCTCGGCCAGAAATTCCAGCCGGACGACTGGCTCAACCCGGCGCAGCTTGGTCAACGCCTGTTCTATAAGATGTTTGGCGGCACGCATCTGGTGAACCGCGCGGGTCTTGCGCGCACGTTTCAGAACATTCGCCTGTTCCGCGAGATGTCCGTTGTGGAAAACCTGCTGGTGGCACAGCACATGCGCGTCAACCGCAATCTGCTGGCGGGGGTGCTGAACACCCCTGCGTATCGTCGCTCAGAGAACGATGCGCTGGACCGGGCGTTTTACTGGCTGGAGGTGGTGGATCTGGTGGATTGCGCGAACCGTCTGGCCGGGGAAATGTCCTATGGCCAGCAACGACGCCTCGAAATCGCCCGCGCCATGTGTACCGGCCCGGAGATGATTTGTCTCGATGAACCTGCTGCCGGCCTCAACCCGGTGGAAACGCACAAGCTGAGTGAGATCATCCGGTTCCTGCGCGACCACCATGACATCACGGTTTTGCTGATCGAGCATGATATGGGGATGGTGATGGGCATTTCAGATGACATCATTGTGCTCGATCATGGCGATGTGATTGCCAGAGGTAAACCGGCTGAGATCCAGCACAATGAAAAAGTGATTGCCGCGTATCTGGGCACCGACGAAAGCGAGGTAAATCTGTGAGCGAACCGATGCTTCAGTTTCAGGATGTGGATGTTTTCTACGGGGTGATCCAGGCCTTGAAGCAGGTTTCGCTTGAGGTTAACAAAGGGGAAACCGTGGCCCTGATTGGCGCTAACGGCGCGGGGAAGTCAACATTACTGATGTCTGTGTTTGGTCAGCCCCGGATCCGCAACGGGCAGATCCTCTTCTGCGGCGAGGATATCAGCCACAAATCTACCCACTATGTTGCCACCGGCGGCATCGCGCAGGCACCTGAGGGGCGACGCATTTTCCCGGATATGTCTGTAGAAGAGAACCTGCTGATGGGGACAATCCCCGTCGGCAATCAGCATGCAGCGGAAGATATGCAAAGCATGTTCGACCTCTTCCCCCGCCTCAAGGAGCGACGTAACCAGCGGGCGATGACGCTCTCCGGCGGTGAACAGCAGATGCTGGCTATCGCCCGCGCGCTGATGAGCCGTCCCAAACTTCTGCTGCTGGATGAACCCAGCCTCGGCCTCGCGCCAATTGTGGTTAAACAGATTTTCCAGACGCTGCGCGAACTGGCCCGTAACGGAATGACGATTTTTCTGGTCGAGCAGAATGCGCACCACGCGCTGAAGTTGTCCGACCGCGGCTATGTGATGGTTAACGGGCAGATTCGGTTAAGCGGCAGCGGCGAGGCGTTGCTGAAGGATCCGGAGGTGAGGAAGGCGTATCTGGGTGGAGTGTGAAACGAAAAGGCTATAGTGAGAAAAACTCACAGTAATCCGACATGTGGCTGGTATCCGATTCGCCCACAGTTCTTCAGCTTGGTCTTTAGCATATCTCCACTATGCTCGCTGGCTGCACGGGCATGAACAACCACCAGTCAACCACGCCACACTGTTGCACAGAGCGTGGTATGGCATTTGATAACTTCAGAGTCCATCAACTTTTAGTTGATTATTGAGCGACCGTTGAAGTAAACCGTTTAATATACTGCGTACCATTATCCTTTACCTGTTTAGAGTAGTTTCATGAAGAAAATAGCATTTATCATCCCATTGCTGTTAACTGCTTGCAGCGCTAATCAGCTTGATTCAAGGGCGCAATCTGTGCGTGTTACTAACGGCGATCCAAAAGGTGATTGCACTTTCCTCGGGACAGTTACAGGTGAGCAAGGTAATTTTCTCACCGGTGGCTGGACTTCAAATGCCAATCTGGAAACTGGCGCTTTAAATTCACTACGCAATAATACGGCAAAGTTAGGTGGAAACGCAGTTTCCCTTATAACTAACCGGGCTGGTAACAGCGGTTACTACGATGGTAACGGTGGCGGTTCACAAGAAACTAACGTTGTTATCACCGGTAGCGCGTGGCGCTGCAATTAAATCTATATGCCGCAGTGTACCGACGTATCAGTATGGTGTCTTGCGGCCCTTATTTCCTTGTAATTGTTAAGAATTATTGATTTAATTCACTCTGCAAACTGTTACAAGGTGAAATTAATGAATAAAATAACTAATGAAGGGGCTAAAGTCTACACGCCATTTACGCTGAATCTTTATGACTGGTGGGTTCTCAGCATTTCCAATAATTATGCATGGCGTTGCCCGACAAAGAAGTACCTGCTTCCTCACTTTTTACAACATTTAAGTTTGAACCATCTTGATATCGGAGTCGGGACCGGATATTACCTCAGAAGTATCCCCGCTAACTGCAACATTTCTCTTATGGATCTAAATTCTGCCAGCCTGAGTGCTGCATCAGCAAAGGTTGGGGAAGCGAGAATCCAGAGTAAAATTATACACGATGTTTTTGAATGTTATCCTGAATCACTCCGTGATAAATTTGATTCTATATCCATGTTTTATCTTCTTCATTGCCTTCCGGGAAGTATGTCAGACAAAGGCACCGTCATTGAAAACGCCAAAATGGCTTTGACTAAAGATGGCGTTCTTTACGGTGCAACCATCCTGGGTGATGGAGTAATACATAATGGTTTTGGAAAGAAGCTAATGACTGTTTACAACCGAAAAGGTATCTTTTCAAATACCCATGACTCTGAGGATGAATTGAGAAAAATACTTTCAAGGCATTTTGTTAATGTTGAAGTCATCGTTAAAGGAGTTGTAGCTCTTTACACTGCTTACAGCAAGAGATAACCAAAACTCGCCATTCCATATTATGGGATGGCGTTTTCTTCATGCTATCTGGCCGGAAACTTTTTATACAGAGTGCACACCGCAACGTCGTAAATAATTGCCACCTGCTTACTGTCCACTCCGTTTGCGACCAACCTGCCTGAGCCCATTGCTCTGGAGTAAATTTCGGACATCTGCCACCTATTCACCTTTATCACGGGCTGCCGCCAGTCCTGCCCGGGTGCGTTCAACGTTCCACTCCCTTTCTATCTCGGCCAGGACTGACATCATGTAAAAATGAAACGCCCCACTGAGCTGGAAGTGTCGATGCTGTCCATTACATAGTTAGTGGAGGCTTGTTTTGCACAAGCTTAAACTCGTGAAGAGTATCCGGTATACCTGACCGACGAAGCTGAACGTAACATCGCATACGATCCGGAACCGATTTGTGTGTACAACGCTGCCCCCGAAACAAAAGTATTATAACGCGACGAGCAGCTGCATCTCGATCTGGTGTTGCGAGGCTACGCACATGGATGGTGGTACTATTACGAGGAGTAGTTGCAACATCCGCCCTGGCACGGAGCAGACCAACCAGCTGGTTGACAGGTCCGCAGTGTGCGAATTGCAGACTTAGTGAGATAACAAGTCCTGCTTTTTAAAGTCAAAATCATGGCTCGAGTCCACCGTGAGCTCTCCTTCCTGTGATTCCAGAGTCAGCAATCCCCTCCTCTCCCTGAGAAGTTTTTTTTGTATCCTACACTAAAAGCCCTCAAACAATCTCATAACCCTCATTGACCTTCAAGTTGACTTTAAACCTATACTACAGTTACGGTTGAATCAAGGCCGGTAACAGGATCGGTACTTATCAGTTAGTTCTGCCCTTTACGAAGAGTTGAGCAGGATAAGCACTGCCCAATGACAGTTTATCTGAGTGGAGAAGTGACATGGGTTATGTAACAACTCGCGATGGCGTTGAAATCTTCTACAAGGACTGGGGTCCAAAGGATGGTCAAGTTATTTTTTTCCATCACGGCTGGCCTCTGAGTAGCGATGACTGGGACGCCCAGATGTTATTCTTCGTAAATAAAGGCTTCCGCGTTGTGGCACATGACAGACGTGGGCATGGTCGTTCGGAACAGGTGTGGGATGGCCACGACATGGATCATTATGCAGATGATGTTGCAGCCGTTGTGGAACATCTCAATGTACAGGGCGCAATGCATGTTGGCCATTCAACCGGCGGTGGCGAAGTTGTACGTTATATTGCCAGACATGGTGAAGATAAAGTTTCAAAAGCCGTGTTAATCAGTGCCGTACCGCCATTGATGGTGAAAACCGACAATAATCCACAGGGAACGCCCAAATCAGTATTTGATGATCTGCAAGCGCAACTGGCTGCTAATCGCGCCCAGTTCTATTACGACGTTCCTGCTGGACCTTTTTATGGATTTAACCGCTCCGGTTCGGCTCCTTCCGAAGCTGTTATTTATAACTGGTGGCGACAGGGTATGATGGGGAGCGCCAAAGCGCATTACGATGGGATCGTTGCTTTTTCGCAAACCGACTTTACTGAAGACCTGAAAGGAATATCCATCCCTGTACTGGTGATTCATGGCGATGACGATCAGGTTGTCCCTTATGATGATTCCGGTAAGTTGTCGGCTGAACTGGTCAAAAATGGGAAACTCAATACTTATAAAGGAGCTCCCCACGGCATACCCACTACACACGCTGATCAGGTTAACGCAGATCTTCTTGCATTTATAAACAGTTAACCTGGCTGATAAAATATCTAAATTCTTTACTCCGTTACCGGTATTTTGTACCGGTGACGGAGTCATCATGGTTGTGTACAAGGGAGCCGTGTCTTACAAATCAGGCTTTGTTAATTAACTCTTCATACTGAAACAGACCTGGCACAATGTCTGCCAGATTACTTAATAGAATGAAGAACCGGCGCATCAACCTGCATCAGCGTCATAACCCGCAACATATTTTCCTGGCATGAAATACCCTCCGGCCTGTTTTCGATGCCACTGATTAAATTCAGTATCATGGTCTGATTTTCCCTCAGTTGCTGCTGTAGGAGTCGGATCTCCTCAACCCTGGATTCAAGAGAAGCAACTAATCCTTCATGGTTCCAGCTTCCTTTCCCCTGAGGTAATACCTGACGGATTTGCTCAAGCGTGAACCCAAATCTTTGTGCCCGGTCAATAAGCATGAGTATCAATGCGGTCTCAGGCGGATAATGGCGATAGCCATTATCCTGTCGGGGAGGAGCACTGATCAGGCCTTCCGCCTCGTAATAACGTATGCGGGAAGGTGTTAGACCCGTCGCTTTTGCCAGATCTCCTATCTTCATTTCATCTCCGGTGAATTTCTTGACATTAAAGTTAACTTTAATCTTATACTTTTAAAAAAGTCAATGTCCCGGTACATCAGCCAAAAATTGTATGAAGAGGAAATAAATGCAAACGATTCTGGGAGCAAGCGGACAGATTGCCCGGGAACTTGCCCGCGAGTTAACACATTCCTTCAGTGCTGACCTAAGGCTTGTCAGCCGCAATCCGCATAAGGTCAATGACACTGATACCCTTATGTCAGCTGATTTGCTTGATGGCAGTCAGACCCTGAATGCGGTAAAAGGTAGCCGCATTGTGTATTTTGCAGCAGGCCTACCACCGGATTCCTCCCTCTGGGAGAAGCAATTTCCGGTGATGCTTCAGAATGCACTGAATGCCACCCGGCAAGTAGGGGCTCATTTTGTCTATTTTGACAATACGTATATGTACCCTCAGGACAGCAGACGACAGACGGAAGACATGCCGTTTCAGCCATCTGGGAGAAAAGGGCGTGTCCGGGCAATGATGGCGAACATGGTGCTAGAGGAGATGCTGCGGGGTGAGATTCCTGTACTCATTGGTCGTGCCCCTGAATTTTATGGGCCCGGGAAAACCCAAAGTTTTACAAATGCTCTGGTTTTAGACAGGCTTAAAGCAGGAAAAAAACCACTCGTCCCATTGCGTGATGACACATTACGAACGCTCATCTGGACCCCCGATGCCAGCAGGGCTTTAGCGCTGCTGGGTAATACTCCAGATGCTTATGGCCAGACCTGGCATCTGCCCTGCTGCGAAGAACCAATTACATATGCGCAATTTGTTTCTCAGGCATGCAGTGTTTTTGGAATAGAGACCTCATGGTCTGTTCTCAATAAAATCCCCTTATACATCGCAGGTATATTTTCTAAAGGGCCGCGAGAATTGCGAGAGCTCCTTCCGCGCTATGAAGCAGATAATCTTTTTGATTCTTCAAAATTTAAGTCACGTTTCCCGGACTTTCGTATAACAACTTATCGGCAGGGCCTGGAAAATTTATACACTGAATGGAAAGCAACATCTGCGTTAAATAAAGATGACTAACCACTCTGGCTGGTTGTTAACAACAATCTCTGACAAACACCAGAAGGTTCTAGCATGATTCGGTCTATATTACATGTTGTTACCAATGTATCTCATTATGACGACCCGGAGCATAAAACCGGGCTTTGGCTGTCAGAGCTCACTCATGCGTACGATATTTTTGCAGCTCACGGCTTCAGACAAATAATCGTGAGTCCAGCAGGTGGCCCGTCCCCCTTAGAACCCCGATCCCTCAAGTGGCCATTTTTAGATAATTCTGCTCGGAACTGGCTTAGTGATCCTTCCAGAATGGAACTTCTTGAGAATACTCTCAGTCCTGAGCAAATCGACTCCTCTGAATATGACGCAATTTATTTCACTGGTGGTCATGCTGTTATGTGGGATTTTCCAGAAAATGTTAGGCTTCAGCAAATTACGCGGGATATTCATGAACAGAGAGGCATTGTGTCCTCTGTTTGCCATGGTTATTGCGGTCTGTTGAATACCCGCTTATCTGATGGTGAGCTTCTCGTTAAGTCCCGTAGAATCACTGGCTTTTCATGGACAGAGGAAATTCTAGCGGGTATCTCCCGTGAGATGCCATACAACGCGCAGCAGGAGATGAAGCAAAGGGGAGCCAGATATGAGAAGGCTTTGCTACCATTTACCCCCAACGTTGTCGTTGACGGGCGACTGATCACAGGACAGAACCCATTTTCAGCGAAGCTGACAGCCATGCGCGTGGTGTCATTTCTCGATTATTGACGCCAGAATTAGACTGAGATTCACGATTGCGAATCCCCCGTTTTTATAAAAAGCCTCAAATTGATTCGGAGCAATTTTGAATGATGTCTGTAGCTGGTAGTTACTGATGTTAAGTTCTGAACTCAACCTCTTGAACGTTAACAGGATAGATGAGATGAAATTGATTGAGATAACAAAACCAGGCGGCCCTGAAGTGCTTAAAGTAAGCCAGGGCAAAATACCGGAATGTGGTGAGAACGAGGTTCTCATTTCAGTAAAAGCCGCAGGGGTAAATCGTCCTGATATTATGCAGAGGGAAGGGAAATATCCTATGCCGGAGGGTGTTACCCCTGTCCCTGGACTAGAAGTTGCTGGGATCGTACATGCAATTGGGAAAAACGTTACTCACTTTTCAGTCGGAGATCGTGTTTGTGCGCTCACCAATGGTGGCGGATATGCTGAATTTTGTGCCGTTCCGGTCAGTCAGGTGTTGCCTGCGCCAAATAACTTAAGCCTTACGGAAGCCGCTGCACTTCCTGAAACATACTTTACTGTATGGGCCAATCTTTTTGCTCTGGGGAAAGTGAAACCTGGAGATGTTGTACTAATCCATGGTGCCGCAAGCGGTATTGGGACAACCGCCCTCGCCTTATGCTCTGCCATGAATATTAAATTATTCGGTACCGTAGGAAGTGATGAGCAAGTTCTCGCTCTGAAAAAGTACGGGGAGATGATTAACTTCAGGACACAGAATTTTGAAGAAGAGATCCTGGGCAGAACTGACGGGAAAGGGGTTGATGTTATTCTTGACATTGTCGGTGCCTCATATTTCAACAAAAATCTGCATATTCTGAAAAAAGACGGACGCCTCGTGCTGATTGGTTTTATGGGGGGAAGGGTTGTTAAGGAGTTTGATATTCAGGAGCTCATCCTTAAAAGAGCCCTGGTAACAGGCTCAACGATGAGGAGTCGGAATAACGCGGAAAAAGGAGAAATAGCCCAACAGCTGATACAAAATGTATGGCCTTTAATCGAATCAGGAAAGTGTAAACCTGTCATACACCGGGTTGTTAAATTTGAAGATGTCCGGACAGCACATGAATTACTTGAGGCCGGAAACCACATAGGTAAAGTCATTCTTACCCTTGAATAAATGGACATCCCCGCATTTAGTGCGATGAGTTTAGCGGGCGTGAGTATATCCATTCACGCCCGGGAGGATTATACAATCCTCAGCGGTCCCGTCCCGGGAAGTTGCATTATAAGATTGGAACCCATTAACATTGCAGGTGTATAGGCACCTCCTGCAACCTGATTCACCATCAGGAACTCAACCACGGTTAGTCGGGGGGCAGTAATGCCCTCTGTTTGTGGCGAAGCCGAATGGCGAAAGAATGGCGAATGGCGAAAATTAGGCAATAAAAAACCACCTTTCGGTGGTTTACACGACACTGCTTATTGCTTTGATTATTCTGCATTTTCCCATGGTAGCCGGAGTGGGACTTGAACCCACACAGCGCGAACGCCGAGGGATTTTAAATCCCTTGTGTCTACCGATTCCACCATCCGGCCAGGGAAGAAAGTGGAGGCGCGTTCCGGAGTCGAACCGGACTAGACGGATTTGCAATCCGCTACATAACCGCTTTGCTAACGCGCCTTAAATCTGTTGTCTTTCGACCTGCACCCGCAAACTGCCGATGCATTAATCTGGAGCGGGAAACGAGACTCGAACTCGCGACCCCGACCTTGGCAAGGTCGTGCTCTACCAACTGAGCTATTCCCGCATGTCATCAAGTAACTATTTAACTACTTCCTAACCACTTGATTTCATTATCGTCCGGCTAACTGTGCCGCCGTTCGATGCGTTGCATTCTACTGATATGACGTTTTGAGTCAACGTTATTTTTTGCATCTCAGGATCGTTTGCTGAAAATTAAGCCGAAACGATCACTGTTCAAGCAAATCACCGCGCGCAGCGTTCAAATATTGCAGCATTGACCACAGCGTCAGCACCGCCGCAACCCACAGCAGACCAATGCCGGCCCACTCTACCCAGGCATTCGGACGCCACAGCATCCATACCAGCGCCGCCATCTGTGCGGTGGTTTTAACTTTACCGATCCAGGACACCGCCACGCTGCTGCGTTTACCCAGCTCCGCCATCCACTCGCGCAGGGCAGAGATAATAATCTCACGGCCAATCATGGTCGCGGCAGGCAGCGTTACCCACCAGGTATGATAATGTTCCGCCACCAGCACCATCGCGATTGCCACCATCACCTTATCCGCAACCGGATCGAGGAACGCGCCAAAGCGGGTACTCTGGTTCCAGCGACGCGCCAGATAACCGTCAAACCAGTCCGTCACGGCAGCGATCAGGAAAATAAGCGCACAGGCAAAAGGCGCCCAGACGACCGGCAGGTAAAAGGCCAGGACGAAGAACGGAATGAGCACAACGCGAAAGAGAGTGAGCAACGTAGGGATATTAAATCGCATGATGACGGTAACTGTCTGTTGTCAGTAAAATTTAGCTCTATGTTGCTACAGAGCCCTCAATGTTTCAACGAGTAGTAGATCTTTTCTGCCAGCCCTTGCGAAATACCCGGCACTTTTGCAATTTCTTCCATACTGGCGTTGAGTAATCCTTGCAATCCGCCCATATACTTCAACAGCATCTGGCGACGTTTTGGCCCGACGCCTTCAATCGTCTCAAGGGTACTGGTATTTTTCACTTTCGCCCGTTTTTTACGGTGCCCACTGATGGCATGATCGTGCGACTCATCGCGGATATGCTGGATCACGTGCAGCGCAGGGGAATCCGGCGGCAGGCTAAAGCCCTCGCCTTCCGGCTCAAAGAACAGCGTTTCCAGGCCAGCCTTACGATCTGCCCCTTTCGCTACCCCTAGCAGCAGCGGATGGTTCTTATCCCACTCCACGTCGAGCGATTCAAATACCGCCTTCGCCTGCCCCAACTGCCCTTTCCCGCCGTCGATAAGGATAACGTCCGGGATTTTGCTCTCTTCAATCGCTTTACCATAGCGACGGCGCAGCACCTGGTTCATGGCGGCATAATCGTCACCGGGCGTAATGCCGGTGATGTTATAGCGACGATACTCTGCCCGCAGCGGACCGTTGGCATCAAAGACCACACACGACGCCACGGTCTGCTCACCCATCGTATGGCTGATGTCGAAGCATTCCATGCGTTTCACTTCCGGCAGCTTAAGCAGCGTAGCAAGCGCGGTTAAACGCTGGCTGACGGTCGACTGCTGGGACAGTTTGGTGGTCAGCGCCGTGGCGGCATTGGTTCGCGCCAGCTTCAGATAACGCGCGCGATCGCCGCGCGGTTTCGTCTGAACATTCACCCGGCGGCCTGCCAGCTCTGAAAGCGACTCCGCCAGCAGGGTTTTATCATCGAGCGTGAAGTCGAGCAGGATCTCCGAGGGCAGCGTACGCATCTGGCTGCCCTGCAAATAAAACTGGCCGACGAAGGTCTCCACCACTTCACCCAGCTCAGTGCCGCCCGGCACTTTCGGGAAGTAGCTGCGGCTGCCGAGCACTTTGCCCTGACGAATAAAAAGCACATGAACGCAGGCCAGACCGGCGTCAAAGGCTACGCCGATAACATCGAGGTCGTCGCCCGTATTGGAAACAAACTGCTTCTCGGTCACCCTGCGCACCGCCTGAATCTGGTCGCGGATGCGTGCGGCCTCCTCAAATTCCAGCGCCGCGCTGGCTTTTTCCATACGGGCAATCAGTTGCGTCAGCACCTGATCGTCTTTCCCGGCTAAAAACAGGCGGACATATTCCACCTGCTGCGCGTACTCTTCTTCGCTCACCAGCCCTTCAACGCACGGCCCCAGGCAGCGGCCAATCTGATATTGCAGGCATGGCCGGGAGCGGTTGCGATAAACGCTATTTTCGCACTGGCGAACAGGAAAGATTTTTTGCAAAAGCGCCAGCGTTTCCCGCACGGCATAACCGTTCGGGAACGGGCCGAAATATTCACCTTTCGCATGCTTAGCGCCACGATGCATCGCCAGCCGCGGGTGGGTGTCGCCGCTCAGGAAGATAAACGGATAGGATTTGTCATCGCGCAGCAGAACGTTGTAGCGCGGCTGATACAACTTAATGTAGTTGTGCTCAAGGAGCAGCGCTTCCGTTTCCGTATGCGTTACGGTGACATCAATGTTGTGTATAAGTGCGACCAGCGCTTCGGTTTTACGGGAGGCAAGGTTGCTGCGGAAATAGCTGGAAAGGCGTTTCTTCAGATCTTTCGCCTTACCGACATAGATAACCGTACCGCCAGCATCGTACATACGGTAGACGCCTGGCTGGCTGGTGACGGTTTTCAGAAATGCTTTTGAATCGAACGCTTCACTCACTGACTTATTAACGACTCCGCATTGCACAAACCATGGCGAATGGCCAGGTGAGTCAGTTCGACATCACCGTGAATGTTCAGTTTACTGAACATTCGATAGCGATAGCTGTTGACCGTTTTCGGGCTGAGATTCAGCTGCTCTGAGATCTCATTCACCTTCTGACCTTTAGTGATCATCAGCATAATCTGCAATTCGCGCTCAGACAAACTGGCAAACGGAGATTCCGTTTTTTCCGGTTCAATCTGACTCAGAGCCATCTGTTGAGCAATATCAGAAGCGATGTAGCGCTGCCCGGCGTGTACGGTGCGGATCGCATTGACAACTTCCTGCGGCGCGGCGCCTTTACTGAGATACCCGGCAGCACCCGCCTGCATAACCCTGGCAGGCAGCGGATTTTCGGTATGGACGGTCAGCATGATGACTTTGGTATCAACGAACATGCGCGCGATTTTGCGCGTGGCTTCAAGCCCGCCAATACCGGGCATGTTCATATCCATCAGCACCACGTCTGCGGAGTTAGCGCGACACCATTTGACGGCATCTTCGCCACAGCACGCCTCGCCGGCAACTTTAATACCCTTTATATCTTCAAGAATGCGTCGTATCCCTGCGCGCACCAGTTCGTGGTCATCAACAAGAAGGACGTTGATCAAAGGAAATGTCTCCAGAATAGGGATAACGCTACTGACTGCTAATTGGGTTTATATTAACGGTTTTCCATGCAAGATTAAAACGCTAAAAAATCGGCTATTCGATTCTGGTCTCGTTTTTGGAAATTAAGCTGTACAGTAAGTGGAAAGAAAACCCTTGCCCGCCGGGCTTTTACCGCTATTTTTTAGCATCGACATTCGAAAAGTTACTAAAACAGTTGTTAACTCAAACGAAAAAGAGCGCGCGATTTTTTGTAACAACAATTAACGAATGGCGAACCGGGGATAAACATTTAATTGTCGCTAACATATTGGACAGAGTACCTTCATAATCCGCGCCGCCCAATAATCACTGCGCGATAAGTATAAAAAACAACCACTGCATTTTTTGCCGTAGCTTGTGGTATACTCCGCCGCCTTAACTTTCATCGTCGCGCTCATGCGCTGTTTTATAATGAGGAAAATAAATGAGCACACCTGAATTTGCCACTGCCGAGAATAACCAGGAACTGGCACAGGAAGTAAACTGCCTGAAGTCGCTGCTGACGCTTATGCTACAGGCGATGGGCCAGGCTGATGCTGGTCGTGTGATCATTAAAATGGAAAAACAGATCGCGCAGATGGAAGACCAGGCGGAATCCGCTGTTTTTGCCAATACGGTTAAGCAAATTAAACAAGCCTACCGCCAGTAACAAAAACGGCTGGATGCAAAGCATTCAGCCGTCTTCTCGTCTGACACGCAGAACGTGATATCAGTCAGATAAGCCCCGTCGCCGCGGCATAACACGCTATCTGGATCTTATTCGGTGCGTTGAATTTCTTCTGCATATTCTTTTGATGGAAATTGACGGTATTTTCCGAGATGGAGAGAATGATGGCGATTTCTGCCGACGTCTTCCCTTCTGCGGTCCACTTCAGAATTTCCCGCTCACGCTTGCTGAATTTCATTTCAGGCGGCATCACCGTCTCATGTTCAAAGCGCAACAGTGTAGTGAGCGCCATCTGGACGAGCATTTGTAAACGCAGCTCAACTTCTTCACTGGATATCGAGTGTGCCTGTAAGCTGGTACATGACACGGAGAGGAAACCGAGCGCATGATTTGGCATCATCAGACACTGCGTTATTCCCTTGCGTAAACCGTGGTCCCGCGCGCCGTCCCATAATTGCTGGGCATCCGTGAATAATTCATCCGTCCAGGGCAAATGTCCCTGAATGAAATTCTCCGGCTTCAGCACCGGGTCAATGGCGAAATAATTCTCGGACTGATATTGCGCCATCCATTGTTGCGGATAACTGGAATGGACGGAGGTTCGCGGGCGGGTAAATGGCACAGGGTGTCGAACACAAAGCGCATAATAATCGAATTCAAGCGCCTGCGTTTGTCGCTGAAGTTCCTGATATACCTCTTCGGCACAGGTCATTTCCTGAAACCGGAGGAAGCATTCCCGTCGCCAGGTGAAAAAGTCTATATCCCTCATACTTACTGAATGAAGCCTCTGATAAAGATAATCATTATTATGGTGAATATAACCTAACACATAAAGCATGATTATTTATATAAAATATCGGCCACAGGCAGATTATCTTTAATTTGGCGATGGCTTATCCACATCAGGCGGAATAAAAAAGCAACAGAACGGAGTTTAAGGGAGGATAATTTGCTCCAGAAGCGGCATCTGGAGCAAATTGAACGCTAAAATGCTACTGCATTAAGAATTTTTCAAGGAACTGACGGGTACGGGGCTGCTGCGGATTGGCAAACAGCGCTTTAGCCGGCCCCTGCTCAACTATTCTCCCCTGATCCATGAAAATAGCCCGATCGGCAACGTCGCGAGCGAAGCTCATTTCATGCGTCACAATCACCATCGTGCGTTTCTCCTGCGCCAGCTGTCGGATCGTGTTCAGTACTTCCCCGACCAGCTCAGGATCGAGCGCGGACGTGGGTTCGTCAAACAGGATCACATCCGGGCGCATCGCCAGCGCGCGCGCAATGGCGACACGCTGCTGCTGCCCGCCAGATAAGCGACGCGGATAGCTCGTCTCCTTCCCTGCCAGCCCAACCTTCGCCAGCAGCTCGCGGGCGCGGACCGTCGCGTCTTCCTTAGGTTCCCCCTTGACGATGACCGGCCCTTCAATAATGTTTTCCAGCACCGTGCGGTGCGGAAAGAGATTAAAGCTCTGGAACACGAAGCCGACATGCTGGCGCAGGCGGCGAATCAGCCCTTTTTGCTGGCTGATGGGTTTCCCGGTATCAATGGTGATATCACCCACGCGGATCGTCCCGCCTTCGGGCTGCTCCAGTAAATTGATGCTGCGCAGCAGCGTGGTTTTGCCTGACCCGCTCGGGCCAATAATTGCTACCACTTCGCCCTGCTCAACCTCAAGATCAATGCCATGCAGCACCGTTTGTCCATGGAATTTTTTCACCAGGTTTTTAACGTCAATTGCACTCATTTTGGATCACGCTCCTGGCGGTTAAGCTGGTTTTCAAAATAGTTTTGCAGAGCGGACAGCACCGTCGCCATCACCCAGTAAATCAGCGAGGCCGCCAGATACATGGTAAACACTTCCAGCGTGCGCGAGGTGATCAGCTGCGCCTGACGGAACAGCTCCGGCACCTGAATGGTCGCCGCAAGCGAGGTGTCTTTCACGAGGCTGATAAAGCTGTTGCTCAGCGGCGGTAACGCCACGCGCGCCGCCTGGGGCAGGATCGCCCGGCGCAGCGTCTGCCACGGGGTCATCCCGATACTGGCAGCCGCTTCCCACTGTCCTTTATCGATGGACGAGATCGCCGCACGCAGCGTTTCAGAGGTGTACGCCGCCGTATTCAGCGACAGGCCAATCATCGCCGCCGGGATCGGATCCAGCTCGATACCGAACTGTGGCAGCCCGTAGTAAATCATAAACAGCTGGGCGATAAGCGGCGTTCCGCGGAACACGGAGATGTAAAACCGCGCCAGCCACCGCACCGGCCAGATGTTCGACATGCGCATCAGTGCCAGCACAAACCCGAGCACCAGCCCGAAGAACATCCCGCCGATACTGAGCTGTAAAGTAAACACCGCGCCCTTAAGCAAGAACGGCAGCGAATCAATAACCAGTTGAATACTTTCTTGCATTATTATTTTTCTACCTGATTTTTAGACATGAGGATGATAGGCAAACAGCGCAGGCGCCCCGCCAGTATGAACAAACAAAATGGGTCCTTCATCCTTAAAGCGCTTGCGGGCGATGCCGTCGATCAGGCCCGCCATTGCCTTGCCGGTATAGACCGGGTCGAGCAGAATACCTTCGAGACGGGCCAGCAGCTTAACCGCCTCCATCCCTTCATCATTGGGGGTGCCATAGCCCGGCGCGAAATAGTCATCCCACAGCAGTATTTCCGCCTTCGCCTGAAGCGCAAGCTGTTCAGCCACCGCCTGTTGCAGGGTGACGACTTTCGGCTTCTGGTCCGCAACGCTTCTGGAAACCGTCACGCCAATCAGCTCGACCTCCGGCATCAGTTGCTCAAGCCCGACCGCTAAACCAGCATGGGTCCCCGCACTGCCGGACGCCACCACCACCGAGGATAAACTCACCGCGCCTTCGCACTGCTGAGCGATTTCCAGCGCGCTCTCAACATAGCCGAGGGCACCCAGCGCATTCGAGCCGCCAACCGGGATCACGTACGGACGAAAACCCTGCGCTTCCAGACGCGTCGCCAGCTCGTCGAGCTGTGCAGCCGGGTCGGTCAACGCGTCGACCATTTCAACCTGCACGTTGAACAGATCCAGCAGCAAACGGTTACCGTTAGTCAGGTAATTCTCTGCCTGCGTCCCGATCGGGTTCTCCAGCAGGGCAACGCAGTGGAGTCCCAGCTTCGCCGCCACTGCCGCCGTCTGGCGAACGTGGTTAGACTGAATTGCCCCGGCGGTGATCAGCGTGTCCGCGCCTTCGCGCAGGGCATCGGCGGCGAGAAATTCCAGCTTGCGCAGCTTATTTCCGCCCATCGCCATGGGCGTCACATCGTCACGCTTAATGAATATATCGCGCCCCAGATAGTCAGAAAATCGCGGCAGATACTCCAGCGGCGTGGGTGCGCCGATAAATTCCAGACGAGGAAAGCGCGTTAAATTCTGTAGTGACATGGTTCCTCCGGTCACGCAAACAATTGTTATTTCATTATGCACGCAGACGCGCGAGAAATAAAAAAGGCGCTTTTAAAAGCGCCTTTTTTTGTCAGTCAGAGACTTATTTCGTCACGTCTGCGCCGAACCACTTCTCAGAAAGCGCCTTCAGGCTGCCGTCTTTCTGCATCTCAGCAATGGCGCCGTCGATGGCTTTCAGCAGATCCTCGTTACCTTTACGCACCGCCACGCCGGACTCCTGACGGGAGAACGCATCACCCGCGACAGCCAGGGTATTGTTGGTTTTCTTCACCAGATCCAGCGCTGCCAGGCGGTCCACCAGAATGGCGTCAATACGGCCTACGCGTAGATCCTGGTATTTCGTCGGGTCATCATCGTAGGTACGGATGTCCACGCCCTGCACGTTCTGGCGCAGCCACTCTTCGTAGTTGGTGCCCAGACCGACGCCGACTTTCTTACCTTTCAGATCCGCTGCGGATTTGATGCTGCCTTCGTTACCTTTCTTCACCAGCGCCTGAATACCGGACACGGTGTACGGCGTGGAGAAGTCATACTTCTTCTTACGCTCGTCAGAAATGGTTACCTGGTTAATCACCACGTCAATACGTTTGGAATCCAGTGACGCCAGCATCCCGTCCCATTTGGTGGGTTTCAGGGAGGCTTTAACGCCGAGGTGTTTTGCCAGCTCCTGCGCAAACTCCACTTCAAAACCGGTCAGTTTACCGTCGTCGCCCTGGAAGCTGAACGGAGGATAGGTTCCTTCCAGCCCAACCAGCAGCGTGCCGCGCTCTTTAACTTTGTTGAGCAGATTCTCTGCCGCGAACGTTTTCACGCTCATCCCCGCGACCAGCGCAACGGCCATCATCCCCATCAGCGCCTGACGACCCAGAAGTGCTAATTTCATAAGTACCCCGATACAGTGGAATTTTTGAGTAGTGTAGAGAAATCGCCTGCAACGTCAAAGGCGGCTGCGCTACATCTTATTCTTTTTTAATATATATCAGAAGTTGTTCCGGCGCGGACTTTCTGCTTTATGACGCCCGGCATCTGGACTTTATATTGCGCGTACTTTCGCAGCGCGATGCGGTAATTATTGGTACTGGTGGCGGGCAACCAGGGTTCCAGATTTTCATCCAGGTATCCGGTCGTCAGCAGATCGCGGGAGATATTTTGCATGGTCAAATGCTGACCCAGGCGGCGCAGGCGAACCACGTATTCACGCACGGTGCCGTGACTCATCTCCGTTTGTTCAAACAGGAATTGCTTGAAGCCGATAATATCGAAGAAGTCGCTTTGCTCTTTGCAATGGAGATCGCCACAGAAACGGCAAAGCGCTACCCACTCTTTTTGCTCTTCAAGCCAGGCGGCTTCATCCATCAGCGTGTCGAGGCGGGAAATCGCAATCTTGTTCACGATTTCACCGCGACGAACCAGCGTGATGCGGTCGAGTAATTTTTTACAGTGGGCGCAATGCGTCTGGCTGTGTTTAAAGTCTTTCAGGTAGCGGCTTAAAGGCCGTCTTTTAGATTGCTGCACCGTCATGATAACTCCTGGTTGTCAATACGTTGTGCGGCATTTCCAAGGCGAATGACTCACCTATAACTTACCCAGTTTTGTGCGCAGGCGTTTAATGGCCTGGCTGTGCAGCTGGCTCACCCGTGACTCGCCCACCTCCAGCACGGCGCCAATCTCTTTGAGATTGAGCTCTTCCTGGTAATAGAGGGTTAACACCAGTTGCTCACGTTCCGGTAAAGCTTCAATCGCTTCCATCACGCGCTGGCGTAAATTCCCTTCCAGTAAATGGTGTAACGGGTTTTCTTGCTGGTGTTCATCGGTCACCAGCTCGATGCTATCGCCATGCTCTTCGCGCCACTCATCATAAGAGAAGAGTTGGCTGTTATTGGTATCGAGCAACATCTGGCGATACTCTTCAACAGGAATGCCCAGACGCTCCGCTACTTCGGTTTCCGTCGCGTTGCGCCCCAGCTCCTGTTCCAGCTGCCCCATCGCATGCGCCACTTCGCGCGCGTTGCGGCGAACGCTGCGCGGCACCCAGTCGCGGCTGCGCAGCTCGTCCAGCATCGCACCACGAATACGCTGCACTGCGTAAGTCGTAAATGCCGTTCCTTGCAGAGCGTCGTACCGGTCAACTGCATTCAATAACCCGATACCGCCCGCCTGTAGCAGATCGTCCAGTTCCACGCTCGCCGGCAAACGCACCTGGAGGCGCAATGCTTCGTGACGCACCAGCGGAACATAACGCTGCCACAGCGAGTGTTTATCCATTACACCTTCAGCGGTATAGAGTGAATTCACGATAAACAGCCCTGCGTTAGTTGAGTTATCGGCATGATTATCCGATTCTGGAGGGTAATCAATTGGATGAATAATGGGTGAAATGGGGGGTTATTTGCCTATTACTTTATAATCCTCGACGCTGGCACAGCATATAAAACCAGTTCAAAAGCCAGTTCCGGATGGTGGCCGCGAAGATAAAAGGCGTAATCTGCGCTGAGTGACTGAATATATTGCGGAATAGTCAGCAGATCTTCCGGTTTATGATAAAGGCTAATTGCCAGCAGCGGCTGCCAGGTCCGAATAGTCTCAGCGGCGCCCTCCAGTGCTTTAAGCTCCGCCCCTTCGACATCCATTTTTATAAATGTGGCTTTACTGCCCTGGAGGATATTATCGATGCTGTCCAGCTCAATGGTGACGGTATTGCTGCTTTGCTCCACAAGGCGTGAAGAGAGGGCATTTCCCGACTGAAAAGAGAGAACGATTTTATTATCCCACACCCCTTTTTGCACCGGCTGGCAGAATGGCCACCGACGCGTATTGTCACAAAGCTGAGCATAATTACCGGCATCCGGTTCGAAACCGACAATTTTTTCCGGCATCGCGACCTGCTGGCGCTCCACTTCCTGCATAAACGCGCCGATGCTGTCGCCATTGTAGGCACCGCAATCGATGAAGACTTCGTTATCCTGTAGACGGAGAACATCGGCAGGGAAATAGTGAGCTGGCTCGTAGATCGTCTGGTAATAGCCACGCGTTGCGCTCAGACGCTGCTTCAGGAATGCGACCAGCGTTTCTCTTGAGCGTTCGTCTGCCAGGACTGCATAGACCTCTTCGAGGACGTCGCTATGCCCGGCGCAAAACGACGGGGTATACCATAGACGGGTGCTGACGCCGATAAACGCGGGATCGTATACCAGCACGTTGGCACCACCGCGACGTAATTCGTACTGCAACGCTTCGCTTACGTACTGTAGCGCCACGATACAGTTAAATTCGCCGGGCTGTTCAATGAGATCTTCAATCGGCACCACCGGCAGGCCGTGGAAGGTCATGCCCTCGGTCAGGTACTGTCGGTTTAATGCCACCTTATCGAGAGGCATATTTTCCCGGAACATAAATTCCGCGGTCATCTGCCCGAGGCAGCCTGCGCCGTACAGCACCAGCGGAAGACCGCTGGCATGCATAGCGCGGATGCTTTCAACGAAGTGATTATCGTAGCCCTGTATTTGTTCCAGTAATGTCATGTGGTCCTCAGCTAAACCTTTGTTAACGATGCAAATCGACTTTCGCAGACGTCACCGCGCTCTGCTGCGCTTTTTCGAGAAACTCCAGGCCGCGAACGGCGGTATCGCAGCTGAGGCTGTATCCTGTAGGCTCACCGCGTAAGCTGGCGGCGATGTCGGCGTAATAGTTAGCAAACGCCTCAATAAAGCCGGCGGGATGCCCTGCCTTAAAACGACAATAGCGCGGCTGATTAGCCACCCTGTTATCTCCCGCCGTGCGGTCGATAAGCCGCACGTTGCCGTGTTCATCGGCAAGACGGAGATATTCGGGTTCCATCTGCAGCCACTCCGCGCTGCCCAGCGATCCATAGATGCGGATGCGCAGGCCGTTGCGGTAACCGAGCGCCGCTTTGCCATACCAGTAGTTGCAAACCATATCGTCGCCATAGCGGGACACCAGGTTCACCGTATCGACAACGTCCGATACGCGCGCAAAGGTGCTGTTGATCGCATAGACATCTTCGGCTTGCCTGTCCGTCAGAAACTCCACCAGCTGGTGAACATGGACACCAAGGTCGAGCGAAACGGTGGGAATGTCCCCGTCAACGCGTCGCCATTCCTGAGGCTGCGGCACGCTGCCATCCTCACGGCTGCGAATAAACCCTTCCTGCGGCATTTCGACCATGACGTGCTGAATTTTGCCCAGCTCGCCGTTGAGCAGGCGCTCGCGCAGTTCGCGAACCATGGGATAACCGGTGTAGTTATAGGTGACGTACAGTTGCCCTTTCATGTCCGCCACGCGCCGGGCGATATCCCGCGCGTCGCCCGCGCTGGCAACCAACGCTTTTTCACTGATAACCGGCAGCCCGTACTCCAGAGCGGCCATGATAATTTCACGGTGGGCCGGCGTAGGCGTCAGGATAACCACGGCATCCAGCCGCGCGTGCTGTTCTTCCAGCAGGGTAACCGCGCTGGTGTAGATGGACTCGTCGTTAAGCCCCCAGGCCCGCCCCGTCTGCTGGTTCAGGGACACATCGCGGCTAAAGCAGCCCGCCGTGAGCTGGAAATGTCCATCCATTTGGCTGGCGATTTTGTGGGTCAAGCCGATGGCGGAATTGATCCCACCGCCGATAAATCCGAGTGACAGCGGCCTGTTCATAATCCGGTCCTTACAACGTAGTAAAAGAGAAATAGTTTTTTAGCTGCGGCGTGTGGCGCGCCATGGCAGTAAGTTCGGTAAACTCCGCAAATACCAGCCCGGCGCGATCCCCGGGGGCAGGCCCGAGTTCATCGCCCGGCTGTTTAAGCGGGACAGCCTGCATGACCGTGGCCGGCAGCAAGGCGTAGCTAAAGCCGAAGAAACGGCTTTGCCGTTCGCTGGAGACCGTATGGCGCGCAATGTAGCGCTGGCGCGCCGGTCGCCGGTGCGCAAACGCGCTCTGCTCACCGATAAAGGGGGCGACAAATTCGCGGCAATAATCTATGCCCGTTGAGAACTCAATCAGCTTCGAGTAGAGATCGCCGGGGCAGCGGCGGGTAACCTCAATCAGCCAAAATGCCTCTTCGTCAGCGATAAGCTGGGTATGCAACAAACCGTCTACCAGATTCAAATCACTGACGATGGCCTGCATGCACTCGCTGATGCGGTCGCGCATCGGCTCGCTGAGGTTGACGCTCAGGCAGCTGCTATTCACCTGCCACGGGTAGACCGTGCAGTACTCATCGACAAAAAATTCGCAGACGATTTGCCCACCGCGGATAAAGGCGGAGTGGCTGTACAGGGCCCCCTGGCAGAACATTTCAATGACGCACTCCCCTCCTGCCGATGCCGCACGGGCGATATTTACCGCCTCATCCAGCTCTGACGGCTGATGAATCAGTGAAATCCCCTTTCCGCTGTAGGCATCAACGGGTTTAACCAGCAGCGGAAACGCCATAGCGCGCGCCTCATGAAGGCTGCCGGCGGCCTGCGGGATAGGGTATCCCCGGGCGCTGGCCCATTTCCTGAAACGGTCCTTAAGAAAGAGAAGATCGCTGACGTCGGGCTCGTCGAAGCCTGGAAGGCCCAGCGCCTGCGCGACCCGACAGCCAGATAGGTAAGAGACGTCGGTTACGCCCGGGGAAAGCGCGGTAATGTTTTCAGTACGGGCAATCGCCAGCACGGCGTCGCTGTCGGCATAATTTTGCACGCAGGCCGCGTCAGCATATTTCATCCCCGCGTCCTGGGCTTTTCCGCTACAGGCGAGCGTGCGAAAACCCGCCGCCTTAATGGCCTGCTGCAAGGGCAGTGAGGCAAAGCCCGCGTCAAGGATCATGGCAGTACGCGTCATCGTCATACCGCCAGCGCCGTGAGTATTGTTGACTCGTCAGACGGTAACCGCCCGGGCAGCGCGGCGCGCTTCAGGGCATTCACCACCCGATCCTGATCCTGTGACGTTAATCCCGGATAAACAGGCAGGCACAGCACCTTGTCGGCGATAGCGTTCGCCACAGGCAGATGCTCTTCCGCCGAGGTTGGGAAACCTCTGTACATGGCAAAGGAGCTGATCAGCGGATAGAAATAGCGGCGCGTCAGAATATTATCTGCCTTGAATAGCGCATAGACTTCGTCGCGGCTTCTGCCAAATTCCGGCTCAATGAGCACCGGAAAATAGGCGTGATTCCAGCTCACATCGTCTGGCACGTCGACGAACGTTAATCCTTCCAGCCCCTCCAGGAGGTCGCAATAGCGTTGATGGAGCGCCTTGCGCTCCTCCAGGGCTTTATCGATATGCTTAAGCTGAAGCAGGCCAAACGCGGCTTCCACTTCATTCATTTTGGCGTTAATCCCCGGGGCCACGATGCGGGTTTCACCAGCAAAGCCAAAATTCTTGAGATAGTCGATGCGCTGCTTGGTTTTCAGATCCTGGGATATAATCGCCCCGCCCTCAAAGGTATTAAAGACTTTGGTGGCATGGAAGCTGAGTATCGATAAATCGCCGTGGTTTAAAATACTGACATCATTTTTACGCACGTTAAAGGCGTGTGCGGCATCATAAATAACCCGCAAACCGTAAACGTCCGCAATTTTCTGGATTTTATCGATGTCGCAAGGAATACCGTAACAGTGGACAGGTAAAATTGCCGTGGTATGCGGCGTAATTAATTCTTCGATACGATCCGGATTAATATTATAGGTTCGGGGATCGATATCAGCGAAGACGGGCGTTAAGCCATTCCACAGCAGGCTATGCGAGGTTGCAACAAAGGAATAAGGCGTGGTGATCACCTCGCCGCTCAGACGCAGTGCCTGAAACGCCGTCAGCAAGGCCAGCGTACCGTTAGCAAACAGCGACAGGTGCTTTACGCCAAGATATTCCGCCAGCGCTTCTTCAAGCTGCTGGTGAAAAGGCCCGCCGTTCGTCAGGGTCTTGTTTTGCCATATTTGCTCCAGATAGGGGATAAACTCTTCCAGAGGAGGCAAAAAAGGACTGGTTACGTAAATTTCACTCATAGCGTACCTCGGTATTGATACCGGCAAATTTTTTCCAGACGGCCTGCGTTATTAGCGATGTTCATTTATGCGCGCTCTTCAGCAATGAGGAAGGCATGCGGTTTTTCTCCACGGCAATAGATCCCCCACGCTTCGCGCAGCGCCCGTTCAAAGTTTTCAGCAACGTTAAAATCGGGTACATGGTCGACCGGGATCCGCTCCCGCATCCCCTGACGTATTTCAGCCAGCTCGGGAATACGTTTACTCCAGCCGGTGGCCATGGAAATATAATCGGCTTCATCTGCCGCAATAAACTGCTCCAGCCCGTAAGAACGCATAATATCGACGCCCTGCTGGCAAGGTATGGTTGGGCCATTCATCGTCAATGTCGGCACGCCCATCCACGCCCCGTGATGCGTGGTCGTTCCGCCGCTGTAGGGGAATGCATCGAGCAAAATATCAATTTCATGATGCAGGGCCAGGTACTCGTCCAGTTCGACCAGCCCTCTGAAAAGCAGCCGGTCCTGAGAAATACCACGCTGCCTGAGACGTTTTGTCATGGCCGCGATCATTTCGGCGTCGGTCATGTTACCTATCAACAAGCGCCCCTCAGGATAGCCCTGTAAAATAGCGGCCCATGCGTCCAGAACCTGGTCGTTTATTTTTTTAGAACGGTTAAAGCTGGCAAACGTAATATAGCCGTTGCGAAGCGCGGGCAATGGGTTAATGTCCGGGCTTCGCGGATGGGGCTGGAAGCTCTTACGCGTTGCGACGAACATCGCGTTTTCCACCAGCTGTTCTTCAAGCGCCGGCGACTGCGCCAGGCTCGATGAAAGCAGAATATAATCCATCTCCTTCATACCGGTCGTGCCGGGATAGCCTATCCAGGTTATCTGGATCGGGGCCGGACGCAGGGCGAAGACCGGTAGCCGGTTGTAGGCGGTATGGCCCGATAAATCGAACAGAATATCGATTTCGTCTTCCGCTATCAGCTTCGCCAGCTCGATATCGCTGATGGCATCCACCTGGCGCCACAGGGTAGCGCTCTCGCGAAGGTGGCAGTAAACGTCATCCTCCTCGAGGAAAAGGGTGTTATAGGCAACCAAATCATATTGTTCACGATTGATGGCGTCCCAGTAAGGCAGCAGGAAATTGGCCACGGGGTGCTTGCGCAAATCACCGGAAACAAAGCCGAGCCGGAGCCTGCGCTGAGGCTCCCGGGAATTGCCGAGCGCAAGCTTAACCCCGCTCTCCTTAGCCCAGGCTGAAGCGCGACGACCAAATTCCAGATGCCTTTCCAGCAGTTCATCCGCCTTCACGCTGGCGTCGTGACTCATCACGAAGAGTAAATTGCTGAAGTAACCAAAATTGTAGTTACTGAGCTCGACGGCCTTTTCCATGAAATAGCGCGCCTCGGCCATTTTATGATTGTCACTCAGGACGATGCCGGTAAGACCAAGCGAGCTGGGGCCAGGGTGCTGGAAGCGCATAATTTCCCTGCAGCATTTTTCTGCCAGCGACATATCGCCATACGCATGATGCAGCGACGCCAGGCTGAGCCAGTAGTCAATATTCTTATTGTTGAGGCGAAGTAAGGTGCGGACGATCTGCCGGGATCCGTAAAATTCACGCTTACGCTGGAGCACCGTGGCAAGATCGTAATAGATATCAAGGCTGGAGAAATAATATCCCATCAGCCTGCAGAGCGAGGCCAGAGCCTCGTCCCAGGCCGAGGTCAATACGCACGTTTTTGAGTAGCAGCGAAGCACGTGAATATTGTCGGGGTTTTTCTCCATTAATTCGCGGGCGTATTCCCGCGCCTCTTTGGAGCGCCCTTTTTGAATAAGGCCGTTCGCCCGCTCGTAAATCGCATCGACGGCCGGATCGGCTAATTCGGGTTCGGCATTGCCTTTCAGCAGCATTCCGCCCTGCGCCCACTCGACGCTCAATAACAACAGCAGAGAAAGTTGCGATTTCAGCACGTCGAGCATGCCCGCTCGCAGGAAACGCTGGAGCTGTTTTTTCCAGGCCTCCGGCGAGCCCGTAAGCAACCCTTTAACCTTCAGCGCCGAGTAGTGTTCCCAGTTCGCCTGCCCTGCCCTGTTCATATCAAACCGCAGGTAATGCCACTCGTCGGGAGTCAATGAGACCCACTCTCCCCACAGGTTCATGAGGGGGATATTCTCTGCAGGACGCCCGGAGGGCAGTCGCCCCACCGGCACCAGCTCATCATGCCGCGCGGCGTTGTATGCGCTGGGGGCGGCGCTCCAGAAGAAGCCATCAGCGCAGGTCATAAACAGCGTTTTCAGGGCTTCCCATACCGTCTGCTGGTAATCCTCCTGAGTTTCAGGGGCACGGCAGTTAAGCACCAGCTGTTCGAAGCTTAAGGACATCGGCCAGGCGTTACCCAGCAGTTCCATGATGCGGATAATAATGGCGTTGTCGGTACGAATGATTCGGCCGTTATTATTTCTGAATTCGTGCGGCGCTTTTGCGGGATCCACGTCCACCGGCACAAAGCTGCCGGCCCAGTGCAGGTTTTTTAGCTGGTCAAGATCCGGTTCGGCAGGAGGCGAGATCGCGTTCAGATGACAAAGCAGGGTGAAGCGTTCTTCTCGCTGCACGGCGTAGTCAAGATACTGCTGTGCCATCGTTCTGCTGGCACCGTCGCTGACGGCCTCCAGCAGCCGTGCCGTTGTCGGGTTATAGTAGCCTCCCAGCTCCGACTGCGGCAGTACGTCACCCAGATACTGCAAGCCCATCTGTTCGGCCTGCGCGCTGAAGTCAGCAAGCGTACAGGCTCCGTCGGTCGGGCTTAAGTAGGCCAGAACCAGCGCGTTGTCGTCCATTTCTTCAGCAAGCCGGACTTCATTCCTGAGCGGGCCCTCCTCCAGCGTTAACAGCATAAAGCTGAGCATGGCGCGGGCGGATGCCAGCAGGTCGCTTCCCTCTTCTGCTCGTTCAAGATGAAACCGTAACGCTTCTCCCAGCGTCAGGCGCGCAGAACTGCCGGGCAGTACGGACCATTTTATGGCGATAACGCCGCTGGCCGATAAATGCGCGTGACACCACTTCAGCAAGGCTTCCCGCTCGCTTTTCCCCAGAAAAGCAAAGGTCTGGTGAATAATGATGTAATCAAACTCGCCGGGATCGGCAGCCAGTAAATCCCCTAACCCCGCGGCAAAGAGCTCAACGTTCTGACATCCTAATTCTGCGGCATGCTGCTGCCCTTTCTGGATAGCCTCTTCATCAATATCCACGCCAATGGCGATACTCTCGGGATACGCCCAGGCATGCATTATCAGGCGCGTTGCCGATCCGCAGCCCATCTCAAGGACGCGGGCAAACGCGGGCAGCGGCGCAGCCAGGTGATTAAGCCGCGCAGAGGCATGGAGGGACTCAGGGCTAACCCGATAGTAGGGATACAGTGTCGTCACGTTTATTCCAGATTCTCGTTATTACAGGCCAGGTTCAGCGCTGGTACTGGCGGATGAGCGCCGATTTATAGGCCTGACATGGCCCTTCTTCCTTTATCGTCACCCAGCTGAACGCCTCTTCACCCGCCTCGCTGTCCAGCATTACGCGACGCTCGGCTCGCGTGATGGCGCGATGGTCCTCTGGCGACAGGCAGTCCAGACAGGAAAAGAGTGCGACCTGCTCCAGGCCCGGCGCGTAGTTGCCGCTGGCGAGGTTATCGTCGATAAAGTGCGCCACCCGGTCGAGATAGCGCTGCGCGACGCCGCCGGGTCTGGCGTAGATGAAACCGGCAAAGACCTCCTCCCAGAAAGGAGCGGCTTCGGTCTGTAACAGCAGCAGCGGCGCGTCGGGCTCCGTCCAGGGCTTGCGCACCAGCACATTCGTGTTTATGGCAATAACGGGCGTATTGAAGGTCGCCAGTGCATGGCGCAGGAAAACGATACGACGGGCAGCGCTGACTACCGACGCGTCCGCGTTACTGGCTATTTTTTCATGGCTGGCAGAGAGGTTAAGTTCAGGAAGCTGTTCCCGAAGCGCCGTCAGGCTTGCTTTAACCGCATCGCTACCGTTAAAAAGATGCAGGTGAACATCCAGCACGTCGCGGTTGGTGTCATACAGGGAGTACAGCATCGGTACGGCGTGTTCGAAATACTCCTCGCTATCGCAGGTTAACAACACCGTCGTTTTACTGGCTGAGTTTTTTTCAATCCAGTTTTCAAAGGCTCCCGCCTTCACCACGCCTTCACTTGCGTTCAGCGATCGGAAATCGATGTAAGAATCCGGAATGCCCCCGAGCCTGTAGATCCCACAGGCGATCATCAGCAGGGCCATGGGATCTTCGCCAATCAACGACGCATCCGCGGTCAGCGCCTGGATCACCACCATCGCCTGGTTGAAGTCGTTTTCCATTAAACAGATCAGCAGCAGGATTTTCAGTACCGGAGCCGAGCTGCTTACCAGCGAAAGATTATTGTTTATCAAAAATAGCGCTGAACTGATTTCGTTCACCCGGAATAACAGCTGAATGGCGGCGACAAGATAATTACTATTGCTGTCGGCTTTTAGGGCCGAGACGATATATTCGGTAAGCCGGGCGCGCTGGTCTGCGGATAATACCTCTCCTTCGCCAGTGCGGGCGTCATTCAGCGCGCCGTTGGCCAGCACGATCGCGCACAGCATATTTTTTAAGGCCGCATCTTTTTCCGCCTCCAGCCCCGTTTCTGCCGCACGGATCGTCGGCTCGAGGGCGGTAATATTGGCGCTCTTAAAACTGAAGATTTCCGCCGCGATGTTTGCGGGCATAACGTCGGCTTCCGGGAGATCGATAAACCGGGTAAAGACATCCCGATAAAACTGACGCATAGCCCGGCTACGTGCGAATTCACTCATCTTATAACTCATCGGTAAACTGTCGTCAGACGACCGGAAAAAGAGATTTTAGGCAGAGTACCACTGCGCTACGGGGGGTGATGGCGGGAAAACGCTGCTAAATGCAGCCTTATTTTGCAGATTACGCGCGGGTATTTTTAAGGATAAATAGTGAAAAAAAAGGCTGCTGTTTCCAGCAACCTTTTTTACATATTTTGCGGCTATTAACGCAGCAGGGACAGCATCGCCTGTGGAACCTGGTTTGCCTGAGACAGCACGGAAGTACCAGCCTGCTGCAGGATCTGCGCGCGAGACATGTTAGAAACTTCAGTTGCGTAGTCAGCGTCCTGGATACGGGACTGAGCAGCAGACAGGTTAGTGATAGAGTTGTTCAGGTTGTTGATGGTAGATTCGAAACGGTTCTGAATCGCACCCATGTTTGAACGAGCGGTATCAATTTTAGAGATAGCGTTGTCTGCGGCGGTGATGAACGCTTTAGCAGTGCTGTTGTCGGTGATAGTACCGGTCAGGCCAGTGTCGAGGCTGGTTGCTTTAGCATTGATCAGTGCGCCAGTGGTGATAGCGATGCTATCAGTAGCGCCAGTACCCGCGCCAACCTGGATGTTCAGGGAAGCAGTCTGGCTACCGTCCAGCAGTTTTTTGCCGTTGAAGTTAGCAGCGCCAGCGATACGGTCGATTTCACCCAGCCGCTGAGTGATTTCAGTGCTGATTGAGGTGTAGTCAGTGGTGCCGTTAGTATCGTTCGCAGCCTGAACAGCCAGCTCACGGATACGCTGTAAGTTGGAGTTGATCTCGTTCAGGTTACCTTCAGCGGTCTGAACCAGAGAGATACCGTCGTTAGCGTTACGTGCAGCCTGAGTCATCCCTTTGATCTGAGAATTCATACGGTTGGCAATCGCCTGACCAGCAGCGTCATCTTTAGAGCTGTTGATACGCAGACCGGAAGACAGACGCTCGATAGCGGTGCCCAGAGAAGACTGAGATTTGTTCAGGTTGTTCTGAGTGGTCAGGGACAACAGGTTAGTATTGATAACTGCCATAATTTTAATTCCTTCAAAAATGGTTTCTAGGGTCGGTGCCTAACACTCACGGCGTCTCTCACCGTCAACAAGGTTATCGACGCCCTGGCAGCAGACTTTAGAAAATATCGAAGAAAATATTTAATTCATTGTTTTATAAGGTTTTATTTACATTAAACCGGCGCCAGCACTAATTTAAGCATGCAAAATGACGATGCCTGATGCTGCCTGTATGCACGCTTTTTAAGCGATAAATTTTTTTGGCTCGCCGTAAACTTTTTGCCAGCCTGGCCGATAAACGACTGAAACATCCATTGAGAAGGAATATTACATGGCGACAATCAGTAATCTCGGGGTGGGCATGCCCGGCCTGCAGGATCTGTACGATAAGCTCCAGGCTGCAGAAGAGACAAAATTAACGGCCATTGCCAAACAGAAAACGACTTACGACGCGCAAATTACCGGTTACGGCAAACTGCAAAGCGCCCTGACGACCCTGCAAACCGCAGCTGCCAAGCTGGCAAAAACGGATACCTGGAACTCCACGTCAATTAGCAGCACCAACACCGCGTTCTCGGCGGTCAGTACCTCCAGCGCCAACGTTGGCGATGTCACCGTAAACGTCAGCAAGATTGCGAAAGGCCAGGTTCTGACGACCGCGCCCGGCACCATTGACAGCAATACAAAGCAGTTAGGCGGCACAACCGGTTCCAACAGCCGAACCATTACCATCACCCAGGCCGGAGCCGACAGCAAGCCGCTGACGGTTACGCTTGCCGATGGCGACACGTCGCTGAACGGGATTGCGAAAGCCATTAACGCGGCCAACGGCGGCGTATCGGCAAGCGTGGTGAAGGCCGACGACGGCGACTATCGCCTGATGCTGACCTCCAAAACCACGGGTACCGATTCCGATATGACCGTAACGGTAACCGGGGACGATACGCTGAATGCCGTCATCGGCAGCGGCGCGCTTAACGAGCAGGTGAAGTCGCAGAATGCCGTCGTTAACGTGAACGGTATCCAAATTGTTCGCCAGAGCAATACCATCACTGACGCCCTGCCCGGGGTTACGTTAACCCTGAAAGCGCCGAGCACGGCAGATGAAACCCTGACGGTAGCGCGCTCGACAGACGATAACAAAAAAGCCATTACGGAATGGGTTACTGCCTACAACGCGCTGCAGTCCACCATTGCCTCGCTGACCAAGTATGAGCCGCCTGCGGTGGGTGCAACCGCCCAGTCGTCGAACAACGGCGTACTCATGGGTGACAGTACTATCCGCGGAGTACAATCCGATCTGCGTGCTTTATTGACCAATGTGCAGAGCGGCTCTTATGCCATCATGGCGCAGCTTGGTATTACGCAGGACCCGGTTAAAGGTGCAGATGGCGCAATTGGCAACCTGAAGATCGATGATAAAAAATTAACCAAAATCCTCACGGAAGATCCTGCTGGCGTGCAGGCCTATTATGTGGGTGACGGCAAAACGACCGGTTTCGCCACGCAGATGAATAACAAGCTGACCGATATGCTGAGCACCTCTGTCGGTAAAGAGGGCGTTATTCAGAATGCGAAGGACGGTATCAACGCCACGCTTAAGTCCATCGGTAAACGTTACGACGCGATGGAGCTGTCCATCGAAGCCACGATGGCGCGCTATAAAAAGCAGTTTAACGATTTGGATAAGCTGGTCACCAAATTCAACAGTACGGCCACTTATTTGAACCAACAGTTCAGCAGTAAGTAAGAAAGGAACCGATATGTATAGCAAATCTGGTGTACAAGCCTATCAGCAGGTAGGTCTTGAATCTGCTGTCTTGAGTGCCAGCCCGCACCAGTTGGTTGTCATGTTATTCGACGGTATCCATAGCGCGCTTATACGGGCGCGCCTTTTCCTTGAGCAAGGGGATATTCCCGCTAAGGGCGAGGCCCTGTCTAAGGCCATTAATATTATCGAAAATGGCCTGAAGGCAGGGTTAAATATGGATGTGGGGGGAGAACTTCCCCACAACCTTTCTGCGCTTTATGACTATATGGTACGCCGTCTGTTACATGCAAACCTGCGCAATGACATTGAGGCTATTACCGAGGTCGAGGCTCTTCTGCTCAATATTTCCGACGCCTGGAAGCAAATCGGCCCGGGTTATTCTCCCAAGCAGGATTAACTGTAATGAAAGACTCCAGCTTATCCCTAAAAAAGTGGCATGCTCTTTATGCGCTTAGCAATACCATGCTAGGCCTTGCTCAATCCGGGAAATGGGATGAGCTAATCGATCGGGAGGTTGCCTACGTTTCGCTGGTTGAAGAGATCAGCACGACCCCTTTTCCGCCTGACAGCAAGTACATTCAGGACCAGGCGATGGTCATCCTGAATCAGGTGCTTCAGAATGAACTCATTCTTAAAGAGTTGCTTCAGGAAAGAATGAGCGAGCTGAGCGGTCTTATTGCCCAAACCAATAAGCAAAAAAACGTCAACGTCACCTACGGCAGGCTTTCGGGCAACATATTATTTCCCGGAGAGATGAATCACTAATACACGTTAGCGATTCTTGATCCATACTCCAGAAGTCAGCCAAACGGCTTCTGGAGCACGGACGATGAAAAACCCCACCCTGTTACAATGTTTTCACTGGTATTACCCTGCTGGCGGTGAACTGTGGCGAGAAGTCACGGCATTAGCCCCCAACCTGAACGAAATCGGCATCAATATGGTCTGGTTACCGCCGGCATATAAGGGGGCATCCGGCGGCTATTCCGTCGGGTATGACTCTTATGACCTTTTCGACCTCGGTGAGTTTGACCAGAAAGGCAGCGTCGCCACCAAATACGGCGATAAAGCCCAGCTGCTGGAGGCCATCAACGCCTTAAAAAGCAACCAGATTGCGGTGCTTCTGGACGTGGTGGTCAACCATAAAATGGGGGCCGATGAAAAGGAACCCGTCCGCGTGCAGCGCGTGGATGCTCAGGATCGCACCCAAATCAGCGATGAGATCATCGAATGCGAAGCCTGGACGCGCTACACCTTCCCCGTTCGGGCCGGGCAGTATTCGCAGTTCATCTGGGATTACAAATGCTTCAGCGGTATCGACCACATTGAAAACCCCAATGAGGACGGTATCTTCAAAATCGTGAACGACTACACCGGCGAAGGCTGGAACGATCAGGTCGACGACGAGATGGGCAATTTCGATTACCTGATGGGTGAAAATATCGATTTTCGCAACCATGCGGTGACGGAGGAGATCAAATACTGGGCGCGCTGGGTGATGGAGCAAACCCACTGCGACGGCTTCCGCCTGGACGCGGTAAAACACATCCCGGCCTGGTTCTACAAAGAGTGGATTGAGCACGTCCAGGAGGTGGCCCCACAGCCGCTGTTTATCGTGGCGGAATACTGGTCTCACGAAGTGGATAAATTGCAGCACTACATCAATCAGGTGGACGGTAAAACCATGCTGTTTGATGCGCCACTGCAAATGAAATTTCACGAAGCCTCACGCCAGGGACGCGACTACGATATGAGCCAGATTTTCACCGGTACGCTGGTGGAAGCCGATCCGTTCCATGCCGTGACGCTGGTAGCCAACCACGATACCCAACCCTTGCAGGCGCTGGAAGCCCCGGTTGAAGCCTGGTTCAAACCGCTGGCCTACGCGCTCATCCTGCTGCGTGAAAACGGCGTGCCGAGCGTATTCTACCCGGATCTTTTTAGCGCCAGCTATGACGACACCGGCGGGGATGGCGAGACGTATCACATCGATATGCCGGTGATTGAACAGCTCCACGAGCTGATCCTCGCCCGGCAGCGTTTTGCCCACGGCGTGCAGACGCTGTTTTTCGATCATCCAAACTGCATTGCGTTCAGCCGCAGCGGGACTGAGGAGCACCCGGGCTGTGTGGTGGTGCTGTCGAATGGTGATGACGGCGAGAAGACCATCTGCCTCGGGGAGAATTACGGCAATAAGACCTGGCGTGATTTTTTAGGCAACCGCGAGGAAACCGTGACCACGGCGGCAGATGGCGAAGGGACGTTCTTCTGTAACGGGGGAAGCGTCAGCGTCTGGGTGATTGAGGACGCGCTGTAGTGCTGGAACAGTGCGGTCTGATGCCCTCACCCCGACCCTCTCCCACCGGGAGAGGGAGCAAACCCTAAAAAACGGCAATATGATTGCCGTTTTGCTTTTACCGCTACGGAAGCTTACTCTCCAGCGGATTCTTGCTCAGGTAATCTGCGCATTCCACCGTTGGACGGTCAACCTTGTACAGTTCCATACCGTCATACTCCAGCGCCGCCCCATCACGCTCCAGCGGATAGACATCCAGCTTACGCGTCACGTTATAATAATCATCTGAACGCAGCATGATCTTACCCGGCACCGCGATAACGCGCTGCCACTGACGGCAATCCAGCGTATCCCCCTCTGGCGTCACCACCAGCGTGGCGATCGCTTCCGGGCTCACCATCGCGCTCTGCGGCCCTTTCGACTGCCAGTAACCTGCCAGTTGCGAAGGTACCGGGTGCTTAATCACTTCCTGATAGTTATCTACCTGAACACATCCCGCTAACGTCAGCATCGCAGCCACAATTGCTACTTTTTTCATCATCTTTCCTGCATGCGAAGAAAAAAATATTGTGGCATTAAAGCCATCAGGCTGCCAGCGTAAGATAGGTATTGATTAAACCTGCATCCCCATCACTTCCTGGTATGCCGACACCAGCTTGTTACGCACCTGCAACCCCATCTGCAATGACACCGACGCTTTTTGCAGATCGGCCATCACATCGTTGAGCGCCACGCCGGGTTCGCCAAGGGTAAATCTCTCAGCCTGGGTACGGGCCGCGTTTTGCTTGTCGCTGATCCGGTCCAGCGCCGCATGCAGTTGACCGGCGAAGCTAACGCCCGGCGGCTGGTCAGCCACGCTCTGATTACGGGCGGTCATCGCCGTTGCCTGTAACTGACTGAGTACCCCTTCAATGCCCTGTATAGCCATGACTCTCCCCTGGATGGTTTTTTACGAGGTCAAGACTAACAGCTTGTCAATAAGATAATGGCGGTAAATAGCGTTAAAAAACCAGGTTATTTGACGCATAGAAAATCCCGAATCATCAAATAATGGCAGGGCCATCAGTATGGAACTTTTGTCGTGTTTGCCGACCCGGGAGTCAGTTTTGTTTCTCTACACGAATAACGTAAACCACCAGGATTTAAGAGGTGCGCAATGAGTGCGACAGCAGCATCGACAGCGCCACAGAATAAATCACTCGAGTGGATGAACCGCCTTCGCGCCAACCCTAAGATCCCGTTGATTGTGGCAGGCGCTGCCGCCATTGCGATCGTTGTCGCGATGGTCTTATGGGCAAAAAGCCCGGATTACCGCACGCTCTACAGCAACCTTTCCGACCAGGATGGCGGTGCCATCGTCACCCAGTTAACCCAGATGAACATCCCGTATCGCTTTGCCGATAACGGTGGTGCGCTTGAAGTACCGGCAGATAAAGTGCACGAGCTTCGCCTGCGTCTCGCCCAGCAGGGGCTGCCAAAAGGCGGCGCGGTTGGGTTTGAACTGCTGGATCAGGAAAAATTCGGCATCAGTCAGTTCAGCGAGCAGGTTAACTATCAGCGCGCGCTGGAAGGTGAGCTGGCCCGTACGATTGAAACCTTAGGCCCGGTGAAAAGTGCCCGCGTGCACCTGGCGATGCCTAAGCCGTCCCTGTTTGTCCGTGAACAAAAGTCCCCTTCGGCCTCTGTGACCGTTAACCTCGAACCTGGCCGTGCGCTGGATGAAGGGCAGATCAGCGCCGTCACGCACCTGGTCTCCAGTGCGGTGGCCGGCCTGCCGCCGGGTAACGTTACGCTGGTGGATCAGAGTGGTCATCTGCTGACGCAGTCCAACACCGCCGGGCGCGATCTCAACGACGCTCAGCTGAAATACGCCGCGGATGTGGAAGGCCGTCTCCAGCGTCGCATCGAAGCGATTCTGGGCCCGGTGGTCGGCAGCAGCAACGTACACGCGCAGGTCACAGCGCAGATTGATTTCTCGAATAAAGAACAGACCGAAGAGCAGTACGCCCCGAACGGGGATGCCTCCCGCGCCGTGTTACGCTCGCGTCAGATCAATGAGACGGAACAGGTCGGCGGACAGTATCCTGGCGGTGTGCCGGGCGCGCTCTCTAACCAGCCTGCGCCTGCCAACGCCGCGCCAATCTCCACCCCGCCGGCAAACCCGCAGAACGGTCAGCAAACGAATCAGCAGACGACCTCGGCCGCGAACAGTACCGGCCCGCGTAACAGCAGCCGTAACGAAACGACCAACTACGAAGTCGACCGGACTATCCGCCATACCAAACTGAACACGGGCGATATTCAGCGTCTCTCTGTTGCCGTGGTGGTGAACTACAAAACGCTGCCGGACGGTAAACCGCTGCCGCTCACGGCGGAGCAGATGAAGCAGATCGAAGATTTAACCCGCGAAGCGATGGGCTTCTCTGAAAAACGTGGCGATACCCTCAACGTTGTGAACTCACCGTTCAACCCGGTGGATGAGACCGGTGGCGAACTGCCGTTCTGGCAACAGCAGGCGTTCTTCGATCAGCTGATGTCCGCAGGCCGCTGGCTGCTGGTGCTGATTGTCGCGTGGCTGCTGTGGCGTAAGGGCGTTCGTCCTCAGCTACAGCGCCGTGCTGAAGCCGAGAAAGCCGCGCTGGAACAGAAGAACGCGCGTCCGGACGAGGAAGAAGCGGTTGAAGTGCGTCTCAGCAAAGATGAACAGATGCAGCAGCGCCGTGCTAACCAGCGTATGGGCGCAGAGGTGATGAGCCAGCGCATTCGCGAAATGTCAGATAACGATCCGCGCGTCGTCGCGCTGGTCATCCGTGGTTGGATGGGTAACGAACATGAGTAATACGCTTACAGGCACCGATAAGAGCGTCATCCTGCTGATGACCATTGGCGAAGATCGCGCGGCGGAAGTGTTTAAACACCTCTCCCAGCGAGAAGTGCAGATCCTCAGCGCGGCGATGGCCAACGTGCGCCAGATCTCCAACAAGCAGCTGACAGAAGTGCTGGCGGAGTTTGAGCAGGAAGCCGAGCAGTTTGCCGCACTCAACGTCAACGCCAACGAATACCTGCGCTCCGTGCTGGTTAAGGCGCTGGGCGAAGAGCGCGCCGCCAGCCTGCTGGAAGATATTCTCGAAACGCGCGACACCGCCAGCGGGATCGAAACGCTCAACTTTATGGAGCCGCAAAGCGCCGCCGATCTTATTCGCGACGAGCACCCGCAGATTATCGCCACCATTCTGGTCCACCTCAAACGGGGTCAGGCGGCCGATATTCTGGCGCTGTTTGACGAGCGCCTGCGCCACGACGTGATGCTGCGTATCGCCACCTTCGGCGGCGTCCAGCCAGCCGCGCTGGCGGAGCTGACCGAAGTGCTGAACAACCTGCTCGACGGCCAGAACCTCAAGCGCAGCAAAATGGGCGGCGTGAGAACGGCAGCGGAAATCATCAACCTGATGAAAACGCAGCAGGAAGAGGCGGTTATTACGGCGGTACGCGAGTTCGACGGCGAGCTGGCGCAGAAAATTATCGACGAGATGTTCCTGTTCGAAAACCTGGTCGAAGTGGACGACCGCAGTATCCAGCGCCTGCTTCAGGAGGTGGACTCCGAATCGCTGCTTATCGCCCTCAAAGGCGCCGAGCAGCCGCTGCGCGAGAAATTCCTGCGCAACATGTCCCAGCGTGCGGCCGATATCCTGCGCGACGACCTGGCCAACCGTGGCCCGGTGCGTTTGTCTCAGGTGGAAAACGAACAGAAAGCGATCCTGCTTATTGTTCGTCGTCTGGCAGAAACCGGCGAGATGGTGATTGGCAGCGGAGACGACACCTATGTCTGATGAACTGTCGTGGAAGCGCTGGACGCCTGACGACCTCTCCCCTCCCACCGCAGAGTTCACCCCTGCCGTTGTGTCGTCCGACGAGGGCGACGCCGGGGCGGGCATCCCCGAGCTGAGTGAAGAGGAACAGCGCGCCCAGATGCTGGCCCAGATGCAAATGCAGGCGCACGAGCAGGGCTTCAACGCCGGGATGAACGAAGGCCGTCAGACCGGGCACGCACAGGGTTATCAGGAAGGGCTGGCGAAAGGTTTAGAGCAGGGCATTGAGCAGGCGCGCCAGCAGCAGGCGCCGCTGCATGCCCGCATGCAGCAGCTGGTGAGCGAGTTTCAGCACACGCTGGATGCGCTCGACAGCGTGATTGCCTCGCGCCTGATGCAGATGGCGCTGGAGGCGGCCCGTCAGGTGATCGGCCAGACGCCGGTAGTGGATAACGCCGCGCTGATTAAGCAGATCCAGGCCCTGCTCCAGCAGGAGCCGCTGTTCAGCGGCAAACCGCAGCTGCGCGTTCATCCTGATGATTTGCAGCGCGTGGAAGAGAGCCTCGGCGCGACGCTTAGCCTGCACGGCTGGCGGCTGCGCGGCGATCCGTCGCTCCATCACGGAGGCTGTAAGGTCTCGGCGGATGAGGGCGATCTGGATGCCAGCGTCGCGACCCGCTGGCAGGAACTGTGCCGCCTGGCGGCACCGGGAGTCGTCTGATGACCGCTCGCCTTACGCGCTGGCTTAACACGCTCGATAATTTTGAAACGAAGATGGCGCAGCTGCCATCCGTTCGTCGTTATGGACGCCTGACGCGCGCCACCGGTCTGGTCCTGGAAGCCACGGGGCTGCAACTTCCGCTCGGCGCCACCTGCGTGATTGAGCGGCAGGACGGGGGGGAGACGCGTGAAGTGGAAAGCGAAGTGGTCGGGTTCAACGGTCAGCGCCTGTTTCTGATGCCCCTTGAAGAAGTGGAAGGGATTTTGCCCGGCGCCCGCGTCTACGCGAAAAACATCAGCGGTGACGGCCTGCAAAGCGGCAAGCAGCTGCCGCTCGGTCCGGCGCTGCTGGGCCGCGTGCTGGACGGAAGCGGCAAACCGCTCGATGGCCTGCCCTCCCCTGATACCACCGAAACCGGCGCGCTGATCACCCAACCCTTCAACCCGCTGCAACGCACCCCAATCGAGCACGTACTGGATACCGGCGTGCGGCCGATTAACGCCCTGCTCACCGTGGGACGCGGCCAGCGTATGGGGCTGTTTGCCGGCTCCGGCGTGGGTAAATCGGTCCTGCTCGGCATGATGGCGCGTTATACCCAGGCGGACGTTATCGTGGTTGGCCTGATTGGTGAGCGTGGTCGCGAAGTCAAAGATTTCATCGAAAACATTCTGGGTGCGGAGGGCCGCGCCCGCTCGGTGGTGATCGCCGCGCCTGCGGACGTGTCGCCGCTACTGCGTATGCAGGGTGCCGCCTACGCCACGCGTATTGCGGAAGATTTCCGCGACCGGGGCCAGCACGTGCTGCTGATTATGGACTCCCTGACCCGCTACGCGATGGCGCAGCGTGAGATTGCGCTGGCCATCGGCGAGCCGCCCGCGACCAAAGGCTACCCGCCGTCGGTCTTCGCCAAGCTCCCGGCGTTGGTTGAGCGCGCGGGGAACGGCATCAGCGGCGGCGGCTCCATCACCGCGTTCTATACGGTACTGACCGAAGGCGATGACCAGCAGGACCCGATTGCCGACTCCGCGCGCGCGATCCTCGACGGCCATATCGTGCTGTCGCGCCGTCTGGCCGAAGCCGGGCACTATCCGGCAATTGATATTGAAGCCTCGATCAGCCGTGCGATGACGGCCTTGATCACCGAGCAACACTACGCCCGCGTGCGTAACTTCAAACAACTGCTCTCCAGCTTCCAGCGCAACCGCGATCTGGTAAGCGTCGGGGCGTACGCCAAAGGCAGCGACCCGATGCTCGATAAAGCGATTGCCCTGTGGCCGCAGCTGGAGGCATTTCTGCAACAGGGTATTTTTGAACGCGCCGACTGGGAAGATTCCCTCCAGGCACTGGAGCTGATTTTCCCGCAGGTGTAACACAGGTGGAGGGCGAAGGTCATGGCGCAGAACAGCGCGTTATCAACGCTGAAAGATCTGGCTGAAAAAGAAGTTGATGATGCCGCATTGCAGCTTGGCGCAATGCGACGCGGGTGCCAGCAGGCTGAAGAACAGTTGAAGATGTTAATCGACTATCAGCATGAATATCGCACCAACCTTAACACCGACATGACGCAGGGCATTGGTAGCCAGCGCTGGATTAACTATCAGCAGTTTATCCAGACGCTGGAAAAGGCGATTGAGCAGCATCGCCAGCAGCTTAACCAGTGGACGCAAAAAGTCGATACCGCGCTGAATTTCTGGCGCGAGAAAAAACAGCGGTTGCAGGCCTGGCAAACCTTACAGGACCGGCAGATTGCAGCCTCGACCCTGGCGGAAAACCGTCTGGATCAGAAAAAAATGGATGAGTTTGCCCAGCGCGCATCAATGAGGAAACCAGAATGATCACACTGCAACAACTGCTGATGACCGACAGCGACCCGTCCGGCGGCACGCTGACCGGGAAAGGCGCTGAGGGCGCGCAAGATTTTCTTTCTCTGCTGGCGGGCGCGCTGACCGAGACCACCGGCAAAGGCAAAGATGCCCCGCTGACGCTGGCGGATCTGAAAGCGGCGGGCAACAAGCTGTCGACAGCGGCAAAGGAAAAAAACGGTGATACCACGCTCCAGGCCAAAATCGCCGAGCTGCTCTCCCGTCAGGAGACCCTGACTGGTGAAGATACCGCCGTCTCCCTGCAAAGCCTCGTCTCCGGCCTGAAACCCGCCGCGAATACGGATGCGCTGAAGGCGCTGACCCAGCCGGAGGCGAAAACAAACAGCGAGACCACGACTGAAGAAGAGGAGCTGGCCGGGTTAAGCGCGCTGATGGCGATGTTACCGCACCAGCAGACCACCACCCCGGTAGCGACGCAGCCTGCGAGCACAGGGGAGATCGCCCCCCGAGCTGCCCTCCCCTCTACGCTAGCCCAGACGGACAACGGCCAGCATCAGCCGCTTAGCCATGCGTTAACGGGTCAGGAAAAAATGCCGGTTCAGGACAGCGACACATCGCTGCCCGCCACGGCAGCCGTTACGCCAGCCGTCGCAGAGAAGCAGGACGTAGCGAGCGCGGCGTCGTCTGCCGCCAGCCCAACCGCGACGCTGGCGCCGATCGTCAGTCACCTGGCGCCTTCACAGCCTGCCGCTACCGTTGCGACAGCGCCGGTGTTAAGCCAGCCGCTGGGCACGCACGAATGGCAGCAGAATCTGAGCCAGCACATCACCCTGTTCACAAAGCAGGGACAGCAGACCGCAGAGCTGCGTCTGCACCCGGAGGATCTGGGTCAGGTGCAAATTTCGCTTAAGCTGGATGACAACCAGGCGCAGTTGCAGATGGTTTCGCCCCACAGCCACGTCCGCGCGGCGCTGGAAGCGGCCCTGCCGATCCTGCGCACGCAGCTTGCGGAAAACGGCATTCAGCTTTCCCAAAGCAGCGTCAGCAGCGAGGGCTTTGCCGGGCAACAGCAGTCCTCATCCGGGCAGCAACAGCACACTTCGCGTTCCGGCCAGCATGGCGGGTTTAACGATGAGAGTGAAGAGTTATTGCCTGCCCCTGCCGCCCTGCAATCCGCCGCACGCGGCAGCCGTGCCGTAGACATCTTTGCCTAAACGCCAGAGGTAACGTGATTATCCCCGTCTTTTCCACGCTTTGACCTAAGCCGGACACGGGATAATCACCGTATTAAGCTGTACCGAAACAGGAAGCTCGTATCAGATGACAGACTCCGCTATCACCAAAAAAAGCAAGCGTTCCATCTGGATCCCGCTGCTGGTGTTGATTACCCTCGCGGCCTGCGCCACCGCAGGCTACAGTTACTGGCGTATGCAGCAAGAACCCTCCAGCGCGGCCGCCAAAGCTGAAGCGCCGCCTCCACCGGCGCCGGTCTTCTACCCGCTGGATACGTTCACCGTGAACCTGGGCGATGCGGATCGCGTGCTTTACGTGGGTATTACGCTGCGTCTGAAAGATGAAGCGACCCGTGCACGCCTGAACGACTACCTGCCAGAAGTGCGTAGCCGTCTGCTGCTGCTGTTTTCTCGTCAGGATGCCTCCGCGCTCGCCACCGATGTGGGCAAGCAAAAGCTGGTCGATGCCATTAAACAGACGCTGGCGACCCCGCTGGTAAACGGCCAACCTAAGCAGGAAGTCACTGACGTTCTGTATACAGCCTTCATTCTGCGGTAACGACATGGGCGACAGTATTCTTTCTCAGGCAGAAATCGATGCGCTGCTCAACGGCGACAGCGATAAAAGTGACGAACCGAAGCCGGGTCTGACCGGCGACGATAATATTCGTCCCTACGATCCCAATACCCAGCGTCGCGTGGTGCGCGAGCGTTTACAGGCGCTGGAGATCATCAACGAACGTTTCGCACGTCAGTTCCGTATGGGGTTGTTTAACCTGCTGCGTCGTAGCCCGGATATCACCGTCGGTGCGATCCGCATTCAGCCGTATCATGAGTTTGCCCGCAACCTGCCGGTGCCAACCAACCTTAACCTGATCCATCTGAAACCGCTGCGCGGTACCGGTCTGGTTGTGTTCTCGCCAAGCCTGGTGTTCATCGCGGTGGATAACCTGTTCGGTGGCGATGGCCGTTTCCCGACCAAAGTGGAAGGCCGCGAGTTTACCCATACCGAACAGCGTGTGATTAACCGCATGCTGAAGCTGGCGCTGGAATCCTACAGCGACGCGTGGAAAGCGATTAACCCGCTGGAAGTCGAGTACGTGCGTTCCGAGATGCAGGTGAAGTTTACCAACATCACCACCTCCCCGAATGACATCGTCGTGAACACCCCGTTCCACGTCGAGATCGGCAACCTGACGGGCGAGTTCAACATCTGCCTGCCGTTCAGCATGATTGAACCGCTGCGCGAACTGCTTGTGAACCCGCCGCTGGAGAACTCACGTCACGAAGATCAGAACTGGCGTGAAAACCTGGTGCGTCAGGTGCAGCATTCGCAGCTGGAGCTGGTGGCCAACTTCGCCGACATCTCCATGCGGTTATCGCAGATCCTGAAATTACAACCCGGCGACGTTTTGCCGATAGATAAACCTGACCGCATTATTGCCCATGTGGATGGCGTACCCGTGCTGACAAGCCAGTACGGCACGATTAACGGCCAGTATGCGTTACGCGTTGAGCACTTGATCAACCCGATTTTGAATTCGCTGAATGAGGAACAGCCCAAATGAGTGACATGAACAATCCGTCCGATGAAAACAGCGGAGCACTGGACGATCTGTGGGCTGACGCGTTAAACGAGCAGAAAACGACGCCGACGAAAAGCGCGGCAGACGCGGTCTTTCAGCAGTTAGGCGGCGGCGACGTCAGCGGCACGTTGCAGGACATCGACCTGATTATGGACATTCCGGTCAAGCTGACCGTTGAGCTGGGTCGCACCCGCATGACCATTAAAGAGCTGCTGCGCCTGACGCAGGGTTCCGTGGTGGCGCTTGACGGTTTAGCGGGTGAGCCGCTGGATATTCTGATCAACGGCTACCTGATTGCACAGGGCGAGGTAGTGGTGGTGGCCGATAAATACGGCGTACGTATCACCGACATCATTACCCCTTCCGAACGCATGCGTCGTCTGAGTCGTTAAGTATGAAAACCCAGGCAACACTGTCCGCGCCCTCCGCCGTACCCGGCTCACCGCTGCTCCAGGTGAGCGGCGCGCTGTTCGGTATTATTGCCTTTATCCTTATCGCCGCCTGGCTGGCAAAGCGTTTCGGTCTGGCGGGGAAAACGGCCGGTACCCGCGGGTTGAAGGTCAGCGCCAGCACCCCGCTAGGACCGCGCGAGCGCGTGGTCATTGTGGAGGTGGAAGATGCACGACTGGTGCTGGGCGTGACCGCCTCCAGCATTAACGTCCTTCACACGCTCCCCCCTGCGCCTGTCACGGTGGAGGCTAACGCCCAGGCCCCTGCGGATTTCCAGTCCGTAATGAAGAGTTTGCTCAAGCGTCCCGGGAGATCCTGATGCGCCGTTTGTTATTCCTTACGCTGACAGGCCTGGGCCTGTTCGCGCCCTCTGTGTATGCGCAACTGCCGGGGCTGGTTTCCACGCCGCTGGCGAACGGGGGGCAAAGCTGGTCCCTGTCCGTGCAGACGCTGGTATTCATCACCTCGCTGACCTTTATCCCGGCGATCCTGCTAATGATGACCAGCTTCACCCGCATCATCATTGTGTTTGGCCTGCTGCGCAACGCGCTCGGCACGCCGTCCGCGCCGCCCAATCAGGTGCTGCTGGGTTTAGCCCTGTTCCTGACCTTTTTCATTATGTCGCCGGTGATCGACAAGATTTACACCGAGGCCTACCAGCCGTTCAGCGAAGATAAAATTTCCATGCAGGTTGCCCTGGAAAAGGGGGCACAGCCATTACGTGAATTTATGCTTCGCCAGACGCGCGAAGCGGATCTGGCCCTGTTTGCCCGTCTCGCTAACACCGGTGAGTTACAGGGGCCGGAAGCGGTGCCGATGCGTATTCTGCTCCCGGCGTATGTGACCAGTGAGCTGAAAACGGCGTTCCAGATCGGCTTCACCATTTTCATTCCGTTCCTGATTATTGACCTGGTGATCGCCAGCGTCCTGATGGCGCTCGGGATGATGATGGTCCCGCCCGCAACCATTGCCCTGCCCTTTAAGATTATGCTGTTCGTGCTGGTCGACGGCTGGCAGCTGCTGGTCAGCTCGCTGGCGCAGAGTTTCTACAGTTGAGGAGCGCGCAATGACGCCTGAGTCGGTCATGATGATGGGCACGGAGGCGATGAAAGTCGCGATTGCCGTCGCCGCGCCCCTGCTGCTGGTTGCGCTGGTCACCGGTCTGATTATCAGTATTCTCCAGGCCGCCACGCAGATTAACGAAATGACCCTGTCGTTCATCCCGAAGATCATTGCCGTCTTCGTGGCGATTATCGTTGCCGGGCCATGGATGCTCAATTTGCTGCTGGACTATATGCGCAACCTGTTCACCAATCTGCCTTACATCATCGGCTGACGGACGATGCTGCATTTCACCAGCGATCAGTTTGTTCAGTGGCTCGGGATCTATTTCTGGCCGATGCTGCGCATCATGGCGCTGATCTCCACCGCCCCCATACTCAGTGAAAAGTCGGTGCCTAAACGCGTCAAAATTGGGCTGGGCATGGTTATCACCATTATCGTTGCCCCTTCCCTGCCAGCCGTGGATATCCCGATCTTTTCCCCGAATGCGATCTGGATTGCTCTGCAACAGGTGATGATTGGCGTGGCGGTCGGGTTTACGATGCAGCTCGCCTTCGCCGCGGTACGAACGGCGGGTGAACTTATCGGTTTGCAGATGGGCCTGTCTTTCGCGACGTTCGTTGACCCGGGCAGCCATCTGAATATGCCGGTGCTGGCGCGTATTATCGACCTGCTGGCGATGCTGTTGTTTCTCTCGTTCAACGGCCACCTGTGGCTCATCTCCATGCTTGTGGACACCTTCCACACGCTGCCGATTGGCGACAACCCGGTAAACAGCAACGCGTTTCTGGCGCTGGTGCGGGCTGCCGGGCTGATCTTCCTCAACGGGCTGATGCTGGCGCTGCCGATCATTACCCTGCTGCTCACCGTTAACCTCGCATTAGGTTTACTCAACCGAATGGCTCCGCAGCTGTCGGTATTCGTCATCGGCTTTCCGGTGACTTTGACGGTTGGCCTTTTATTAATGTCATTATTGATGCCACTTATCGCCCCCTTCTGCGAGCATTTATTCAGCGAGATATTCAATCTGTTAGCGGATATTGTCAGCGAACTTCCACGCAAATAATAACCCGCAGTGTTTGCAATGTCTTTCTGAGGATATTCCTAAAAATAATCTCGAAAAACATCTACCAGGATATATCTGACGCGGTTTAAATGTTTCTAACCACCTCACAATACTTAATATTTACTTTACTTTAAGATGATTCCTGGCAAATTATACGTAACTTTACGGGATAGTGAGTTCGCCTGAAAGTCTTTGTCATGCTCACAGGTTTTATTAGATTTTTTCCATCCCGTATGGCTGTTTATGAGCTCTCAGGCAGGTGGTGAATTATCGTTACGCATTGAGTGAGGGTATGCCATGTCAACGATCATTATGGATTTATGCAGCTACACCCGGCTAGGGTTAACCGGGTACTTAGCAAGCAGAGGGGTAAGAAAGAGAGACATCAACGATGCACACACCGTTGAAGAACTCGCAGCCGCTTGTGACGCCCACAAGCCCGGCGTGGTGTTTATTAATGAGGACTGTTTCATTCACGACCCCGCTAACAGTCAGCACATTAAGCAGATCATTAATCAGCATCCTAAGACCCTGTTTATTGTTTTTATGGCGATCGCCAATATTCATTTCGATGAGTATTTGTTGGTGCGTAAAAACTTATTAATCAGTTCGAAATCGATTAAACCAGAGTCGCTTGATGATATCCTGGGCGATTATTTGAATAAAGAAGTTAAGAATGTAGGGGCGGTTAACTTACCCACCCTATCATTAAGCAGAACTGAATCAAGTATGCTAAGAATGTGGATGGCTGGACAAGGGACAATTCAGATCTCAGACCAGATGAATATCAAGGCAAAAACAGTATCGTCACACAAAGGAAATATTAAAAGGAAAATTAAAACGCATAATAAGCAAGTCATATACCATGTCGTACGCCTGACAGATAATGTGACGAATGGGATTTTCGTTAATATGCGCTAATTTGCACGGCCATGTTGTACCCTACCTTGATCTCTGGCCTGGCCAGAGATTTTGCTTTTCAGTAGCCGGAGCCGGGGAGAAGATGCCCCCGACGCCGCCCTATTCCGCCGTTTCCACAAAGATCCCATCCGGGTGCCCCAGTTCGTTGAAGAACCAGATGCCGAGCGGGTAATCTTCCAGCGACACCAGATACATTGTGCCTTCATTAAACTCTTCTATAGCCAGCACCACGCCCGGGCGGCGCGGCCCACCGTCCGTTTTGACGGTTACCCGATCGTTGACCTTCATACATTCCTCCTGTGGTTTTGAGCCAGTGTAGAACAAATTGCATTGCCTGGCATCGCCACCTGGCGCGAATGGCGTTTTTGTGTGCGGTCTATACTTAACTGTTGAGACGATTAAATGAGGAACCCGCCATGAAGACCGACAAAGAGTACAGCGACACCATTAAGCGTGAGGTTGAAGTGGATGTCGATGCCCTGCTTGCCGCCATCAATGAAATCAGTGAGTCCGAAGTTCATCGCGCGGAGGATAATTCCGACCGTGTCGTGGTCAATGGTAGGGATTACCATACCTACCGTGAACTGGCCGAAGCATTCGAGCTGGATATCCATGACTTTAGCGTCTCGGAGACGAACCGCTAAGGCGAAAAAAATCCCGGTCATGGGGATGACCGGGATCAAACTTGCTTATGCAAGAAGCACTTGTAAATTCGTTACACCAGGAAATCTGATGCAGGTAAGACATTATCCCTAACGGAATAGTCTTACAAGCATATATTCTCTTAGCGAATATTATATTTTATACATGTGAATTTTAGTTATGAGTATAAACATGCGCCGCCTGTGGGTTTGTCGGGATCGTTTCCACTTCAACGGCGCGTCAATGCCTGTTTTTTTAAGATTTATCTTAGGTGAAATTATCACCCGGGAGACGTTATGCCTTCGTTTGAGGAGACTCTGCTTGTTTTTACCGACCTCGACGGCACGCTGTTGGATTTTCACACACTCGACTGGCAGCCTGCGGCCCCCTGGCTGGAAAAGTTAATGGATGAACAGGTACCGGTCATTCTGTGCAGCAGCAAAACCGCGTCCGAGATGGATGACATCCAGCAGGAGCTGGGGCTTGGCGGGTTGCCCTATATTGCGGAAAACGGCGCGGTGATCCAGCCTGACGTACGGTGGGAAAACGCCGCACGGTTCATCTCAGAAAAGAAGCATGACGATATCCGGCAGTGTATTGCCCGGGTACGTCAGGAAATGCATCTTAAATTCACCACCTTCGATGACGTGGATGAGCGCGTGGTCGCCGGATGGACTGGGCTGAGTCGTCCCCGCTCAGTGCTTGCACGTAAACACGAGGCTTCCGTGACGCTGATCTGGCGTGACAGTGATGAACAAATGTAACGCTTTGCCGCCGAACTCGCCCGGCAGGGGCTGAAGATTGTCCAGGGAGCACGCTTCTGGCATATCCTGGACACCTGCTGCGGCAAAGACGCGGCGGTTCACTGGCTTGTGGACCAGTATCGCCTGCACGAGGGTTCCGAACCGACGACGCTGGGCCTGGGCGACGGCCCGAATGATGCCCCGCTGCTGGACAGCGTAGGCTTTGCCGTCGTGGTGAAAGGCTTCAACCGGGAGGGCGTCAGCCTTAAGAACAACGATCCCGCCCGGGTTTATCACACTCAGCACACCGGGCCGACCGGCTGGTGCGAGGGGCTTGATTACTTTTTGACGTGATCCTGCCAGATGACCCGGTTACGCCCGCGCTGTTTCGCCTCATACAGACGCGCATCGGCGGTGGATTGCAGATTTTCGAAGTGATAATTGCCCTTCTCCTGCGCGCCAGAGACGCCAAACGACGCACTTACGCGCAGGGTGGTACTTTTCTTAATCAGGATCTCTTTGCTGTCGATACGCTCGCGGATCTGCTCTGCGACTTCCGCCGCCTCTTCAAGCGTCATGCCCGGCAGCACCACACAGAACTCTTCGCCCCCGACGCGTCCGGCAATATCTTTAGTCCGGAGGGTGCTGGCAATCAGACCCGCGGCATGGGACAACACCTTATCACCCGCCTGATGCCCGAACCGATCATTGATGCTCTTGAAGCAATCAAGATCGATCTGAATGACCGAGAAAGGCAGCGACTGCTGTTCACACTGCTTCGCCAGCATTTTCGCCTGCTCGAACAGCGACCCACGATTATTCAGCCGGGTCAGAGGGTCGTGCCAGGCCTGCCATTGCAGCGAGTTCTGCATCGAATACATATTACTGACCATGCGCCGGATCACCAGCCATGAGATGAGCAGCATCGCGGTGAACAGCGCCCAAAGCAATGCCAGCACAATGCTGATGCTGCCGAAATCACCGCGCACCCCTTCATCCAGGGTGTGCACGCGCAGGACGATGCCATCAAAATGGTCGAGACGCTCCCAGCTGACAAAACGACTCCCCAGGCGAATGCCGCCTTCAGAATCCGATTCTATCGCGTGCGCTATCTGCGCTAATTCGCGCGCGTCAAAATGATTAACGTCCGCAGCCGGTGATTCAGACGTTGCAAGCTGGGTAAGCCGACTGTCATACAGTTGGTATTCCCCTTCCGGGTTATCGCCCACGGCTTCCACCAGCAGGCGACGCAGGGTGGCAAAGGTGAAATCCATCGCCACCACGCCATACCAGACGTGATTGTAATAAACCGGCACGCTGGCGGTGATCAGCGGCTTTTTGCCGACAAAGGTGGAAGGCGGCGAGATAAACCAGCGCACGGCACGCGCACGGTTTTCACGCTCGGACTGTTGGGTAAACCAGGGCTGAGTGACCAGATGGTAATAGCGCTGCACGATATCGCTGGAATTTCCCGGCGTATCCGTTTCCAGAAAGAATCCGGCTCGAGAGACATAAATCACGCGCTCTTCGTTGCGGGAAGGGCTGGATGCCAGACGCAGCAAATACCCTACTTCAAGCGCGGCGGACAGTTCATTATCAAGGTACTCATCATCACGGTTCAGAAGGGTCGTCTTTTCAACGAAGGCATCCGAAACACCGTTGATCGGTAACGTGCGCTGTTTATCAACCGCAATTTGCCAGCTGGGGGACGTGCGCAAATGCGCAAAACGCTTTACCGCATCATGCAGCACGCCAAACGCCAGCGGCGTTTCCAGCGCATCACGCATGCTGTGGCGAAAAAACAATAACTTATCGACGCTGAACTGAAGCTGTCTGTCCAGCGCACTGGCAACCGTTTCCAGATGGTTACGCTGGCTGGAGATATAAGCATCTTCCAGTACCACAACTTCGCGCCAGGTCAGGAGGGTGGAAAAGATCAGGACAACGATAAAACAGAAGTTAACAATCAAACGGGGATTGCTGCGCTTATGCAGCCACTGCAAAAAAGATTGTTTTACAACAAAGGTATCGTGCTGCACACACACTCCCTGATTGTCGCTCACCATCCGATATGATAAGTCTTCTGCCAGTAAAAACGCCCGGCAAGGCCGGGCGTTGTGTGATTAAGCCTTGTCGCGTTTTTGCCTTTTATTAGCAGGCTGAAGCTCGTCTTCGCGAAAAGCCTCCCGCTTAATGCCGTATCCATCATGCCACCGACACTCCACCATTCCGCTGGAATACCCGGTGACGATCATACCTGGACCACCATTTTTGGGCTTAACTTCATCACTGATCAAAAAGACCATACCTGCCTCCTGTATCAGGGTGAAACGTTTTCAATTTAGACGAGGAATGGTCTTTTTGCATCCGGGGTCAGCAATAATTAATGCGATTTCCCGCGTACTTTTTCAACCAGCTTAACAACGGCTACCACAATCAGACCGACGATAAAGCCCAGTACGAGGTTAAGCAGTGTGGGCAGGATCGCAGCAACTACCGCTCCCTGGCCTGACGCAAAATGTTCAATCATGTGATGCAGCGAAGCAACACCGTGCACGATAATTCCGCCGCCGACCAGGAACATCGCCAGGGTTCCCACCACCGACAAGGTTTTCATCAGCCACGGCGCCAGCACCAGCAGGCTTTTCCCAATGCCGCGCGCAATTGCGCTGGATTTTTTTTCCAGCCAGAAGCCGATATCGTCCAGCTTGACGATCAGCCCGACCAGGCCATAAACCCCTATCGTCACGAGGATCGCAATGCCGGACAGGATCAGCACCTGGTTCATCAGAGGGGCATCTGAGACGATCCCCAGCGTAATCGCCACTATCTCGGCTGAGAGGATGAAGTCCGTGCGGATCGCGCCTTTGACCTTATCGCGTTCAAACGTTTTTGGATCCTGTGCGGCCAGCGCTTCCAGACGCTGCTGGCGCATTTCCGGGGTGTCTTTCTCTTTGCGTGCAGCGAACATATGCAACACTTTTTCGGCACCCTCGAAGCACAGGAACGCCCCGCCAATCATCAGCAGGGGCGTAATGGCCCAGGGTATAAAGGCACTAATCAGCAGCGCCAGCGGAACGAGGATCACCTTGTTAATAAAGGACCCTTTCGCAACGCCCCACACCACCGGCAACTCACGGTTCGCCCGCACGCCGCTGACCTGCTGCGCGTTAAGCGACAAATCATCTCCCAGTACCCCGGCGGTCTTTTTCGCCGCCAGTTTTCCCATAACCGAAATGTCATCCAGCAAGGTGGCGATGTCGTCCAGTAATGTTAATAAGCTACTTCCTGCCAAAATCTCTTTCCTTCTTTTTTTGCTAATTAAGTGAATAGTATGGAACAAAACTCACCGCCCGGAAACTGGCACCTCGCGTCAACAAAAATTTCACATCAACAACACAATTAAAGCACTCGCCAGGCTGATAGTTTTGGCGTTAACTATGAGCGAACTTTTTATTTCGTCGTGAGGGACTATGCGTTTCCGGCATTTATTACCGCTCATTGGAGCACTCTTTTCCCTGTATATCATCTGGGGGTCCACCTATTTTGTCATTCGTATAGGCGTGGAAAGCTGGCCCCCGCTGATGATGGCCGGTATTCGTTTCCTTACGGCCGGCGTGCTGCTGATGGCGTTTTTATTGCTGCGCGGCCACAGACTACCGCCGCGGCGTCCCCTGCTTAACGCCGCCCTGATTGGCCTGCTGCTGCTGGCGGTGGGCAATGGCGCGGTAACCGTCGCCGAACACCAGAACGTGCCGTCGGGCATCGCCGCAGTGGTCGTCGCAACCGTGCCGCTTTTTACGCTCTGCTTTAGTCGCCTCTTCGGGATCCGCACCCGTAAGCTCGAATGGCTGGGCATCGCGATTGGGCTTGTGGGTATCATCCTGCTGAACAGCGGCGGTAACCTGAGCGGGAACCCCTGGGCTGCCGTTCTGATCATGATCGGCTCCATGAGCTGGGCCTTCGGCTCGGTCTACGGTTCACGCATCGAGCTGCCCTCCGGGATGATGGCAGGTGCGATTGAGATGCTCGCGGCAGGCATTGTGCTGCTGATGGCCTCCGCGTTGACGGGTGAAAAACTGGCGGCGATGCCAGACCTTTCAGGTTTCCTGGCCGTCGGGTATCTGGCGCTGTTTGGCTCCATTATCGCCATCAACGCCTATATGTACCTGATTCGCAACGTCTCACCGGCGGTTGCCACCAGCTACGCCTACGTTAACCCGGTGGTTGCCGTGCTGCTGGGTACCGGTTTTGCGGGCGAAGTGCTGTCGACGATTGAATGGCTGGCGCTGGGTGTGATTGTTTTTGCCGTGGTACTGGTCACGCTGGGTAAATATTTGCTGCCCGCGAAACCGATTGTCACGAGGTGTGAGGTGGAGAAACCGTGATCGGGTGAATGCCCTGGGTATCGATCTGCGCGGCCTGACCGCCGCCGCAGATCCACTCTTCCAGCCGCTCCGTCAGTTCCACGTCATTCAGCTTCATTCTTCCACGCAGCGCGCACTCCCAGACAATCAGCACCCGCCAGCCCTGAGCGTAAAGCTGAGAAACATCGCGTTTATCACGCTCGACGTTTCTGCCAATCTTCTCCAGCCAGAAGTCGGTGCGTGTCGCCGGGACTTTAAACAGATAGCAGTCGTGATGATGCCAGAAACAGCCGTGGGTAAAGATGATGCACTGGTACGCGTCGATGACGAAATCAGGACGCCCGGCAAGCGTGGCATCCTGAACCCTGAATTCAAACCCGGCGGCGGTCAGAAGGCCCGCGATCCGTTTTTCAATCGCGGTATCACGAGTGCCGATGGCACGCATGTTTTTACTGCGCGTGGCCTTATTGTGAACGTCCGCCATTCACGGCCTCGCTCTGACGAAGCTGAACGGCCTTGCTGATGCGTGAGGCCAGCAGTTTAGCTACCGCGGCAAAGGCGGGCACCACCACCGAGTTGCCAAACTGACGATAGGCCTGGGTATCCGACACCGGGATGCGAAAACTGTAGCCCTGCGGCGTCTCAAAGCCCATTAAGCGGGCGCACTCGCGCGGCGTTAAGCGCCGCGGTCGGTGCTGTTGGTTCTGGGGATCGTCAAAATCTTTTTCGCCCAGCGCCTTATCCCAGCCGCGATCGATAAGAATTTCCGCACCATCTTTGTAATAGCGCGCCGACAGCGTACGCGTCACGCTGTCAGGATTAAGCGGATTGACCATGCCAAATCCAAAGCCATTGCCTTTGGCCTGATGCTTTTTGGCATAGCGATAGAGGTATTTCCACAGCACCGGGGTCAGAATGAATTTCGCATCGACGGCGGGCTCCAGCAGATCGGCCACCGTCGGGCGGCGCGCCGGATACAGCGAGGGCAAATCACGCAGCGTAAAATCGCCTTTCAGATTGAGATCGCGGCGGAAGCCCACCAGCACGATGCGTTCGCGGTGCTGCGGCAGGAAGTGTTTGCCGTCGATAATTTTCGGATCGTCCGGCCCCATGTCCTCTGCATCCGCCACGTCATAACCCAGTTCATCCAGCGTTTGCATGATAATGCGGAAGGTTTTGCCGCCGTCATGACTCTTTAAATTCTTGACGTTCTCCAGCACAAAAATTGCCGGGCGGCGGGCATCAATGATCCGGGCAACATCAAAGAACAGTGTGCCCTGCGTATCGCAGGCAAAGCCGTGTGCGCGTCCCAGCGCGTTCTTCTTCGACACGCCTGCCAGCGAGAACGGCTGACACGGAAAGCCCGCCAGCAGCACATCGTGCGCCGGAATAGTATTGCGAATGTGTTCGGCGGCCTCTTCATCGCTGACGCCGGTTTTGTGGCTCAGCGTGACATCCCGAATATCCGCGTTGAACTGGTGCGCATCGGGATCGCAGTACCAGTTGGCTTTATAGGTACGGACGGCATGTTTGTTCCATTCACTGGTGAATACACACTGCCCGCCAATACCTTCAAAGCCATGGCGAATGCCGCCGATACCGGCAAAGAGATCGATAAAGCGAAAGGCATAATTTGGATGCGCAGCAGGAGGACGCGGCAGCAAATTTTGCAGATAGCGGAACTCACCGTCGCTCAGGCGGTGCCCTGCCCTGTCGCTTATCAGCAGCCGCTTGAGTATCGCCGGGCTCCAGTGGCTCTCGCCATGGGCCACCAGCTGGTTTGCCAGCGTTTTAGCATCATACATTTCCAGCAGCTGACGCAGGAGTGCCTGCACGGCTGCCGTTGATTTCTCAACCCGCTCAGGTGCGGGCACAGTCACTGATCGATTTTCCTGCATTCTCTTAACCGGACAATAAAGACAGAAAACAGAGTACCACAGTTCAGGATCGCACACTGCGACGGAAATGGGTCAATATCTGGCTGTCGGTTCCGAGGTAATCGCCCTGTAATTCGGCACTCAGCTTCGCCATAAACTGAATCAGAAAATCGGCATTGTGACGCGCAAGTTCGCGCCCCCGCGCGGTTTGCATGGTGTCAGGCAGGCGCAGGAGTTTGGTCTGAAAGTGGTCGAGCGCGAAGGCTTTATCATCCAGCGCTCGTGTTCCGGCGAACGGGTCGTCGGCATCAAACAGCGCGGCGCCCAGCGCACCGGAGACGGCAAAGACGCGCGCCAGGCCGATAGCGCCTAACGCCTCCAGCCGGTCGGCATCCTGCACAATTTTGGCCTCCAGGCTTTGCGGCGCGATACCGGCACTGAAGCTGTGCGCTTCAATAGCATGCTCAACGGCTGCATAACGATCCGGCGGAAAATCAGGAAAGTCGCGACTGAGGATCTCACGCGTTTTTCGCGCTGCCAGCCGCGAGGAGTGGCTACGTTCCGGGTGATTTTTCGGCAGGCTGACAATGTCATGGAAGTAGCATGCGGTCAGCACAACCAGCGGATCGCTATCCTCGTCAGCCATAATACCCTGCGCCGTCATCCAGACGCGGTGAAAATGGGCGATATCGTGCGCCGCATCATCAGTAAAATGATTTTCGTCGAGCCAGCGCTCAAAACGGTGTTGCCACTGCGCAAGTTCCATCATCCTGTCCTGTTGCTCAAAAGTGAGTGAATTATAATACACCCGAATTAAAATCCTTTATAAATAGAATTACGA
>NZ_JADBRE010000021.1:0-5365 GCF_014930525.1 Enterobacter cloacae complex sp. S1
ATCTACAAGAGCATGGCACTAAAGAAATAACTTCTGAAATTATTACGAAGCTTGAGAGCTGTATTCTTGATTATAAAATCGAGGATATGTCTGTTGTTAGAAAAATGGGATTGCTTGGGTTTAAGGAATATGTTAATAAATGTTTTGGTATAAATTGAAACTAGTCGTTCAATACACTACAAAAATCTATCATAGTGTATTGAACTAAGTTAAGCGAAAAATCTATGTCAATTACTGGCGGTCTATTAACTTTTGACCGTCAGATATCTATAATCCTAACGTCAAATCACGTAGGCTTCGGTAACTCCTTAACGCCGCTATTCCATCCTCGACATGTGCTGCCCATGCCTTCATCATGTCTTTATGAGATATGTGTGGATAAAGCATTCTCAGGGAGAGTTCTGTGGTTTGTAACGTATCTCCTAGCCATGTGATTTTATCAAGTACTAACGTACCGTCTAGTTTCTTGCTATCTAGTTCGGATGAATAACGGAATTCACCCTCGACAGAACGGAAAAATGCCAAACGAGCAGCTATATTTGGAGTAATTCCAGTATAGCCTTTAAGCTTTTTTAGCTGTTCTTCAGTTTGTCTACTAAGTTGCATTCTATTCGGGAGCATTAAATCATCTCCTTAGTTAATTCCCAGAAATATCCTGGTTTAAGTGCAGATGACTTTGTCCGAGCATTAAACACGATCTCATATGCATGAGAAATATCATCTCTAAGCTGATCAACAAAATATCTTTCATCCACTTCAGTATCAGTCGAAAGCAACACGACTTGGTGACTTGCATAAGGGAAGTAATGGTTGATTAACTTATCTCTATGCTGAGAATCTAGGCGTCCTAGCGGAGTATCAATGATCACAGGCAGATCCCTCCCAGATGTTTTAGCCAAAGCTTCAAGGATCGCTATCGCATAAATTTGCTTCTCTCCTGCGGAGAGTAATTTACGGTTAATAACTCTGTTATTCTCGTCCACCAGTTCAACATCAAAGGTTTGTGGATTAATATGCGCATTCAGCTGCAAATCTTCTTTCCTGGCTAACTTACGGTATGCAACTTCAAAGTTAGCTGAGAGGGTTTTTACTCGAGCCTGCGTTAACAGTTCACTGTATCGATCAAGCAAGCTGATTGTCTCTTGCGCATTATTGAACGCACTATTAAAGCTATGCTGGTTGCGCGCTGCGTCGTGAGCTTTTTGAACCTGGCGAGCGCAATCAAGTTGCTGTTGTTTAGTATTTTTTGCTTCTTCAAGCAATAAGCGATACTCCTGCCGCTTAGCTTCACGTTGACGATCTAGCTCTCGGAGTCTTTCAAAAATATCCATCAGCTGATCATCTTCCGGCGCTCGGGCGATGTTTGCTGCGGCTTGCTCTAACTGTTCTTCTACTTCTGCCAGCTGGTTACGATAAAGATCGAAGCGTTGCCAGGCTTTCTTACTATCCTGTTCGATGGCCTGCTGAATCATCCCTGCTTCACGTTCAGATATGTCAAACAGCAGTTCACCTTTAGGTTTATCAGCAAGATATGTTTTAAGGTTATCTTCTATAGCCTCAGCAGCAATTTTACCTGTGCTTCCTGAACGGAAGGATATGTCGCTTTTGAGTTGCGTAAGGAATTGATTCAATTCCTTCTCGAAGCTATTTGCCTGTTTTATTTGTGTCTCTGCACTAATCTGTTCTAACAAACGACCCAGAGTTTTTGGAGCTAAAGCATACGGTAGTGAACTATCACACTCATGGCGAAGCGCTTTTTCCAGGCGTTCTTTTTCTTTTAAAAGCGTCTCGACCTTCTGCTTCTCTTGGGTTTTTGTTTGAGCAAAAGCACCCCCTTGTGCATTTAGAAGGGTCTCGTTCTGAACTATTTCCTTGGAGATCAGGTCAATACGCAATTTAACGAAATCAGCCTTTTCAAGTATCTGCTCTGTCTTGAAGGAAAATTCTTTAATCTGTTTCTCAAGTTCGAGCAGCTTTTGCTGTTGGGATTCAGCCAGTTGACCAGATTGTTGACGCTTCACGAAAATCGTTAAATCGTTTCGGAGCTTCTCGATCAGATCCAGACCCAACAGGCGACGCACAGCCGTACGGAGGATATTTCCCGATTCGTCCTCAGCAAGCTCAGCAATTTTTTCTCCATCAAAAAAGAAAAGATCTGCTATGCCGTGAGGGATTAGCTCATTTAAGAAACCCTGGCACTGATCATAGCCAAGTCCTTCAATGAGTTTGCCATCCTGTTGTAAGGACAGTTTGTCTCGCTTACCTTTTTGCCAGGTGCGGGTAACGGTAAATTCAGCCTCCTGACCACCTTTGTTGTAGGTAAAAATAAGCTCGACTGAGGCTTCATCGGGCTGTTCACCAAAAGTTGAGCCGTTGTGCACCAAAGCACTAAGCTCTTCCACATACTCTTGCTGCTGAGTTGTTGAACCAAATGCAAGCCGACCGTAAAGGGCCAGGCGTATAGCGGAAAGTATTGATGTCTTACCTGCACCGTTTAATCCACCGAACAAAACGATAGGACGCGGGTTATCGTCATTCTGTCTTTTTTTAGGAGCCAGATCGATAACATGGGTTCCATTGAAAACCCGATAATTACGCAGTACCAGCTGTTTAATTAACACGTTCTTTTTCCTCACTGGTAAGCAGGCTTGGTTCGCTGACTTCGGCAATTCTCCGCTGCAATATCTGCAGTTCAGCTTCTATGTTTGCCACTTCTTCCTGATGAACATCACGCTCATTACGCTTCTGCAAAGCTTCCTGCTGTTGTTTGATCTCTTCAAGACTTCCCCAGTCTTGCTTGAGGATCGTCCCTAGTTTGTCGAAGATCCCCTGGCGCCGGCTAAGGCCTTCCATAGATACTTCAAGCTCGATTAATTTCATAACCATTTCAGGGACAACATCAAAACCTTGGGCAATTTGTTCGAGAAGTTCGGCATCGCTGGCGTCGAAACGTGATTGATCGTCTATAACCCAGTCCAGATCCTTGCCATAAACCTCGCGATAAATACCCGGTAAAGTATCGTACCAGTCAGGTTCATTAGGATCCTTCAGCCATTGCTGACGTATGGCATGCAGCTCAGGTTCTGTGATTAATGTAATGGTATGACCTTGTGCGTTCATATCACGCTCAATCGTCAGCAAATCCTTCAACCATTCCTGCCGATACTTAAGCCAGTAAGGGCCTGGAACATGTTTACGCTCAGCTGTAAGTTCCTCGCCATCCTTCGCATACTGATAGCTTACTTTACCTGTGCGTCGCTTATAGTTGCGGTAGGTATCTTTGTTTACTGGATCGGTTGTGAAAGCCAGCAGGTCGCGGTATTTCAGAAGTGGCGACATCCACTCTTCACCGTTCTGGATTAAGCTTTCCATTGCTTTATCTTTTGTGACGACGGTACATGTCCAGCAACCAAAGCGGGAGTTACCACAGGAAGGCGTGCTGTCATCAATAACTAGCGGGCATTCACCCTGAGCTGAGGAATCCATGTAAAGAGTCCACAGCGGGCGGTTATTACCGCCCCAAGGGCTTTCCCACTCGTCAATATCATCTGGGGCATATCTGAATGCACCACGCAGTAATTTCCATACGTCTTCAACATCCCAGGTATCAATTGGGGTGTAAATGAAGGCATTCGAAAGAGTGGTATGACGCGCAAGGCGCGAGCCGTCAATCTTATGTTTTGCAATAACCTGAGCACGTGATGCACTTTCACTGCTGCGCGATCCAAGAACGACAATGACTTCCTCAAACTGGCTGACCTTATCTTTAATAAAGTCACTTACCGGGTTGATTTTCATGCGTTCTGTACACCAACGGAAACTACGGGTAGGCGCTGGATAGCCTTTACCAAGCAGGTTTACCCAGAATGTCTCGCTGGTTTTTGGCGTTACAGCATGTTGTGTGATCGGTAAGCCGTCGCGCTTAGCGCCAGCTTCAATCTGGAGCATCGTTTTTTTAATGAGATCTACTACAACCGGCGTCTCAACGAGTGTGTCAGAGGAAACAACAAACACATCCTTCGTACGCATTTCCGGCGGAAGACCCATCAACGCCAAGTAAACAAGAGTAATGACTGCTGACGAGTCTTTACCGCCACTGTAGCCAATCACCCAAGGGCGTTTATCTGCGCAGTATACACGTTGAACTTCAGAGACAAAATCAGCGAGAGTACGCCCAGCAAATTGCTCTTCGTTTATGAAATCTTCATAGTCGGCCAGATCATAGGCCTGAGTTAATGTACTCATGATACAACCATCTGAGCTTCAAGCTCTTGTTCTTCAGGAGAAAGGGGGAGAGACAGCGCAATTTTTAAAGCGTTGCACGTTAGCTGAATGGCGGTGCCGGTTTTGCTTAATTTGCCATGCTGCATTGCGCGCTTAATCATCTCAGGATTACTTTTACGCCAGTCAAAGGTTTTTAGCTTCGTAAGTTTTTCCTGCCAGTGCTCAGGTTCTTCAACCAGTAGTGAACGGCCCAGAAGGCCCAAAGCCTGCAAACCGATACCATGGGCATGCACATAATCCTGGCGGAGCTGTGCCGGAGATACTTCTTTGCGTGCAGCAAGCTGCCAGTCTGGCATGACTTTGAAAATAGCCTGCCAGTATAGCGTAGCGATATGCGTATTGTCCTCAATGCTGCCTACTTTAGGGTCTTTACCAAGCAGGGCGCGTGTTGCCTGTTTAATGCTACTTAGTGTAAACAGTTTATTGGAAAGCAAACTGATACTCGATTTCTCAAGTTCAGTAAGACCAATAAAGGGCTCGATAGACATAGCAAGGTAGCGAGCAAGGTTCGAGCTTACGTCGCGATGATCGTACAGCGCGGATAATGATGGGCTGGGGCGTATTGCGTATTTATTCAAGTCTGCAAACATCTGCTGACTACGCCTTAAACCTTCATCAACAAAGAACAATACGGGGATGTTGTCCTGCCCTAATTCAGGACGCTCCGAAAGGGCATCCTCGATAGCCTTACGGCGATGTTGACCATCATTGATAAGAATTTGCGCATCCATTGGTACGCGAAGCGTTCCAAGATTGTTGGAGTTTTCGAACTCGTCAAACTGTACATCGACCGCAATGGATGCAGTTAATGCAGAGAATACGTAATCTTTAGGGTTTTCAAGTAAGTAACGCACCATCTCTGGAATGCGTGATTTATTCAAGATACGCTGAGCGCGCAGCTCCGGCGGCACGTCTGTCTCATCGAAACTGAAGATCTTCGGAATGATGCGCATAGGGCAAGTGGCGATATAGAATGGTCGTCCAGCCTGGACGCCCCTCACTGCGGGGAAAGAGTAGCAATAATCTGCATCAAAGTTAGCCATGTTCTAGTCCCTGTTTTAAAGACGCAATTACGTTATAT
>NZ_JADBRE010000022.1:0-59073 GCF_014930525.1 Enterobacter cloacae complex sp. S1
ATTCTAAAATGCCCCGGTGTACATTTTTGCGTTAATTTCACCCCGAATCAGACACAAAGATTTTCAAAGAAATGTCAACTTAAGTAATACACCGAATAAAATTGAATTATTTTACTTTAAAAATAAAAACTCATAGATATATGCACTAATTTATAATTACAAATTAGTTAAACATTCTGGTTAGAGCCAATAATCCGGCAGCTTAAGCCAAATTTTCAAGTAAAACATAGCGATAACAACATACCTAAAAGATACATACATGTTTTTGATGACTGATTAATGCGATATCAATAATCACATCATTAAACTGTTTTTGGATAACATCCCGCACCTGTCGCGATTCCCTTTCCTGAAAAATGCTGTAAACTGCGATTTATTGCGACCTTTTGCAGGATACTGCCCCATGCATAAAACCGCCAGACAGAAATATGTGCTTGATATCATTACTGAGCAAGGCCAGGCCAGCATTACCGAGCTGGCAGAGCGATTGCAGGTTTCGGCGGACACCATCCGTCGCGATCTGACCGACCTGGAAAAACAGGGACTGGCACAAAAAAACCATGGCGGCGCCATCGCGCTGAATCTCTCGACGATGACCCGAGTAAGCAGGAATAGCTTGCTCCCTGAAATTAAGCAGCGGCTGGGTAAACAGGTTGCGCAATGCGTGCCTGCGGGCTCGACGCTTTTTCTGGACGCCGGAAGCACACTGCTGGCCGTTGCCTCTTTCCTTCAGGGGCCGCTGACCATCATCACCCCTTCTCTTGATATCGCCCAGCAGGTTAGCGATCGGGAAGATATTGACCTGATCCTGCTCGGTGGAAAGTGGGATCAGAAACAACGCCTGTTTGCCGGAAGCGCCACCCTCTCCCTGCTCTCTCGCTACCGGGCGGATATTGCCATCCTTGGCGCATGCGCCATCCATGCCGGGCTCGGATTGAGCGCCAGTCAGGAGGCGGATGCCGAAGTGAAGCGTGCCATGCTGGCCGCAAGCCAGGCGCACTGGGTCGTCGCCGACCATCTAAAACTCAACCAGTGCGAACCGTATCTGGTGTCAGGGTTATCCGAGATTCATCAACTGTTTTTAGATCGTCCCTGGGCAGAGCTCGGGGACCATAGCGCCTTGCAGGTTACCGTTTGCGCGCATTAACGTGGAGAAGGTCATGAATAAAGTGAAGACAATGAATATTGCGCTGATCGGGTATGGTTTTGTAGGTAAGACGTTCCATGCCCCGCTGATCCAGTCCGTCGAAGGCCTGAAGCTGGCGGTGGTCTCATCCCGGGATGAAGAGAAAGTGAAACGCGACCTGCCGGACGTCCTCGTTGTCGCCACGCCGGAAGAGGCCATTCAGCATCCGGATATCGACCTGGTGGTTATCGCCTCCCCTAACGCGACCCATGCGCCGCTGGCCACCCTGGCGCTCAATGCCGGCAAGCATGTGGTAGTGGATAAGCCGTTTACGCTGGATATGCAGGAAGCGCGAGATCTGATTGCGCTTGCGCAAGAAAAACAGCGCCTGCTCTCGGTCTTCCATAACCGCCGCTGGGATAGCGATTTTCTCGGCATTAAGCAGGTGATTGAGCAAGGCCGTATCGGCAAGGTGAAACATTTTGAGTCGCATATCGACCGTTTCCGCCCGGAGGTTCGCGTGCGCTGGAGAGAGCAAAACGTGCCCGGCAGCGGCCTGTGGTTCGACTTAGGCCCGCACATGATTGACCAGACGCTACAGCTTTTTGGTCTGCCGCAGTCGGTACAGGGCAACATCGCCACCCTGCGTGACGGCGCGGAGATTAACGACTGGGCGCACGTGGTGCTGAATTATCCGGAACACAAAGTGGTCCTCCATTGCAGCATGCTGGTGGCGGGTGGCGTTGCCCGCTTTACCGTCCACGGCGATAAGGCCAGCGCGGTGAAAGCGCACATCGATCAGCAGGAAGCCCAGCTGCTGGCAGGCGTCATTCCGGGTAGCGAAAGCTGGGGTGAAGACAGCGACGCTATGGTGCTGTTTAATGCCCAGGGTGAAGCCAGCGCTATCCCTGCGCCAAAAGGCGACCAGCGGCAGTACTATATAAACGTGCGCGATGCCCTGAACGGCAAGATTGACAACCCGGTCCATCCGGTGGAAGCCCTGGCGGTGATGGCGGTGCTGGAAGCGGCGGTAAAATCTTCGGAAACGGGTTCAACTCAGGAACTGGACTTAACGGCGCAGGAGCGCGCGCAACTGCAATAAGCCGCAAAAAAATGCCCTGCGGGTTCGCAGGGCATTATCGGTTACTGACGCTTTTTCGGCATCATGCGCAGCAGCGTGTTGTCCTTCCAGAAGTAGTGATGCATCAGCGCGGCAAAGGCGTGCAAACCAATCACGAAGTACCCCAGATTCGCCAGCGTTACGTGCCACTCCTTTAGGGTATCCACCAGGTCAAAATTCCCCTCCGCCGCATGCGGCATCGTCAGGCCAAACGCAAACCAGTCATTTCCCCGGTTATACATCATCACCATACCGATCAGCGGCAGCGCAATGAACAGCAGGTAGATTACCAGATGCCCGAGATGGGACAGCCCGGTGATCATCGCTTTTGGTTTCGGTTGAATAGGCGGAGCCGGGAATTTGAGGCGGATAAGCAGGCGCGCCACCATCAGCACCAGGATGCTGATCCCGCAGGACACGTGGATCATATTAATAAGCGGACGATCGGTTCTTGGGAACCACCCTCTCAACTCCATGGCGCAATAGGCCATAATGACTAACAGAAAAACCAGCCAGTGAATGCTGATTTGCAGACCCGTATATTTTGTGCGCATGTTGTTTCCCGATAAAGAATCATTATCGCGCCAACATAACCACCTTTCCTGAAAATGTGAACCCCCTCGCATGGAGGGGGCTCCTGATTACGATTGCAAATAGACCACCTGCGTCTGCAAATACTCATTCAGACCGTGTTTGCCATCCGCCCCGCCGATACCGGATTTACGCCAGCCTGCATGGAAGCCCTGCATCGCTTCAAAGTTTTCGCGGTTAATGTAGGTCTCGCCGAACTTAAGCCCCTTAATGGCTTTCATGGCGACGTTCAGGTCCTGCGTATAAACAGACGAGGTTAAACCGTAGTCGCTGTCGTTGGCCATGTTCAGCGCCTCTTCCAGGGTGTCGAATGCCACCACTGGCAGCACCGGGCCAAAGGTCTCTTCGTGCATGATGGTCATATCCTGACGTACGTCCAGCAGCAGCGTTGGGGGATAAAAATACCCTTTACCTTCTGCCGCTTTACCGCCAAGGACCACTTTAGCCCCCTCCTGCACCGCGCGCGCCACCTTCTGCTCCACGCGCTCCAGCGCGGCGGCGTTGATCAGCGGCCCCATGGCAATATCCGTTCGCTCAGCCGGATTGCCAAACTGGACGGCTTTCATTGCCTCGCCCAGACGATTCACAAAGCGGTCGTAGATCCCCTTCTGGACATAGACACGTTCCGCGCAGTTACACACCTGTCCGGTATTGATGACGCGTGAATCCACAATGGCCTTCACGGCCAGCTCGAGGTCGGCATCGTCCATCACGATGGCCGGGGCTTTACCGCCCAGCTCCAGCCCCACTTTGGTGATGTTTTTCGCCGCCGCAGCCATGATCTTTTCACCTGCCCCGACGCTGCCGGTCATGCTGACCATCGCCACTTTCGGGTTCCCGGCCAGCTCCTGTCCGACGGTTTCACCCCGGCCCAGCACCAGGTTAAAGACGCCTTTCGGCAGGCCAATCTCATCGACGATTTTGGCAAACGCAATGGCGTTGTTTGGGGTAAATTCGCTCGGCTTGATAACGATGGTGTTACCGGTGAGCAGCGCGGGAGCGAGCTTACGGGCAATCAGGAAGAAGGGGAAGTTCCACGGCAGAATGCCGGTGGTGACGCCCAGGGCACGCTTAAACACCAGAATATTTTCGCCCGGACGGTCGCTCTGAATGATTTCCCCTTCATAACGGCGCGCCCACTCGGCCATATAGTCGATATAGTCAGCGGTAAAGTTCACTTCCACTTCCGCCAGCTGCTGGATCTTACCGCCTTCGGCCACAATCAGCGCGCTGATTTCACTGACGCGCTCGCGGATCCCGGCGGAAATTTTACGTAGCCAGCTGGCGCGTTCAATAGCAGGCAGCGCCTCCCAGCCAGCCTGCGCGCGATCTGCCGCGTCAATGGCCTTGCGGGCGTCCTCGGCGCTGCCGTCGGGAATACGGGAAATGACCTCTTCCGTGGCCGGATTTATCACGTCAATCCATGCATCACCCTGCCAGGCAACAAACTGTCCATCAATATACATAGGATGTTGTACGGGTACTGTCATAACCTGCTCCTGTAATCACACTGTTTTTAACAAGTAAACTTAATGTTAAAAACTATAATTACCGGGGCAATTGCCTACTCTATGAGTCTGTTTTTGTGAGATATCTCATAAAAGAAACGGGTCAGCCCGTTTCCAAAATCACAAATCGGCAACACAGGATGCCCGTTTGCGTAAAAGATTGCGCAAACGGGCAGAGCATCACAGCAGAGAACGGCTCACCAGCGCGTCGGTGAGAATGACGTCGTTTCGCAAGATCTGCCACGCGGCGTCCACGTCGGCAGGGATATCGACATGGGCAATGAAATCACGTCCCGCCGGACCGTAGCCGTTGATGTCGTCCCTGAGTCGCGGAAATTCACCCAGCACCAGCGACAAGTAGCGCTCTACCGGCCATAACCCCTCGACCGGGCCGCTAAACACCAGACCGTCGTCGCTGTTTTGCAGCACGGGCGTCAGGCCGGGATGACTCACCCATGCGGGCGATGCGGCCTCGTCGCGGCAAACGCGGGCAAACGTAGCCATTGTGCGACGCTGCATTGTCGGGTCCTGCACCACCAGCACCCGGGCGGCGTTCAGTCCGGATTGTTTCATCAACGCCCGGCTGAATCGGGCGTTTTCGCCACAGTTGGTCGACTGATCCTCAACGTGAAGATGCGCAGCCGGAATGTTCCAGAACTCACGGGCGATGTCGGCCAGAATAGCCGCCTCAGCACGTCCGGTGGTGGGTATCCTGTTATAGCGGGCGTGTTTCGCAATCGCGGCGTAGAGGAAGGTCGTCGAGTGACCGATCCCGCCGCTGATGATCAGAGGAACACCCTGTTCAGCCGCGATTTTACAGGCAGCATCAATCGCGGGGATCACCGCATTACCCGCCAGAATCACCAGATCAACGGGCTGGTTGTCCTGATAGTCGTCCTGAGCAAGCCACGCCCCAACGGTATTCACGGCGTCGAGGGTTGTGCCAGGCAGACAGGGGAAAAGTGCCATTGTCATCGTTACCTCCTTACAGCATACAGAGCCTTCGATTATCCCCCTTTCTGCGCGTCATGCTATGGCATGAATGCTGAAAAAAACGGGCCGTGACGTGCTCAAAAAGCACTCACATTTGATTAACTTGAGAAAATCGTATTCACTTGAATTATGATTTGCGTCAGCCTTAGAATCATTAGCCCGCTCACAATTCAACATTTTGAAAGGTAAACTACGTTATGCGCCTGCCCCAACGCGACCCTTATGCTCCTCGCGAGTGGCAGCCACACGAGAAACCCGCCCTGCTGGGATCCCCTTCCACCCCGGAACATCCAACGTCGAAACGAATCGCCTATGGCGTGGTCGGCCTGCTGGTGTGTCTGACCGGGGCGCTGGGTAACGCGGTCGTCACCGCCAATCTGCAAAACCTGCAAGGCACCTTTGGCGCCTGGTCGACCGAAATCGCCTGGCTACCCGCCGTCTATGTCATGACCAACGTCTCCATCAACCTGCTGCTGGTAAAATTTCGCCAGCAGTACGGTTTGCGCGCCTTTACGGAAGGCTTCCTGGTGCTGTATGTGCTGGTCACCTTTTTCCACCTGTTTGTGAACGATCTCAGCTCGGCGCTGATGGTACGGGCGGCACACGGGATGGTCGCCGCCGCGCTCAGCTCGCTCGGCATTTATTACCAGATCCAGGCCTGGCCCGCGAAGCACCGACTGAAGGCGCTGACCATCGGCATAACCGGGTCGTCGCTGGCGATCCCGCTGGCGCGGCTGTTCTCCACCGAGCTGTTACAGCTTGATGAGTGGCGCGGGCTGTACTTCTTCGAGCTGGGTCTGGCCCTGATCTCCCTGGCCTGCGTGATGGCGCTCAAGCTGCCGCCGGGCGATCGACGCAAGGTCTTCGAGAAGAAAGATTTCATCACCTTCTTTTTGCTTGCGCCCGGCATGGCGCTGCTGTGCGCGGTTCTGTCGTTAGGGCGTCTGGACTGGTGGTTTGAAGCGCCGTGGATCGGCTGGGCGCTGGCTCTCTCGCTGGTGCTGATTGTCTCCGCGATCGTGTTTGAACATAACCGCAACAACCCGCTGCTTAATACCCGTTGGCTCTCCAGCGGCAGCATCGTACGCCTGGGGCTGATTATGCTGCTGATCCGCATCGTACTGGCGGAGCAGAACACGGGCGTCATCGGCTGGCTGCAATATGTGGGCCTACAGAATGAACAGATGACCCATCTGGCGTGGGCTATTTTCGCCGGGATCGTCTGCGGTATCGTCACCAGCTGTCTGACGATTAAGCCCACTAAACTGGCCTGGCCGATTATCACCTCGCTGGCGCTGATGATCATTGCCTCGCTGCTGGACAGCCAGTCCAACAACCTGACCCGGCCGGATCAGCTTATATTCAGCCAGTTCCTGCTGGGCTTCGGCAGCGCGTTCTTCCTTGCGCCTGCGATGCTGGCCGCCATTGGCGGGGTGATCGCCGATCCGCGCAATCTGGTCAGCTTTTCCGTGATGTTTGGCATGAGTCAGAACCTTGGGGGCCTGCTGGGTTCCGCGATCCTCGGCACCTTCCAGACCTGGCGCGAGAAGTACCATTCCAGCCTGCTGGCTGACCAGCTCACCACCCTTAACCCGCTGGTGAACGAACGGATTCAGCTTTACACCCAGATGTACAAAAGCCTGATTGGTGACAGTTCCCTGCTGGGAACCCAGGCCATAACCCAGCTCCAGACGGTGACGACGCTTGAGGCAAACATTCTGGCTTACAACGATACTTATCTCCTGACGGCGAGCATAGCCACTGCCACGCTGGTCTGGATTTTATGGCGCTTGCTACGCCTGCGCATCACCGCCCGTATGGCCTTAAAGAACGCCACTGGCAACAAGTAATGACTATTTTTCAGGAGAAGTTATGAGTCAGCAGGATGCCGCCAAAGAGCAGGCCAACACCCGCAAAAATGTGCGCGTCGTTTCCATTTTCACCGCCGCGGCTATCGGCATTGTTGGGGTACTGGTGATCCTTTATGCCTGGCAACTGCCCCCGTTCACGCGTCACGCCCAGTTTACCGATAACGCCTATGTGCGCGGCCAGACCACGTTCATCAGTCCCCAGGTAAACGGCTACATTACCGAGGTCCATGTTCAGGATTTCGCGCAGGTTAAAAAAGGCGAGCTGCTGTTGCAGATAGATGACCGCATCTATCGCCAGCGCGTCCATCAGGCCGAGGCGCAGCTGGCAATGAAAATTGCAGCCCTGAATAACAACCTGCAACAGCGCAGAAGCGCGGAAGCGGTGATTGCCAAAAACGAGGCGGCGCTGAAAAACGCCCGTGCCCAAAGTCTGAAAACCCAGGCGGATTTGAAACGCGTGAAAGAGCTGACCGCGGACGGTTCCCTCTCCATTCGCGAGCGCGATTCGGCGCTGGCCAGTGCCGCCCAGGGGAGCGCCGATATCGACCAGGCAAAAGCAACGCTTGAGATGTCGCGCCAGGATTTACAAACGGTCATCGTCAATCGCGGTTCGCTGGAAGCGGACGTTGAGAATGCGAAAGCCGCGCTGGAGCTGGCGCAGATCGATCTGCAAAACACCCGGATTGTCGCGCCGCGTGACGGTCAGCTCGGGCAGATTGCGGTGCGTCTGGGGGCGTACGTCACCGCCGGGACGCACCTTACCACGCTGGTCCCGCCGCAGCACTGGGTGATCGCCAATATCAAAGAGACGCAGCTGGCGAATTTACGCGTCGGACAGCCGGTGAAATTCACCGTCGATGCCTTAAACGATAAAGCCTATCAGGGCCGCGTAGAGAGCATATCCCCGGCCACAGGGGTCGAGTTCAGCGCTATCACCCCGGACAACGCCACGGGCAACTTTGTTAAAATCGCCCAGCGCATCCCGGTACGCATTGAGGTACTCGGTGAGCCGGAGGCGTACCGGCTGCTGCGTCCTGGCATGTCGGTGCAGGTGACCATCGACACGCGGGAGGCGAAACAATGACGCTTCGCCCGATAGCCGGCCTGCTGATAATGACTATCCTGGCGGGATGCCAGTCGGTAGACGTTGAGCCCGCCAAATCGTCCCTGCACATACCGGCCCAGTGGCGCGCGACGTCGGGGCCAGCCAGCCCGACAGAGCAGCTCTGGTGGCGAAATTTTCACGACAGCAATCTGAATCGCTATGTGGATCAGGCGCTGAAGAATAACAGCGACGTGCTGATTGCCCGCGAGCGGATTAACGAGTACCAGGCCCGGGTGTACGCCGCTGACGGCAGCCTGTTCCCGTCGCTTGACGCGGGCGTGACCGGGACGCGCGCGCGCTCGCAGTCCGCCGCCACGGGGCTTCCGGTATACGGTACGTTGTACAAAGGCAGCCTGACCGCCAGCTACGACGTGGATATCTGGGGCGTAAACCGCAGCACCTCCCGTGCCGCTGAAGCGTCGCTGGAGGCACAAAAGGCGGCGGCCGCGGCGGCTGATCTTACCGTCGCATCCTCGGTGGCCTCCGGGTACGTCACCCTGCTGTCGCTGGACGAACAGCTTCGCGTCACCCAGTCCACGCTGAAGTCGCGTGAAGAGGCGTTCAACCTCGCCAAGCGACAGTTTGAGACGGGATACAGTTCTCGCCTTGAGCTGATGCAATCGGATTCTGAGCTGCGCGCCACCCGCGCCCAGGTTCCACTGCTTCAGCACCAGATTGCGCAGCAGGAGAATGCGCTTAGCCTGCTGCTGGGCAGCAACCCGGGTGACGTTGCGCGCGGTGAAAGCTTTGATGCCCTGACGCCGCTGAAACTGCCCTCCCAGCTGCCGTCGACGCTACTGAGCCGGCGCCCGGATATCGTCCAGGCTGAACGTCAGCTGATCGCGGCGGACGCGACGCTGGCGGCATCGCGTGCCAGCCTGCTGCCGTCGATCAACCTCACGGCCACGGGATCGGTACAGGATCGCACGCTGTCGGGGTTGCTGGATAACCCGCTACAGCTCTGGAGCGTGGGCGGCAGTATTCTTGCGCCGCTGCTGAACCGTCAGGCGCTGAATGCGCAGGTAGATATCTCTCAGTCCCAGCGGAATCAGGCGCTGTATAGCTACGAAAAAACCGTGCGTAACGCGTTTGCTGAGGTGAATGACAGCCTTGATGCCATCACCCGCTATCAGGAACAGCTTACCGAGCTGCTGGCACAGCAGACGGTCGCGCAGGAGACGCTGCGGATTGCGCAAAACCGCTACCGCAACGGGTACTCTTCTTATCTGGATGAGCTCGATGCGCAGCGCACGCTGTTCTCGGTGCAGACCAGCGTGGTACAGGTGAAAAACAACCTGCTGCTGGCGCAAATTGATTTGTATAAAGCGCTGGGCGGCGGCTGGAGCAGTGCCTGAAGACATGCCGGGTGGCGGCTACGCCTTACCCGGCCTACGTGCTCTACATGCTCTCCCGTAGGCCCGGTAAGCGCAGCGCCACCGGGCAAGGGTTATACCCGGAGAAACGATAAAAAGCCGGGTGGCGGCTACGCCTTACCCGGCCTACATGCTCTACATATTCTCCCGTAGGCCCGGTAAGCGCAGCGCCACCGGGCAAGGGTTATACCCGGAGAAATGATAAAAAGCCGGGTGGCGGCTACGCCTTACCCGGCCTACATGTTCTACATATTCTCCCGTAGGCCCGGTAAGCGCAGCGCCACCGGGCAACGGTTTTAGCCGGAAATCTGCTCCATCGCCTGCAAGATACGCTTATCCGAAATGGGATACGGCGTTCCCAGCTGCTGAGCGAAGAAGCTGACGCGCAGCTCCTCGATCATCCAGCGGATCTCCCGCACGTCGTCGTCATCGCGACGCGCCGGCGGCAGTTTGTTGAGCCACTGCTGCCACGCCTGCTGCACGTTTTCGACTTTCAGCATCTGCGCACGATCGCGATGCGGATCGACCGCCATTTTCTCCAGACGCTTCTCTATCGCCTGCAAATAACGCAGCGTATCGCCCAGACGCTTAAAGCCATTGCCGGTGACAAAGCCGCGATACACTAGCCCCGCCATCTGCGCCTTGACGTCCGACAGACCCAGGGCCATGGTCATATCTACCCGCCCCTTCAGGCGCTTGTTGATATTGAACACGGCGGTGAGGATCTGCTCGACCTGTTTGGCAATCTCGACCACGGTGTCGTTCAGCTCCGCGCGCACCTTTTCATGAAGCTGAGCAAAGGCCTCTTCCGTCCAGACCGGCCCCCCCGCCTCGTGGATCAGCTTATCCACACCGCAGGAGATGCAGTCGTCGATCAGGTCAAGCACCTTGCCGTATGGGTTAAAGTAAAGCCCCAGCTTGGCTTTGTTCGGCAGCTTCTCGTGCAGATACTTAATCGGCGACGGGATGTTAAGCAGAAGCAGTCGACGCAGCCCGCGCCACATCATCTGCTGTTGCTCCTGCGGATTGTCAAAGAGCTTAATCGCCACGCTGTCGCGCTCATCCACCAGCGCGGGCCAGGCTTTCACCCTGTAGTTCCCGCGCTTCTGCTCGTAGCTTTCCGGGAGCTGACCAAAGCTCCAGATGTGCAGCCCGCTCTGCTCAATGCCGTCATCGGCCACCGCAGAGAGCGTCTCCTGGACTTTACCTTTCAGCGCCTCTTTCAGCTCCGTCAGAGAACGGCCTTCGAGCAGTTTTTTGTTTTTATCGTCCACCACGCGGAATGTGATTTTCAGGTGATCGGGCACCTGATCCCAGTTCCAGTCGTCGCGGTCGATGGTGGTTCCGGTCATGCGGCGGAACTCACGCTCCAGGGCGTCCAGCAGCGGCAGCTCCAGCGGCGTGACGCGGCCTAAAAACGCTTCGGCGTAGTTCGGCGCCGGCACAAAGTTACGCCGCACCGGTTTAGGCAGGGATTTGATTAACGCAATGACCAGCTCGCGGCGCAGGCCGGGGATCTGCCACTCAAACCCGCTCTCTTCCACCTGGTTTAACAGCGGCAGCGGAATGTGCACCGTCACACCATCGGCATCCGCGCCCGGCTCAAACTGATAGGTCAGACGCAGCTTGAGGTTGCCCTGATGCCAGAAGTTCGGGTAATCGAGTTTGCTGACCGACTCCGCGCCCTCTTTGATCAGCATGCTTTTTTCGAAGTTGAGCAGGTCCGGGGCCTCTTTGCTGGTTTTCTTCCACCAGCTGTCGAAATGGCGCGCCGAGATCACATCGTGACTGATGCGCTGATCGTAAAACTCAAACAGCGTCTCGTCGTCCACCAGAATGTCGCGACGGCGGGACTTGTGCTCAAGCTCTTCCACCTCGGCGCGCAGCTTCAGGTTTTCGCGGAAGAACGTATGACGCGTCTGCCAGTCGCCTTCCACCAGCGCGTGGCGGATAAACAGCTCGCGACTCAACGCCGGATCGATCTGGCTATAGTTAACCTTACGCGCGGCCACCACCGGCAGGCCGAAGACGGTGACTTTTTCCGTCGCCATCACCGCGCCCTGCCCGCGCTCCCAGTGCGGCTCGCTGTATGAGCGTTTCAGCAGGTGCTGCGCCACCGGTTCAACCCACTCCGGATCGATACGCGCGGCGATACGCCCCCACAGACGGCTGGTTTCCACGAGCTCGGCGACCATGGTCCACTTCGGCGGTTTCTTAAACAAACCGGAGCCCGGGAAGATGGAGAAACGCGCGTTGCGTGCGCCGGTATATTCCTGCTTATCCGCATCCTTCATCCCGATATGGGACAGCAGGCCGGTCAACAGGGCGATATGAATTTCGCGGTACTCCGCCGGTTCACTGTTCACCGGGATACCCAGCTCTTTCACCACCTGGCGCAGCTGGGTGTAGATATCCTGCCACTCGCGTACGCGCAGATAGTTGAGGAAATCCACCCGGCACTGACGGCGGAACTGGTTCGAGGAGAGCGCTTTTTGCTGCTCGCCAAGGTAGTTCCACAGGTTCACAAAGGCGAGGAAATCGGACTCTTTATCGTGGAAGCGACGGTGTTTTTCATCCGACGCCTGCTGCTTATCCATCGGACGCTCGCGCGGATCCTGAATGGAGAGCGCCGAGGTGATGATCATCGCCTCGCGCACGCAGCCGTGTTTTTGCGCCTCCAGCACCATGCGCGCCAGACGCGGGTCGACCGGCAACTGGCTAAGCTGGCGGCCCAATGGCGTTAGCTTGTAGGCCGTCGCCTGTTCGTCGGTGGTGATGGCCCCCAGCTCTTCCAGCAACCGCACCCCGTCCTGAATATTGCGCTTATCCGGCGCTTCCACAAACGGGAAGGCGGCGATATCGCCCAGCCCCAGCGCGGTCATTTGCAGGATAACGGATGCCAGGTTGGTCCGCAGGATCTCCGGATCGGTAAACTCCGGGCGCGACAGGAAATCGTCTTCCGAATAGAGACGAATACAGATCCCTTCCGACACGCGGCCGCAGCGGCCCTTACGCTGATTAGCCGACGCCTGGGAAACCGGCTCAATCGGCAGGCGCTGAACTTTGGTGCGGTAGCTGTAGCGGCTGATGCGCGCCGTACCCGGGTCGATCACGTATTTAATGCCCGGTACGGTCAGCGAAGTTTCGGCCACGTTGGTCGCCAGCACGATGCGGCGCCCGCTGTGCGGCTGGAACACGCGGTTCTGCTCGCTGTTCGACAGGCGCGCGTACAGCGGCAGGATCTCGGTATGGCGCAGATCGCGCTTGCTGAGCGCATCGGCGGTATCGCGGATCTCGCGCTCGCCGCTCATGAAGATCAGAATGTCGCCAGAACTCTCGTTGCCCAGCTCGTCGACGGCATCAAAGATGGCCTGAAGCTGGTCGCGCTCGGTATCGTCCGCCTCTTCCACAATCGGGCGATAGCGCACTTCCACCGGATACGTGCGTCCTGACACCTCGATAATCGGCGCATTGTTGAAATGTTTTGAGAAGCGCTCCGGGTCGATGGTCGCGGAGGTGATGATGATTTTCAGATCCGGACGCCGGGGCAGCAGCTCTTTCAGGTAGCCGAGCAGGAAGTCGATGTTCAGGCTGCGCTCGTGCGCTTCATCGATGATGATGGTGTCGTACTGCATCAGCAGACGATCCTGCTGGATTTCCGCCAGCAGGATACCGTCGGTCATCAGCTTAACCATGGTGTTATCGCTGACGTGGTCGCTGAATCGCACCTTGTAGCCGATGCAGCCGCCCGGCTCCGTTTGCAGCTCTTCCGCAATACGGTTCGCCACGGTGCGCGCCGCCAGACGACGCGGCTGGGTGTGACCGATCAGCCCTTTCACCCCGCGGCCCAGCTCCATGCAGATTTTCGGCAGCTGAGTGGTTTTACCTGAACCGGTTTCCCCCGCGACGATCACCACCTGGTGGTCGCGTACGGCCTCAAGAATGTCCTGTTTCTTCTGGCTGACGGGCAGATTTTCCGGATAGGTAATCTCCGGACGTGCGGCTTCACGCAGCACAACTTTCCCTGCCGCCTGTTCAATCTCGTTGGCCATCTCCTGGTAAATGGCCTGTTGTGCATCAGGATTTTTAACCTTCTTAACGCCGTGCAGACGGCGCGCAAACCGCTGTTTATCGCGCAGCATCAGCGAATCAAGCTTTTGCATCAGCATCGGGAAGGTCAATTTTTGGTGTTCTGTCATAGCGTTAACGGGCAGTGCACTGCCGGATAAAATCTCTTTTTAATGATTGGTATAGAGTACCACATCAGCGCTTTTCGCGCCTTATTCAAAAAATTCGAACATAGGCTTCGATATATTGCGCTATCCCTGTGGCAGGATTGTGAATAAAGTGTCAACAAGCAACGGGGCAACCCCCTCAATCAAATACAAAACAGGAATTTCCCATGAGCAAAGTATTAGTGTTGAAATCCAGTATTCTGGCAGGGTATTCACAGTCTGGTCAGCTGTCTGACTATTTCGTTGAACAGTGGCGTGAACAGCACAGCGCGGATGAAATCACCGTGCGTGACCTGGCGGCAAACCCAATTCCTGTGCTGGACGGCGAGCTGGTTGGCGCGCTGCGTCCGAGCGATGCGCCTCTTACCCCGCGTCAGCAGGAAGCCCTGGCGCTCTCCGACGAGCTGATTGCTGAGTTGCAGGCGCACGACGTTATCGTGATCAACGCCCCAATGTACAACTTCAACATTCCTACCCAGCTGAAGAACTACTTCGACCTGGTGGCGCGCGCTGGCGTAACCTTCCGTTACACCGAGAACGGCCCGGAAGGTCTGGTGAAAGGCAAGCGTGCGGTTGTACTGACCAGCCGCGGCGGTATTCACAAAGATACCCCTACCGACCTGGTCGCACCGTACCTGACGCTGTTCCTGGGCTTCATCGGCATTACCGACGTGAACTTCGTGTTCGCTGAAGGTATCGCTTACGGCCCGGAAGTGGCCACCAAAGCGCAGACCGACGCGAAAGCCGCTATCGACAGCCTGGTCGCTGCCTAAGTTTTCCCCCTCTCACCGCCCGGTGGGAGGGTTTTTCTTTTCCCCCGTATTTCGTTATCATCCGCACCCACTCTCCAGCCCGGCGGCCTGATGTCTGTCATTATCGATACGTTTATTGCACCACCCTGTCACGACGACATTGAGATCCTCTGGCAGGACGAGCATCTGCTGCTGATCAATAAACCTTCCGGTCTGCTCAGCCTGTCGGGGAAAAATCCGCAAAACCTCGATTCCGTCCACCACCGTCTTGTTCAAACCTTTCCCGGCTGCACGCTGGTGCATCGTCTTGATTTTGGCACTTCGGGTCTGATGGTCATTGCGCGTAACAAAGCGATCAACGCCGCGCTTTGCCACCAGTTCAGTCAGCGCGCCGTGAACAAGGTTTACACCGCCCTGCTGTGCGGACATGTGGAACAGGGCGAAGGGACCGTGGATGCGCCGATTGCCAAAGATCCGGCGCTGTTTCCGCTGATGACGATCTGTGCCCGCACCGGTAAGCCCGCTCGCTCCCGCTATCGGGTGGTGGAACGTATTTACCAGGATACGACAATGCCGCTGACGCGGGTTGAGCTTACCCCGGAGACCGGGCGCACCCACCAGCTGCGCATTCACTGCCAGCAGTTAGGCCACCCTATTCTGGGGTGCGATCTGTATGGTGGTCTGGAATGGCCGGGGGCGGAAGAAACGCCCCGGCTGATGCTGCATGCAAGCGCTCTGAATTTTATTCATCCGCTGAGCGGCGAGACGATGAACGCCCGTCACGCCGCGCCGTTCTGAGCGGGGATTACCACATTAAATCGTCAGGGATTTTGAAGTCTGCGTACGGATCGTCTTCGTCCTGCTCTTCCTGACTCAGGGCGCTGTTTAGCACAATGCTGTCGGCATCGCGCTGGGCAATTTTATCCGCCACTACCGCCGGGATAATCGCGTAGTCGCAGTCGCCGTTAGCATTGAGCACCAGGCGCGCAATCGCCAGACGGCCGTTGATCAGCTGGGCCTGGGTTTGCTTGTCGACTTCGATCTTTTTAATCAGATTGCCGTCGGTGAAGTTAAAGGTGATGTTGCCTCTTGTAACGGTAATGCGGTTCATCTCAATCAGCTGCTTCACCTGGGCTTTAAACTCTTTCGCCAGTACGGCCTGCTTCTGCTGCTCGCTCAGCAGCTTGTCGCGCTCGATCTGCGCCTTCTTGTTCTCTTCAACCGCTTCACGGGCCTCACGCGCCTGAACGCGTGATTTCTTTGCCGTGCGCTGCACTTTTGCCACTTTCTTGCTGCTGACTAAGCCCGCTTTCAGCATCTGCTCTTGTAAGGTGAGTTTTGTCATGATTGTTTCTAAACCGGTTTGAAATTTTGGGGATTATAGCGGGAAATGAACGGAAATAAAAAATCCCACTCACCTACAGCCGGTTAACGACGCTGAACCGTAGGCCGGGTAAGCGCAGCGCCACCCAGCAAGATGGCAGCGACACATCGAGCATTACACTTCATGAACTTCCCTCATGTTGCAGTGAAATTAAGTCACTTCCCCTCAGCCACAGGCTAAGGCATAAATTATGCATTGATAACTTCCTGGCAACATGAACTTAGGATGCATAACCACCATGAGTAAAGCTTTTACATTTACGCTTAAGCGCAGTTGCTTCGATGAGAACTATAACCCTTCCGAGAATACGCGTACCACCACCAACTTTGCCAACCTGGCGCGTGGGGAAAAGCGTCAGGAAAATCTGCGCAACACGCTCGTGATGATTAACAACCGCTTTAACGCCCTGGCGCGCTGGGATAATCCAAAAGCCGATCGTTATGCGGTTGAGCTTGAAATTATTTCCGTTGATATGAACATCGATGGAGAAAATAGCTTCCCGGCCATTGAAATACTGCAGACGTTTATTGTCGATAAAAAAACCAATGAGCGCATCGAAGGTATCGTCGGGAATAACTTCTCATCCTACGTGCGCGACTATGATTTCAGCGTATTGCTGCTCGATCACAATAAGGATCGCTCCACCTTTAGTATTCCTGAGAACTTTGGTGAACTGCACGGCAATATTTTCAAGCACTTCACCCACTCTGCCGAATACCGGGAACACTTTAAGAAGCCGCCGGTGATCTGCCTGAGCGTCTCCAGCAAAGATACCTACCATCGTACGGGCAACACGCACCCTGTATTGGGCATCGAGTACCAGCCGGACGGTACATCCCTGACTGAACAATACTTTGGCAAAATGGGCCTGAAGGTCCGCTATTTCATGCCTGAGAACAGCGCGGCGCCTTTCGCCTTTTACTATTCCGGAGATCTGCTGGCTGACTATACAAATCTTGAACTGATTGGGACCATCAGCACCATGGAAACATTCCAGAAGATTTACCGCCCTGAAATTTATAACGCTAACTCGACAGCGGGACAGTGCTATCAGCCGGATCTGAACCAGCAGGATCATTCATTAACGAAAATTGTTTATGACCGTGAAGAGCGCAGCCAGCTAGCGATTCAACAGGGCAAATATACGGAAGAGCAATTTATTAAGCCCTTCCAGCAACGTCTTGAGCAGTGGTCCCGTAACTTCACGCTTTAATTAATCGAATAAGGTCTTTTTTATTATGAAAACATTGCTCCCAACGTCAACGGCAGGCAGCCTGCCTAAGCCAACGTGGCTGGCTCAACCGGAAACCCTGTGGTCGCCGTGGAAATTACAGGACGACGAACTGATCGCCGGTAAACAGGATGCGCTGCGTTTGTCGCTGGATGAACAGGTTCGCGCCGGGATTGATATCGTTAGCGATGGCGAGCAGACCCGTCAGCACTTCGTAACGACCTTTATTGAGCACCTCAGCGGCGTGGATTTTGAGAACCGCCAGACCGTGCGCATTCGCAACCGCTATGACGCGAGCGTGCCGACCGTGGTGGATGCGGTTGCACGCCAAAAGCCCGTTTTTGTTGACGATGCAAAGTACCTGCGTCAGCTCACCGACAAGCCGATCAAATGGGCGCTGCCGGGCCCGATGACCATGATCGACACCCTTTATGATGCCCACTACAAAAGCCGCGAGAAGCTGGCCTGGGAATTTGCCAAAATCCTCAATCAGGAAGCACGCGAGCTGGAAGCCGCAGGCGTCGATATTATTCAGTTCGACGAGCCGGCCTTTAACGTCTTTTTCGATGAGGTAAACGACTGGGGTATCGCCGCGCTGGAGCGCGCCGTTGAAGGGCTGAAGTGCGAAACCGCGGTGCACATCTGCTACGGGTACGGCATCAAAGCCAATACCGACTGGAAAAAGACGCTCGGCTCCGAGTGGCGACAGTACGAAGAGGCCTTCCCTAAGCTGCAGACCTCAAACATCGACATTATTTCCCTGGAGTGCCACAACTCCCGCGTGCCGATGGACCTGCTGGAGCTGATCCGCGGCAAAAAGGTGATGGTCGGCGCTATCGACGTGGCGACGAACCATATCGAAACGCCTGAGGAGGTCGCCGACACGCTGCGCAAGGCGCTGCAATTTGTCGATGCTGACAAGCTTTATCCGTCCACCAACTGCGGAATGGCCCCGCTCTCCCGTCAGGTTGCTAACGGCAAGCTGAAGGCGCTGAGCGCGGGCGCTGAGATTGTTCGCCGCGAGATTTTGGCAAAATAACCTCGCCCCTCCCGGGAGAGGCTCGCTCTCCCGGGTATCGCATTATTCACTCACCCCGCTCAACCACTCACCTACGCTTTCTACCGATTGCTGTGCGGGCGCACGCGAGACCGCCTGCCCATGCCCGATCACCAGCAGCGTGGGCAGACCGCGCACGCCCAGCTGGCCTGCCAGTTCCGTGTTCAGATCGGCGTCCAGATAGCGGGTATCAAACCGCGCCGTCAGTGGAATCAGCTTCTCGTTCGCCAGCAGCTGCCAGAGCCTGCGGCAGTGCACGCAGCGCTCCGCCCCGACAAACAGCAGTATCGGGCCATTGCCTTCCAGCTCACTCGACGCGCTCACCGTTTTGAACGCGCTTTCCGCCACGCGGAACAGTTTCGGACTGCGGCGAAGGGTATCGTTATCCGTCGCGACGCACAGCGCATCGGCACTTTTGCTGTAGGGCTTCACGCCTGCGACCCGCACCACGCTTTGCGCCGGGCCCGCCGCCGCGGCGCCCGGCTGGCGTAAGGTTCGAACATCCACCGGGACTATGGGCGTTTCCCGCGGCTGAGGAAGCTGCGGGATCCAGCCATAAGGAATGCGGTACGCGCGGTACACCATGTTGTTGTTAAGCGTCTTGCCCCAGAACGGCGATACGTATTCCCAGACAATTTCATGATTGCGCGTCACTTCAAAAATACGCCCGTTGGAGCCTTCATTAATCAGCGTATTGCCGTTTTCGAGGCGCTGCATATTGCTGATATAGGGGCTATAAAAACGATAAGAGTCGGTTGGCTGGGGAAGATCCGCTTCATACGGCGAGTAGCGCCACTCGATATCCAGCGTCACGGGGTTAATTTCGAGGATCCGCGAATAGTCGCGCCAGGCGTTTTTCACCCCGTCCGCCGAGGCCGGGTTCGGCGCGCCGTACCCCGCCCAGCCGCCGTTATCGAAAATAAGGATATTGCCCGCGCCGGGCAGCCCCTGCGGGATCATGTGCGCGTGGTGCTGACCGATGATCCAGCCGATGTGTTTTAGCGCTGGCGTGCTGTAATCCGGGCCAAGCTGCCAGACGATGTTGCCGGTCTGCTTATCGATGATGGCGATGATGTTGGACTCGCGGGCGTCCCAGATGATGTTGTCAGGGTGGAAGCGGCTGTCTCCGGCGTCATACCATTTATTCGGCCCCAGCGTGGACATCGAGTTGATATGCATCCAGTCGCCCATTCCGCCGCCGCTGGCGCGCATGTTGGGGTTATTGTACAGCGCGGTGCGCGCCGCATCGTCGAAGCCCAGCTCCTCAAAATGATCGCTGCAGCGCCATTCCCACACCATGTTTCCCTCCCAGTCGACCTCAATAATGGTGTCGTCCAGCAGGACCTTGTCCGATATCGCCTCGTTGACCAGGTTAGTGTGGGCGAGGATCAGCGTATTCCCCCCTTCGACCTGCGGCTCCAACCCCGGCGCGTAGTAGCCAACCGGATTGCCAACGCGCTGATAGTCGTGGTGCGCCCGCGCCATCCAGCGGGTTTCATTGCCCGGATCGCTCACTTTCTCATAGCGATCGAAGGACCATGTCACATTGCCTTCCCAGTCAACCTGGATCAGATCGAGCATATCCTGCATACCGTAGCGCGGGTCGCGCTCGCCGCTGTGTCCGAGGATTGCCCCGCCCGGCAGAATTTTATTGGGGAAGCCGTGGAGCTCAGGCCATTCCCGCACCACGGCGCCGTTCATATCGACAAGCACCGCGCCGTGCTCGGTGGCCTGGAAAAGGGTATAGCCGCTCCACGCGCGCGCAGGATCGTAAAGCGTCGCGCCGGTCGGGAAAATGGAAGGATGGCCCATGTTTTGCTCCTTAGTAAACGTTGTCAGGCAGAGGTAATAAGATGACGAATATGACGGCAGGCGTCGGCGAACGCGGCGTCGTCCCGCTGTCGCGGGTGCGGCAGCGTGAGGCTCACCACCTCGCGAATGCGGCCGGGACGTGGGGAAAGCACCACGACCCGGTCGGCCAGGGCGACCGCCTCTTCAACGTCATGGGTCACCAGCAGCGTGGTGGTTCCCTCGCTTGTGTGAATATGCAAAAGCGCCTGCTGCAGGGTGTGACGCGTCAGCGCATCGAGCGCGCCGAACGGCTCGTCCAGCATCAGAATTTGCGGGCGGGCAACCAGGCCGCGAGCAATAGCGACGCGCTGGGCCATCCCGCCGGAAAGCTGCGCGGGCAGCGCGCTCTCGAACTCGGTGAGCTGCACCCGCGCCAGCATCTCCCGCGCGCGCTGGCGTTTGGCGGTCCGGCTCAGTTTTTCGTCCGCCAGACCCAGCATGACGTTGTCGATTACACTCAGCCAGGGGAACAGCCGCGGCTCCTGGAACACGATGCCGCGCTCTTTGCCCACGCCTTTGACCCGCTTGCCGCTGATGCGAATTTCGCCCTGCGTCGTCTCTTCAAGGCCGACCAGCATGCGCAGAAGCGTCGACTTACCGCAGCCGCTGCTGCCCACCAGCACCACCAGTTCACCGGCAGCGATGTCGAGACTAAAATTTTGCAGCGCCGTGACCTGCTGCCAGGTTTTACGCACATGTTGAAATGAGACCAGAGTTTGGGCGGTCATGATGGCTCCTGTTGGCGCCAGCGGGTGGCGCGAAGTTCCAGTAAACGTCCGGCTTTATCCAGCGCTGCGCCGGTGAGACCGACCAGCACCATGCCGCAGAGAATGGTGGGCATATCCAGCAGCTGTTGGGCGTTGATCATCAGGCTGCCGATCCCGGCGCCCGAGGACATGAAGTATTCTGCGCCAATGTTGCCAAGCCAGGCGTAGATCATCGCCAGCCGCAGCCCGGCGAAAATACCGGGCGCCGCGCCGGGAAGGATCAGCACCCTCAGGCGCGTCAGGCCGCCTAAACGCAGGACGCGCGCCGCTTCGTCCAGCTGCGGGCTGCGCTGCAGCACGGCCTGAAGGGTGCTAAAGAACATCGGAAAGAACGAGGCCAGGGCAATAAAGACGATTTTGCCGACGTTATCGTTGCCCACCCACGCGGTCAGCAGCGGTAGCCACGCAAAAAGGGCAATATGGCGCAGCACGTTGAGCGATGGCGTCACGATCTGTCCGGCGCGCGGCCGCAGCGCCAGCAGCAGCCCGCAGAACAGGCCACCGGCAATACCCGCCGCCCCGCCCGCAAAGGCGCGCCCGAGGCTCGCCAGCATCGCCGTCGCCAGCTCCCCGCTTGCCGCACCCTGCATAAAGCGCCCGGCGACCGTCAGCGGCGAAGAGAACAGCGCCGCATCAATCCATCCCCATAGGCTAGCCAGCTGCCACAGCGCCAGCAGCAGGATCGGCAGGTGCAGCGCCTGCCAGCTGGCCTGCGGTTTCCATGCAAGACGCCCGACGGCGGGCTGGGGCCAGAACACCAGACGGGAAAAGGCCCGATTCGCCGCCCACTCCATCAGCATGCCGCTAAAGCCCACCACCGCGATGGTGACGAAAACGATATCCAGCTGGAACAGCTGGCGCCCCCAGACCATCAGGTAGCCAATGCCCTCCGACGAGGCGAGCAGTTCAACAACGATCAGCGACACCCAGGCCTGAGAAAGCGCCAGCCGCAGGCCGGTAAACCAGCCGGGAAGTCCCGCGGGGATCACCAGCCAGCGCAGCCGCTGCCAGCGGGAAAAATTCATCACCCTGGCGGCCTCGCTCAGGGTATGGGGCTCGCTGGCAACCGCCTGCTGCGTGTTGATCGTCATCGGCACGATGGTGGTCTTGATGATTACCGCCAGCTTCAGGCCGTTATCGATCCCGAACAGCACCATAAAAAGCGGGATCCACCCCAGCGTCGGGATTTGCGCCAGCGCGTAAAACAGCGGCTCCACGCGACGCGCCGCGCCGGGAACCAGGCCGAACAGCGCGCCCAGCAGCGTGCCGGCGAAGGCGCCTGCCAGCAGGCCCAGCAGCAGATGCTGCAGGCTAAACGCCCATTGGGAGAGAAGGTCTCCTGCCAGGAGCGAGAGCGCCGCGTCGGCGACCACCGAAGGCGCGGGTAAAATTTGTTCCGGCATCCAGTGGCGCTCTGCCGCGATGGACCACAGCAGCAGCAGTAGCGCGGGCAATATCCACGGCCAGCCGTTAAGTCGTACTTTCAGCCTTCCGGATGAGCCCGTTTTTAAAATTATTTGCGACATAGTGCTTCACGTTTAAACCCGTCATGCCGTTATAAAAACCCGCCCCGTTCCCCTTCGTCATTGCGTTACGCGAATAATTCCGATGCAACAAATGCATTTCAGCCTGCCGGACTCGCTGGCGCTGATTTAGCTCATTTTCACCTGTCCTTTTCCAATAAAAGCATTTAACAGCGGGCCGGGCGGCTCATTAGGGTGAGAAAAAACACACTGGAGTAACTTGTTATGATGAAAGCAATTTTTAGCCGCGCTCTGCTGCCGCTGGTGGCCGCCTTTGCCCTGATGGGGAACGCAAGCGCCGAAGCGCTGCACGCCATTCGCATCGGCGTGCCGGATCAAAGTGCGGGCAGTAAGCCTTTTATTGAGGGCCCGGTCGGCATGGCGTACATCCGCCACCAGCTTGAGGCGGTGTTCAAACCCCAGGGCGTTGAAATCCAGTGGCAGTTCTTTAAGGGCGCGGGTCCAGCGGTGAATGAAGCCCTGGCTAACCAACAGCTTGATTTTGTCTACCTTGGCGATCTGGCGGCCATCATCGGCAAAGCGAACGGCCTTCCCACGCGCCTGCTGTTGGGCAGCCGCGGGTCGGAGTCTTACCTGGCGGCGACCCGCGCCTCGGGCATAAAAAAACTGGAAGATTTAAAGGGTAAACGGGTCGCGGTGTATCGCGGTACCGCTGACCAGCTGGCCTTCGATCGCGCACTGCAGTCCGCGGGGCTTACGGAAAGAAACCTGCAGGTCATTAATCTCGACTGGAATGCCGGAAAAGCGGCGCTGGCGGCGGGCCGCGTGGATGCCGTCTGGGGCGGCGTGTCTCTTCTGGCGCTGCGGGGCGATAAGATCGACGTGGTGGTGAAGAGCGGGGATTCCGGTCGTCAGAACACCACGCAGGCGGGATTCCTGGGGACGCAAACCTTTATTGACGCCTGGCCGCAGGCGACGCAGCAGATTATCGACGTGCTGGTGAAAAACGCGGCAGAAATCAGCGACCCGAACAATCGTGAAGCCTGGTCGGCGGAGATGGCGCAGCAAAGCCAAATCCCTAAAGCGCTGTTCCTTGAGGAACTGCAGCCGCAGGATCTTAACTTCACCACCTCACCGCGCATCGATCCCTTCCTGACCGACAGCTTTACCAACAGCGTCGAGCAGGCGCATTCGGGGCGCCTGATCCGCAGCGCCTTCAGTGCCAAAGAGTGGTTTGATGGCGCCTTCGTCGAGCAGGCCCTTAGGGCGCAAAAGCTGGAAAACCGGTGGCCGCAGTATAATACTCAGGGCCACCCGCTTTAACTCCCCTCCTCCTGCGCCAGCAGCTGATTCTGATGCTGGCGGTCGGCATGGAGGATCGTCTCAATCATCTTTTCCACCAGCGGCGGCTGGGCAGCATGGACCGGGGAAATAATGGCAAACCGGGTCTGCATCAGCCGCCACTCTTCGGGCAGGTCGCTTATCTCCAGCTTCACCAGCCGGTGGCTGTGCTGGCACAGCGCAAAGCCATCCTCGCTGGCGAAGCTTATCGCGTGGGTACAGGCGAGCGTAGAGAGCAGCGCATAGACGTGGTCGCACTGGATTGCGGGGGTAAAATCCTGCTGCTGGCTGAGGGTGGCCAGCACTTTGCGCACCCCCGGCGGTAAATAAGGTGCCGCAAAGGGGTAACGCAGGAGCGCCTGCACGGATACGGTATCCTGCTGCGCCAGCGGATGGTCGGCATGACAGATAAAAAAGCAGCGCTGCGGGCTCAGCGGCTGCACCCGCAGCTGGGGATCCAGCTCCGCCTGCCAGCTATCGGCCACGACAAACGGGAAGTGTTGCGTGTTCAGCGCCTGATGCAGCGTGAACCAGTTATCGATCTGAAAGCGTACCTTCGCCTGCGGCATACTGCGATGAAATGCCCCCACGGCGGCGGGTATCAGGCGAGCAGCCGGTGCCGGACCGCAGCCGAACGTCACTTCACCGGTTTGCGCCTCCTCCGCTTCGCGCATCTGGCTGCTGAGCTCAACGTTCAGCTCCTGAAATCGACGGGCGTAGGGCAGCAGCGTTTGTCCGTGCAGCGTCAGGGTGGCCAGTTTGCTCTGCCGGTCAAACAGGGGATGCCCGACGCTCTGCTCCAGCGCCTGAATGCTGCGGCTAAATGCAGACTGCGAGAGGCAGACCGCCTCTGCCGCGCGATTAAAACTGCCGTATTCAACCAGCGCGACGAAGTTGCGCAGTTGGCGAAAGTCTAGATGCATAGTCCCGGGTTATCCTTTAACGTTTTCGCTACAGTACGGGATAGCGGCCAGGTCGCGCAATCGCAGGTTCATCTTTGCCAGTAAAGCGGCGTGCCGAAGCGCTCTACGTAATAGTCAATCACCGCCCTGACGTTAAGGGGCGGATGACGCGCGTTCGGGTAGATCGCCGCAATGGTCTGCGGCTCTGTGTTGATTCCGCATTCATGCTCCGGCAGGAGCGACACCAGCTCGCCGCTTTTCAGCCTTTCACTCACCAGCCAGTCGGGGAACAGCACGATCCCCATTCCGCCCAGCGCGGCAATCAGCAGCGTTTCGGCGTTGTTGGAGGTCATCAGCGGCGCAACGGGATAGTGAACCCACGCCTCGCCCGGCCGACGCATCAGCCAGCGGTTAGGCCCGGACGATCCGCGGTAGACGAGGCAGCGGTGATGCGCAAAATCCTCAGGCGCCTCAGGCACGCCGTGCTTTTGCAAATAGACCGGCGACGCCGCCAGATGATAAAACTGCTGCCCGAGCACCCGCGCGTGAAACGAGGAATCCGTCAGCGTGCCGATGCGAAACAGCACGTCGGCGGCATCCCGGTGTGGATCGATAAAGTCGTCGGTGAGCGTCAGCTCAATGTTGAGCCGCGGATAGCGCGCTGAAAGGCCGGCCAGGCCGGGAGCCACGTGCCGTTGTCCAAAAAAGACCGGGCAGTTAATTCGGATCAGGCCCGTGGGCTCAAGGGATCGCTCATCCAGCTCCCGTCGCGCCTCCTCAAGGTTTCCCGCCATCGCCCGGGCGTAGCGAATAAATAGATGCCCGCTTTCGGTCGGAATAACGGCACGCGTGTTGCGGTAAAAAAGCTGCTGGCCGAGCGCGTCCTCAAGCTGGTGGATCACGCGTGAAACCTGCGAAGCGGAGACCCCTTCCCGGCGCGCGACAACGGAGAAATTCTGCGCTTCATAAACCTCAATGAAGATCAGCAGCGCGCGAATGCTAATGTTTCCGGCATCAATCATTAATGCATATCCTGCATAGGTGTTTCCTGCATTATGGCATTTTTCTCATCGATGGTAAGGCGTAATCTTCTCGGCCTGGAATAAGGGAGAAGAAGCACTATGCAATTTTTTTTGATTTTACTGGTGATTGCCGGCGGGATGGGGCTGTCCGTTGAGGCTGGCCTGCTGGGGCCGCTGGGCGAACAGGTCGGGGATTTGTGGGCGACGTTCAGCATATTTGGCGTCGGAGCCGCACTGACGTTTCTGCTGATGCTGTTTTTCAGCCCGCGCAACAGCCCGTCGTTTTTCGCGCAGCCATCCTGGCAGCTGCTGGGCGGCGTGCTTGGACCGGTTTACGTGGTTATTCTGACCATCGCCACGCCGGTCATCGGCATCGCCATGACGATGATCGGTATTCTGGCGGGACAGGTATTCAAAAGCCTGATCATCGACCACTACGGCCTGCTGGGTACACCGCACCGCAGGATCGATACGAAACGCATTATCGCGCTGGCGTTCATTATTGCCGCGCTTATTCTCGTGGCGCAGGGGTAACGTTATGACCGTCATTATGATTATGTTAGCCGTTATCGGCGGCGCAACGCTGAGCGTCCAGGCCGCCATTAACGGACAGTTGGGCAGCCGCGTGGGCGTATTTAAAAGCGCGTTTCTCACCTTTTCCGTCGGCGCGCTGGTGACCGCCCTGCTCATTTTCTTCTTTGAGCCAAAACAGGCGGTCAGCCTGATGGACGTACCGAAATGGCAGCTGCTGGGCGCGCTGTGCGGCGTGCCGTACATCGTCGTGATGGTGCTCGCCGTGCAGCGTATCGGCACGGCCGTCGCGACGGTGGCGGTTATCCTGGGCCAGCTGGCCATGAGCATGCTGATTGATAACTTTGGCTGGCTCAACAATGAAGCCATTCCGTTTTCAACGAGCCGCCTGGCTGCCGTCATCTGCCTGGGTATTGCCCTGTATTTTATTTACTCCAGCAATAAATCCCGCCCCGCCAGCGACTGAATCACGCTTTACGGGTAAAGAAGAGCGTCACCGTGGCGACGGTGACGCCTTCGATATCGCCAGCCGTCCCTTCATAGCGGTCTGCCGCCACGCGGCGGATCTGCTTCCCGCTGCGATCCTGCACCATGCTCCACGCCTCGGTTTTCCCCTGGAAATAGGTGAAAATGTCCAGCTTCGGCTGCTGCTGACGGTACTCCGTTACCTCCGTGCGGCAGCCCGCCAGCAGCATCGTCAGGGCAAAAGCCGCGATGATATCTCCGTTTTTGCCGTCATAGCGCCCGTCCGGCGTCAGTAGCTGCGAGGTGTAAACGGTAAAAGGCCCCCAGGTGAGCGTGGCGCTTCCCACCTTGCGCCAGCCGAGCCAGTCGGCATACAGCTGACGACGATAAAGGTCGGCTCCAGAAACTCAATCGCGCCAAGCCGTTCACCGATGAGGTGGGCCAGCGTGCGGGCGTAGTCTGGCCCCATATCAAAGTTGAGGTATTCGCAGGTTCCGGCGCAGAGGATAACGACGTCGGCGTAGCACCCCGTCAGGGCCTGGCGACAGGCGTCCCTGTCCGTCATGTCGAACAGGCGAACCGTGACGTTGGGGCTGTGCTGATGCAGGGCTTCAAGGCGCGCCGGGTCACGCCCGCAGGCAATGATGTGATAGCCGTCATCCGCAAAGGACCTCGCCAGCCCGGCGCCAATGCCGGAACTCGCGCCGGTAATAAGTACGGTTTTCATGATTTCACCCTGCGCTTCACGCCGCGTACCGCCCAGCCGGGAACGGGAAGATGTTCATAGATCATCTCTCCGGCGTCGTAATAGTCCCGCTGGCGCACAATCAAGTTATTTTCCGTGTCCACTACGGAACAGCCCGGCAGCTCAAGCGGATCTCCCCCGGCAATGCGCGGATGCGACCAGTGCATCGTCCAGGTGACGACAAAACGGCTGTCGCCACTCAGCGGGGGGTCGATGGAAAAGCGGCAGTTGTCCACGTTAGCCAGCAGATGGGTAAAGTAGCGCTGGAGCGCAAACAGCCCGTGATGCTCACCGAAGGGATCGATAAGCGTGGCGTCAGGGTGGTAAAGCCCTGCCAGCGCCGACGGTGGCTGGGCATCCAGCGCGGCGTAGTAATCAAAAAACCGACTGACGACGGAGGGCAACATGCTCATGGGTCACATCCTGGCTGTAAACAACGTGGCGTAATCGCATAATTAAAACTTACACAGCAACCGTTATTTGTCCAGGTTTGTTGGTGAATATATTTTTTTTAACCAACATTTACATAGGGTTAAAAATGACAACAAAAGCCATTTTTGAGATCGGGATGAGTTCCCGTGCCCAGCAGCTGCTGATTTTAAGGAAAACCTTAAGGCAGACTCGCCGTTTATCCTCCAGGCTTATCCTTTTTATTCATAAGGATGCTTCGCGATGAGACGTTTCTTTCTCTCACTCTTTTCAAGCCCGGAATCTTTGCTTCAGGTGATGACGCAGCAGGAGATCATTGAAGCCGTTGAGGACGGGGACCGCATTATTATCGATCAGGACGGAAACGCCTCGGTGAACTACAAAAGCAATGAGGTTCGCCAGGATTTTCTGCGCCACGTCACTGCGCTGAAGAGGGCGTGATATGGGAACGGCGATATTTATGGTGCTGATGGTGTGCGGGTACTGGTATACCAGCCGCGATCTCTCGACGCGGTTTAAAATTAAGCGTTCCTTCGGCTGGGACGTGTATTTCCTCGTCGCGCTTTATGGCTGTATTTTCGTTTTACAGGGCGTGATCGCCACCGGCCTCCTCTGGCTGCTGCTGTTCGCGCTGTCAGCCGCGGACAATACTTTTCACTTTACCTCGCAGAAATATGCCGACTGGCAGATAGATTTCATGAACTGGAGTTTCCTGGGGATCCAGGCGCCGGTAGTAGTGATGCTGGCCTTCGCCATTCTGTTCTGTCTCTATCGTTCTAACTGGGCGGGCAGCGCGAGGCTCGACGGCGAGGGCCGGAAAAAACTCTACAAGCGCCTGGCGCAATCAAGCGGCATTGAACAGCTCCTTTACCAGTGCATGGAGCAAGGGGAGCTGGCGCAGGTGGCGCTGAGGTCTCGGCGAATCTATGTCGGCATGATCCATACCGCCACGCTGGAATATGAAAAGACGGCCAATATCGTGCTGATCCCGATGCTAAGCGGCTATCGCGATGAAAAAACGATGAATCTGCGCATCGAAAATAACTACAGCAGGTGGTACCACGAGCATGACATCACGCTTGATTCGGATCCCCGAAGCGCCATGGACTTCCGCAGAGTCATCCTGCTCAATCAGATTGAGAGTATTTCGCTCTTCGATCCCGCCAGCGCCAGCGCGCTGGAGATGGCGCCGGAGGAGGACAACGACGAGCGGTAGCCTACTTTGTATAGCGGCGCAGCGTGGATGCCGGGTGCTTCAGCAGCGCCGCCTCAGGACGTACCGGACGGCGGACAAACTCACCGCCGCAGTTTGGACAGCGCCCGCTCAGCGCCTGAGTGACGCACTCGTTGCAAAAGGTGCATTCGAACGAGCAAATGTAGGCTTCGGATGTATCGGGCGGGAGATCTCTATCGCAACGTTCACAGTTAGGGCGAAGTTCAAGCATGGGGTTCACCTGTTTTTTAGATAGACGCCTGAAGAGGCATTCTCATTATTTTGAGTACGCTCTGCTGTGATGCCGTCTCAAACACCACTTCATTGACGCAAAGCATGCCCTGTCTCTGATAGAACCTGTAAGCGCCTTCGTTTTGCTCGAGCACTTCCAGCCATAAAGAGCGCTTGCCGTTATTTCTGGCCAGCTGTACGGCGTGTTCAAACATCAACTTACCATAGTGTTTGCCCGTTTCAGCTGGGTCCAGGTAAATCCCCCTGCCGCCGACCGGGAAAAACCGTGTAAACGGCTCATTCTGCCGAGCCGATGACGCCTCGCTCTACGCCGCCTGCCCGGTTATTTTCTCCAGCCCACTCTTCAGCCCGTGAATAACCGCGTCGACATCCATTCCCATCTGGGCATGAATGATGGCTCCGTCGATCAATATCATAATTTCATTAAGCCGTTGTTCATCGGAAATAGCCGTCAGGGCCGCAATTTTTTCTTTCGTCTCTAATTTATGGCTGCGGCAAATTTCTTTTATTTCGTTTTCAACCTCTTCGGATTTCGCTTCTGCGCTGGCGTTAATAAATGCGCAACCGTGGAATGAAGGCATCACAAACCACGCGTGAAGCGTTGCTGCCAGAGCATCCGACGCAGTTCTCCCTTCGTCAACATTCAGGCGCAGCGCGGTCTCAAACCAGTCTATCCATATTTCGTGCCGATAATGCAAATAGGCAAGAATGAGCAAGTTTTTACTGGGGAAATGACGATAAAAAGTTACTTTCGTCACGTGAGCCTGCCTGATGATGGTATCTATACCCGTTGCTTTAAACCCCGTGGAATAAAACAGCTCATGCGCGGTTAGTACTATTTTCTCTCTGACGCTAATTTTTTCGTTTTTATTCGCAATGGATGTTTTCACCACGTTCGAGCCTCAATTGAGTTGTTGACAGCGTTATTTTTCAGGCCTAGATTAACGCAAGTAGACAGATCTGTCTACATGCTATCAACCAGAGGTCATTCAGATGAACATACGCCCACCGTTACCGCCCTTTACCCGTGAAACGGCTATCGAAAAAGTCAGGCTGGCAGAAGATGGCTGGAACAGCCGCGACCCCGCAAAAGTTGCCCTCGCCTACTCCGTGGATACAAAATGGCGAAACCGTGCGGAATTTGCCGCTAACCGCGAAGAAGCCCAGGCCTTCCTGGACCGCAAATGGAAAAAAGAGCTGGACTATCGCCTGATCAAAGAGCTTTGGGCGTTTACAGAAAACCGTATTGCCGTGCGCTATGCCTATGAATGGCATGATGATTCGGGCAACTGGTTCCGTTCTTACGGCAATGAAAACTGGGAGTTTGACCAGGATGGCCTGATGACGCGTCGTTTCGCCTGCGTAAATGACATGCCGATCGAAGAATCAGAGCGTCTGTATCACTGGCCGCTGGGCAGACGTCCAGATGACCATCCTTCTTTAAGCGATCTTGGGTTATAGGTTGAGTCGCGAGGGGATCTTCAATCACACCTTTCTGAGCATCATTCGGGGGAACGGCAGCGAGACGTCCCCTGAATGAAGATGGGTACGGGCGATCAGGCAGCCTTCACGGCTCTGATTTTTTTCCCGTCAGCCTCTTTCTTGCTGGCAAATGTCATTTTCTCTTCACCTTTTCTTACGACAATATATTTTATTTCAACAGCCATGATACGCCCCTTGCACTGTGGTTATATACAGTATAATAGCACCAGCTAATGTTGCAGCCAAAATGTGTTTCACAGGGCACATTTCCTTTCCAGCCGTACAGGGATACGCTACTCTCACAGCAGCGTTCGCAACCCAAGCGGTTCAGTGCCTGTCCCCTTTCTTACCTCCTGAAAAATCAGATAAACATCTGATTTACGATTGCTCAAAAAAGGTTAAGAAATGAAAAAAACAGCCCCAGAATATACACCTGTTGAACTATCCCGCTGGGCAAGAAAGGAACATTTCGAGGTCTTTCAGGCTTTTGCGCAATGCACGTTCAGCCAGACCGTTCAGTTAGACATTACCGGGCTGCTAAAAAATACAAAAAAGTTTGGCTGGAAATTTTACCCTACAATAATTTTTCTCCTTTCACAGGCTGTGAACCGGCATGCTGAATTCCGTATGGCCATGAAGGATGATGAACTTATAGTCTGGAATGAAGTCCACCCCAGCTATACCATTTTCCATAATGAGACGGAAACGTTCTCATCATTATGGAGCCATTATGATGGCAATATTCTCCACTTCCTGGACGCCTATTCAGCAGACGTTGCCCGCTATGGCAACAACGTTGCTTACTGGCCGAAGGGCGAGTCTCCGGAAAATATATTTTTCGTATCGGCGATCCCCTGGGTAAGTTTTACCAGTTTTGATACCAACGTCGCGAAGATGCAGAATTTTTTCACCTCCATGTTTACGCTTGGGAAATACGTTGAGCAGGAGGGGAAAATACTGTTGCGACTCGCCGTTCTTGTCCATCACTCCGTGTGCGACGGTTTCCATGTGGCAATAATGATCAACGAGTTACAAGAGACATGCCATGACCTGCTGAAGCATTTAGACGAACTCAATGCCTGATTAGCCGTTTGCCAGCAGGCAGGCTAGCGTAACCACTTTTAATGGCTGTTTCCCGCCACGTTATTACAGCCCCCCCTGAACGTTCTGCTGGCGTTTAAAACGTATTCACCTGTCTCTGACCAGATTGGTTATTCATCAGCAGTGCCGATGCTGAATAATTCCGCTGCCGTTGTGAGTCGGTAGCGGATTTTTAAAGTTCAAAATCCATTTAGCGAAAAATCATCTACTATTCTTAGTGCAAGTAATGAATTTCCAACCTGATGGGAATTTTTTCACGTTTTACCGGATTTCTTTTTATAAATGGACTACCCGGCTCCTTTAGAGCACAGGTGTTGAAGGTGGTTATATTTCCTGTTTCTTCAATCAGTTCCTGGTTCCGAACGCATATATTATTTAAAGGACAACCGTTATGACTCACATTCACGAAAGCGCCATAAACAGCACGACACCCGACACTCGTCTGACGCTGCCCGCCGCGAGCAGCAGCGCTGTATCATGGGGCGCAATCTTCGCCGGCGCAGCAGCTGCGGCCTCTCTCTCTTTGATTTTACTTATGCTGGGCGCCGGGTTAGGTCTTACGTCTGTTTCGCCATGGGAAAGTCGCGGGCTTGACGCAGGTAAGGTGGGTATTGCCGCTATAGCGTGGTTAACCTTTACTCAAATTGTTGCGTCAGGAATGGGTGGCTATTTATCCGGGCGACTGCGCACCAAATGGGTCGATACGCGCGGCGATGAAGTCTATTTCCGGGATACTGCACATGGATTTTTAGCCTGGGCCGTAGCGGCGCTCATATCCGCTGCGCTGTTCACGAGCGCCGTAAGCTCCGTCATCGGAGGGGGAGCTAAAATCGTGGGGAATGTTGCCGGCGGAGCAGCGCTAACTACGGCGGCGGGTGCCGCAAGCATGGCTAACGGGTCCCAGGACGAACAGGGTTCGTCGATGCAGTATTTCGTCAATTCGATGTTCAGGTCGAATGCCCCAGGCACCTCCTCAGGCAACGCCGACGCTCCCGCATCGCCAGCCGCTCCGGCAACGCCTTCAGCATCTCAACAGCCCGTCTCTCCTGCACAGCTGAGCGAGGTGTCGGGGATATTTGTAAACAGCATTACCAGCGGGACCCTGCCCCAGGAAGATCGTCAGTATGTCGCTCGGTTGATCGCTCAAAATACGGGTATCAGCCAGCAGGAGGCTGAACAGCGGGTGCAGAGTACCTATGACAAAGCCCAGGCTAAATTAAAAGAAACGAAGGAGAAAGCTCAGCAGGCTGCGGATGCCGCACGCAAAGCCACGAGCTATCTGATGCTCTGGACGTTCATTTCTCTGCTGGCAGGTGCCTTCGTCGCCAGCCTGTGCGCGACCTTCGGTGGTCGTCAACGTGATTTATAATCGTTAAAAATGCGGGAGGTTTTAAATGCGCTCTTTATTACTGTTCTTTTTAGGGGTACCCATTCCAATTATTATTTTGATTGCCCTGTTTTTCCACTGATGCACGTGTAGCAGCAGGCCTTTTAAACGTACGTCATGAGAGTAGCCAAAACATAAATGCCCGGAAGGGCATTTATGTTTTTTCTTTTGGGGTTATGCCAGCGCGAGCTGACTGACGCTCTTTTTACGTGGCAGACTTCGGGCGTAAATTCTCATCAAACGTCAGCCGCTTGCGCCCTTCTTCCGCCTCGCGCAGCGGCTCAACCTGATGCAGCGTCTGCTTACAGCGCTCCACCAGCACCTGATACTCTTTTGTGCCCTGCTTCTTCCACGCTATCTCCTGCGCGCTTAACTCACGAATCGCTTTCGCCGGACTGCCAAGAATCAAGTGATTCGCAGGCATCTCCGCTTTGGCCTTCACAAACGCCGCCGCCCCGACGATGCTGTTTTCGCCGATCGTCGCCCCGTCCATCACGACCGCATTCATCCCCACCAGCGCATTACGGCGGATAATGCAGCCGTGCAGGATCGCGCTGTGGCCGATATGCCCGTCCTCTTCCACCACCGTGTCCTGCTCCGGAAAACCGTGCATCACGCAGTTATCCTGGATGTTCGCGCCGTCTTTCACCACGATCCGGCCAAAATCACCGCGCAGGCTGGCGTTAGGGCCAACGTAAACGCCCTTGCCCAGAATCACGTCGCCAATCAGCACCGCGGTCGGGTGTACATAGCTCTCGTCAGGCACGACCGGCGTCAGACCATCAATTTGATAAACAGGCATACCCTCTCCTTATGTGATATTCAGACCACCAAAACGCTGGTGATAAAGCGTGCCGGGAGCGGGCAGCTCGCCTACGGAGGTTTCCCCCTTCTCACTGACAAACGCCAGGGCTCCCGCCGCCACGCGCTGATAGATGTTAATACACAGCTGTCGCGCGCTCTGTCCCGCCCAGTGCGCAGGAAGTAACTCCTCCGGCAACAGCGGATCTTTCAGCACCACGCGACGATAAAAATGAATGAGTAACAGCTGGATCTGGAAGCAGCGTTCCGGGGTCAAATCCTCAGGCGGCGCCTCTTTCAGCAGCGGCAGCAGCGGACGGAACGAGTTGATAAACGTTTCGTACATCGCGTTTTGTTCGGTCAGCTGCCAGCACTCTTCCACGCGGGATCGTAGCGCCGCGCGTGACAAGGCCAGCGGCGAATGGGCTTCAAAGAAAATGACGTTTTCCGCCACGCCCGCGTCGTGGAGCAGCGACTGTACGTCCGCCAGATGCTGCGACGGCGAGGCCATCAGGCTCGGTGCCAATGTGCCAAACCCTTGCCATATCAGCTGTTTTTTCACATCGGCCAGCGTGGTTTTATCCAGCCCTTCTGACAGCAGAAGCAGCCACTTGCCGTCCCAGGCGGGCAGCTCCGCGCGGTAGATTTTGCTTTCCGCACGGCGGGTCAGGCGCAGCCCTTTGTCGCTGAGACGGTAAAAGCTGCGGCGGCCAATGCGGGACACGTCCAGCCAGCCCTCTTTGTTGAGGCGAAACAGCGCGGTGCGCACAAAGCGCTCCCCGAAACCCATCCCTTCCAGCAGGGCCGCCAGGCTGCCGAGCCAGATCTCTCCGCCGCGATGGGAAAGCGCGTCGCCATACAGCGAGGAGATAAGCGACGTTCCGCTGACGGGAACAGAGCTGACTGCGTGCTGGATAAAGGCATCAAGTTTATTCATGTGATTCATTCTGTTGTGATTTTTATCCTGGATGAATCATAGCACAGGAATTTGGGGTTTCCCCCTCACCCTAACCCTCTCCCAAAGGGAGAGGGAACGTTGTCCACCCTCTCCCTTTGGGAGAGGGCTGGGGGGAGGGAAATTCAACCGTTGGCCGCAACCTTGCGCAAATCAAACACCCGGCAGGCTTTCCCTTCCGAGCGCGGAATGCTGCCGCAGTTGACGATCGTCACGTCCGTTGAGATCCCCACCATCGATTTAATGCGGTGGCGCAGCTGGTGGCACACCTGGCAGCGCTGTTCGTGTGAGAGCGTCAAGCTACTCTGTTTCAGCTCGACCTTCACCGAAAGTGAATCAAGATGCCCGCGGCGGTTTACCTCCAGCTGGTAGTGCGGCGAGAGGTGTTCGAACTTAACGATCTCCTCTTCCAGCTGTGACGGGAAGACGTTAACCCCGCGAATGATGAGCATGTCGTCGCTGCGCCCGCTGATGCGATCCATCCGGCGCATGGTGCGTGCGGTGCCCGGCAGCAGGCGCGTCAGGTCGCGGGTGCGGTAGCGGATCACCGGCAGCGCCTCTTTGGTCAGCGTGGTGAACAGCAGCTCGCCCTGCTCGCCGTCGGCCAGCGGCGTGCCGTCATTCGGGTTAACGATCTCCGGATAGAAGTGATCTTCCCAGATGGTCGGGCCGTCAGCGGTTTCAAGACACTCCATCGCCACGCCCGGCCCCATCACTTCGGAGAGACCATAGATATCCAGCGCGGTAATGCCCAGCCGTTTTTCAATTTCGCGGCGCATCGCCTGCGTCCACGGCTCAGCGCCAAACACGCCGACGCGCAGGGAACAGGCGCTGGCATCGCCGCCCATCTGACGCTCCAGCTCTTCAATCAGGTTCAGGCAGTAAGACGGCGTCACCATGATCATATCCGGCTGGAAATCGCGGATCAGCTGCGCCTGCTTCTCCGTCTGGCCGCCGGACATCGGGATCACCGTCGCTCCCAGACGCTCGGCACCGTAGTGCGCCCCCAGCCCGCCGGTGAAGAGCCCGTAACCGTAAGCGACGTGAATTTTATCCTTCGCGCTGCCCCCGGCGGCGCGCAGGGAACGGGCGACGATATTGGCCCAGTTGTCGATATCATTCTGGGTATACCCCACCACGGTCGGCTTTCCGGTGGTGCCCGACGAAGCGTGGATACGCACCACCTGCTCCATCGGCACCGCAAAGGTATCAAACGGGTAGTTGTCGCGCAGATCCTGCTTGGTGGTGCACGGGAATTTTTGCAGGTCCGCCAGCTCGGTGAAATCGTCAGGGTGAACGCCCGCGGCATCAAACTTGCGTTTGTACATCGGAACGTTGTTGTAGGCGTGGTGCAGCGTCCACTTCAGGCGCGCGGTCTGCAACGCCTGCAATTCATCAATGGACGCGGTTTCGATCGGATCAAGCTTTGTTGTATTTATCATCGCAGGGTACTCACATTATTGTTCGCTCAAACACGCTCAAGGATCATGGCAATGCCCTGACCCACACCGATGCACATCGTACACAGCGCGTAGCGACCGCCGCGTCGGTGCAATTCATTGCTTGCGGCCAGCGCCAGTCTGGCACCGCTCATTCCCAGCGGATGACCTAGCGCGATCGCCCCGCCGTTCGGGTTGACATGCTCCGCGTCATCCGGCAAGCCCAGCTGACGCAGCACACCCAGCGCCTGTGCGGCGAAGGCTTCATTAAGCTCAATGACGTCCATATCGGTGATACTGAGTCCGGCACGCTCCAGCACCTTGCGGGTGGCGGGCACCGGGCCTAATCCCATCAGGCGCGGCTCGACGCCCGCTGTCGCCATGGCCACAATGCGGGTGCGCGGGGTTAACCCCTGGGCAAGCGCCATCGGCTCGCTGGCGATAATCAGCACCGCCGCCCCGTCGTTGACGCCAGAGGCGTTCCCCGCCGTCACCACACCGTTCTTACGGAACGGGGCTTTCAGCGCGGCAAGCTGTTCCAGGGTGGTTTCGGCGCGCGGATGCTCGTCCACGCTCACTTCCGTTACCGCACCTTTTTTCCCCGCCACCTGTACCGGGATAATCTCCTGCGCCAGAACGCCATTCTGCTGCGCCCGCGCGGTGCGCTGCTGGCTGCGCAGGGCAAATGCGTCCTGATCGGCACGGCTTATATTTAACAATTCCGCTACATTCTCTGCCGTTTCCGGCATGCTGTCAGTTCCGTATTGCTGATGCATGAGCGGATTCACAAATCGCCAGCCGATGGTGGTGTCGAAGATCTCCGCCTGACGCTGAAACGCCGCCGTGGCTTTGCCCATCACGAACGGCGCACGGGACATGGATTCGACGCCACCTGCGATCAGCAGATCGCCATCCCCGGCCCTGATGGCGCGCGCCGCAAAGCCAATGGCATCCAGACCGGAGCCGCACAGGCGGTTAATGGTGGTGCCGGATACCGTCTGCGGCAGCCCGGCCAGCAGCGCCGACATGCGCGCCACGTTGCGGTTATCCTCCCCGGCCTGATTCGCGCAGCCGAAGATCACGTCATCTATGCGCTCCAGATCGAGCTGCGGGTAACGCGCCAGCAGCGCACGCAGCGGCACGGCCCCTAAGTCATCGGCGCGCACGCTGGATAATCCTCCGCCGTAGCGACCAACCGGGGTACGCACCCCCTCACAAATAAATGCGTCACGCATCAGGCTTCTCCTGTCACACTGCCGCCGGTGCGGTGCGATTTCCCGCGAAAAAGAGCGACGGTTTTCTGGTGTTGGTTCTGAATTTCAATGTCGTAGACGCCGGTCAGTTTGCCCTGATGCTTCACCCGCGCGGTGGCGGTGAGCTTATCTCCGGCAAAGCCTGGACGCAGAAAATCGATAGCGCAGCCTGAGGCCACCGCCGCCAGCCCCTGACTGTTGCAGGCGTAGGCAAAGGCGGTATCGGCCAGCGAGAACAGCTGTCCGCCGTGGCAGGTTTTATGCCCGTTGAGCATCTGCGGGGTGATGGTCATGGTCACCACCGCGTAGCCCTCGCCCATGTCGATAATGTCCATCCCCATCGCCTGCGCGCAGGCGTCCCGTTCGTACATCGCGCGGGCGTTATGCCAGGCGTTATGACTCATAGCTACTCTCCAGAAGCGCACGCTGGCGCAGCAGTGAACAGGGCCGATAGCGTTCCTCGCCGTAGTGACGTTGCAGATTCTCCAGCAGCGTTAACAGACGCTGCCAGCCAAGGCGCTCGCCCCAGGCGATGGGCCCGCAGGGATAGTTGACCCCTAAGCGCATGGCGGTATCGATGTCTTGCTCGCTGGCGACCCCTTTTTGCAGGGCGTCCAGCGCTTCGTTGGCAATCATCGCTACCGTGCGCCAGACCAGCAGACCGGGGTAATCGGCAATCTGTACCACCCGTTTCTCCTGGTGCTGCAACCAGTAAATGGCTTTCTGCGTGGCGGCGTGCGGGTTGCCGGGTGCGGCGGCTATCACGGCCACATCCCGCTCGATGCGGTCGACCACCACCACCGGGCAGCCGTGGCGCAGCGCCAGCGACTGCGCAGTTTCACCCTGCGTTTCGATCAGCAACAGATCGTCAATTTCCGTGACACCGTCACTTCTTCGCTGTACGCGCATCGGGCTGAAGCTGTCGCTGACCGGGGCGAGCCAGCTGACGGCGGGTTTCTCCTCCAGCCAGCGGTAAACGCCCTGCCCGCTTTTCTTACCCAGACGCCCCGCCAGCACCAGCTCCTGCTGCACCAGCGACGGCAGAAAACGACGCTCCTGCCAGAAGGCGTTAAACACGGAGCAGGTCACGGCAAAGTTGACGTCCTGACCAATCATGTCCGTCAGCTCAAGCGGCCCCATCGGGAAGCCTCCGCCGTCTCGCAGGGCGGCGTCGATCACCTCGGGCGTTGCCACCTGCTCTTCCAGCGCACGCCAGGCTTCCGAGTAGAACGGGCGCGCCACGCGGTTGACGATAAACCCCGGCGTGGACTGGCAGCGTACCGGCTGCTTTCCCCAGCTCAGCGCCAGCTCGCACAGTGCATCGGCCACTTCGGGAGAGGTCGCCAGCCCGCTGACCACTTCCACCAGCTTCATCACCGGGGCAGGATTGAAGAAGTGCAGCCCGGCGACGCGTTCAGGGTGGTTTATCTCCGCTGCAATCGCGGTAACGGAAATGGACGAGGTATTGCTGGCAAGCAGCGTCTGCGGCGGGCAGATCTCTGCCAGCTGGGTAAACAGCGCTTTTTTTACCTCAAGCCGCTCGGAGGCCGCCTCGATCACCAGATCGGCTTTCGCCAGAGTACTGATAGTCGTCACCGGCGTCAGGCGGGCGAGGATCTGTTCCCCGGCGTCGGCAGAGAGTTTTCCGCGCGCAACGCGAGAGGAGAGCCGCTGACGAATGCCGTCGATGGCGCGGGAAATCGCCGCTGCATCAATGTCGTACACCAGAACCGGATGACCGTGGCTGGCTGCCACTTCGGCAATCCCGGCGCCCATGGTGCCGCTGCCAATGACGGCGACCGTATGGATATTCACCATCTTATTTCCCCGTAAAGTTCGGCGCGCGTTTTGCCAGGAACGCGCTGACGCCTTCCCGGTAGTCGTCGCTGCGTCCGGCCAGACGTTGATAGTCGCGCTCCAGATCAAGCTGGGCGTCGAGGGTATTGGTTTCGGCGGCGTTAATCGCCTGCTTGATCAAGCCCAGGCCAAAGGTCGGCTGCGAGGCAAAATGCAGCGCCATCTGCTGTGCGGTGGCGGAGAGCTGGTCGTCGTCCACCACCTGCCAGATCATTCCCCAGGCCTGTGCCTGCTCGGCGCTGAGCTTATCGCCCAGCAATGCCAGCCCCATGGCGCGGGCGCGTCCGGTCACGCGCGGCAGCAGCCAGGTTCCGCCGCAGTCCGGTACCAGCCCGAGCTTGCTGAAGGCCATCACAAAGCTGGCTGAACGGGCCGCAATCACCATGTCACAGCCGAGGGCCAGCGTGGCCCCCGCGCCCGCCGCCACGCCGTTAACCGCGCAAATCACCGGCTTCGGCAGTTTTGCCAGACGGCGCACCAGCGGGTTGTAAAAAGTCTCAACGGACATGCCCAGATCGGGCGCGGGGCCGTTCGGGTCGACGTTACGGTCGTTAAGATCCTGCCCGGCGCAGAAACCGCGTCCTGCCCCGGTGATCAGCAGGCAGCGGATGGCGTCATCGCGCTCGGCCTGCTTCAGGCATTCGGAAAGCTGCTGGTGCATGACGTCGTTAAAGCTGTTCAGGCGCTCCGGGCGGTTCAGCGTAATGGTCATTACGCCCTGCTCAACATGGCTCAGAATAGATTCCACAATTAGCGTCCTTTAAAGTCTGGGGTGCGTTTTTGTAAAAAGGCGTTGATACCTTCCCGGCGATCGTCGGTGGCCGCGAGCAGCGCAAACAGCTGACGCTCCTGCGCCAGCCCGGCCTGAAGCGGGACTTCCTGCGACTGGCGAAGCGCCTGCTTCGCCGCCTGTAGCGCCAGCGGCGAGTGGCGCGCCATCAGCGCCGCCTGCTTCAGGGCGTACTCCAGCGTCAGCGAGGCCGGGTAGACGTCGCTGACCAGCCCGGCGCTGTGCGCCTGAACCGCCGTGATGCTTTCGCCCGTCAGCACCATTTTGCTGGCCAACGATTTGCCCACGCTGCGGATCAGCCGCTGGGTGCCGCCTGCGCCCGGCATGATCCCGAGGGTGATTTCCGGCAGACCAAAACGGGCGTTATCGCCAGCAATCACGACATCGCAGAGCAGCGCCAGCTCACAGCCTGCCCCCAGCGCGAAGCCGTTTACGGCGGCAATCAGCGGTTTGGTGAAGGCGTTGATCCGCGCCCACAGCTGCGGACGGATATCGTTCAGGGTGGCGGGCAGGTCTTTCTCCGCCATTTCGTTGAGATCGGCCCCGGCGGCAAAGCAGCGTTCGTTGCCGTACACCACGCAGACGGCGATCTCAGCATCCGCGGCGGCGGCCTCAAGCTGCTCCGCGATTTGCAGGAGCAGCGCATTGTTGAGCGCGTTGCGCGCCGCCGGACGGTTAAGCGTCAGCTGCAACACGCGACCGTGACGGGTGACAATCAGTTCACTCATGCCATCCCCTTCGCATCAAAATCGACGATAACATCGGCGGTTAACGGCAGCGCCTGACAGCTCAGCACATAGCCTGCGGCCAGCTCGTCCGGCTCCAGGCTGTAGTTGGTCGCCATATCGACTTTTCCGCGCAGCACTTTGCATTTGCAGGTGGCGCATACGCCGCCCTTGCAGGCGTAAGGCAGATCCGCCCCCTGACGCAGGGCCGCGTCAAGAATGCTCTCGTCGTCCGCCGTCAGGGTGATCTCCCTGTCGCGCCCGTCCTGACGGACGGTGACCTTCTGCCCGTCGGCCTGCACGCTGGCTGTCCGTTTAACGGCGGTACCTGGCGTGTTAAAGCGCTCAAGATGAATCGCTTTTTCCGGCATACCCAGCGCTTGCAGCGCCGCTTCGGCCTCATCCATCATCGCCGACGGGCCGCAGATGAAGGCTTCATCGTACTGACGGAAATTCACCAGCGTTTTTGCCAGCGCCTGGAGCTTTTCCCCGTCAATGCGGCCATGGAGCAGATCGCTGTCGAGCGTCTCCTGGCTGAAGATGGCGATCAGCTGCAAACGCTGCGGGTATTTATCTTTCAGGTCCGCCAGCGCCCGGCGGAACATCATGCTCTGGCTGCTGCGGTTGCCGTAAATCAGGGTGAAGTGGCTGTGGGCTTCAGTGGCCAGCGTAGCGGACATAATCGCCAGCATCGGGGTGATCCCGGACCCGGCGGCAATCGCCAGATAGTGGCCTTCGCGTTCGGCCTGCGGCTGATAGCCAAACTGCCCCTGGGGCACCATCACCTCCAGCGCCATGCCCGGTTTGATCTCGTCCCGGGCATAGGGGGAAAAACGTCCGCCCTCGATGGCTTTGACCGCCACGCTGATCTCACCGCACGCGGTGCTCCGGCAGATGGAGTAGCAGCGGCGCAGTTCATCCCCGCCAGGACTGGCTTTCAGGGTCAGATGCTGACCGGGACGGAAGCGGTACGCCTCCTGTAACGCCTGCGGCACCGCGAAGGTAATGGTCACCGCGTCGCGGGTTTCGGGTTCTACTTTTGCCACTGTTAATGAATGAAACGTTGTCATGGCAGCCTCAAATACATTTGAAATAGTCGAAGGGCTCACGGCAGGTATTGCAGCGGTAGAGCGCTTTGCAGGCCGTAGAACCAAATTCACTGATAAGCGAGGTATCGGTGCTCGCACAGCGCGGGCAGCTCACCTCAGCGGGAACGTGGGCATGGCAGCTATGGCCGACAGGCGGGCTGATGCCATATTCACGCAGGCGCCTGCGGGCATCGTCGGTCATCCAGTCGGTGGTCCAGGCGGGCTCCAGTTGCAGCACAATATGTACCGGGCTAAAGCCGTTTCCGGTCAGGGTTTCGCGGATCGCCCCCAGCAGATGCTCCGTTGCCGGACAGCCCGAATAGGTTGGCGTGAAGCCGATGACCCAGCCTTCCCCCTGCGCCTTCACGCTGCGCACCATGCCTAAGTCGGTGATGGTCAGCACCGGCACTTCCGGGTCGGGGATCTGGCTTAACAGCGCCCAAATCTGCGGGATTTGTGCAGGCGCGATGTCGACGAGGCGTTGCATGGCGTCCTCCTTTACCACTGCTGGCCGGGGTAAACGCGCTGGAGATACTGCATCTCTGCCAGCATCGGCCCGAGGTGTTCAGTATGTAGCCCCTTCTTGCCGCCCGTGCGATACGCCACCTCTTCGGGCACGCGGAGGGTGGCTTCCGCCAGGCCAGCAAACACTTCGCGCTCCCACGGGTCCCGCAGTTCGCGGGGATCAACCGCCACGCCGTCATCAATCAGCGCCAGCTCGACGTCGTCGGCGTCGAACAGTTCAGCCGTAAAGCGCCACAGGCTATCCACCGCCTGCTGCATTTTTTGTGCGGAGGTTTCTGTTCCGTCCCCCAGCCGCACCAGCCAGCCGCGGCTAAAGCGCAGGTGATAGCGCGCCTCCTTAATGGCTTTTGCCGCGATGGCGGCAAGCTGACTGTCGCTGCTATGGATCAGCCGCTCGTAGAGCGCCACGTTCCACGCATCCATCAGATACTGACGGGCAATGGTGTCGGCGAAGCTGCCGTTTGGTTGTTCCACCAGCAGCAGATTGCGGAACTGACGCTCATCGCGGCCATAGGCCAGGGTGTCTTCATCGCCCTTACCCTCCCGTTCAGCGGCGTAGGTCAGGAAATTGCGCGCCTGCCCGAGCAGATCAAGGCCGATATTGGCGAGCGCCAGGTCAATTTCCAGCTCCGGCGCGTGGCCGCACCAGGCGCCCAGACGCTGTGAGAGCACCAGACCGTTGTCGCCCAGACGCAGGGCATAAGCAGATACGTTGTTCATCCCCAACCTCACATATGCTCGATGCCATCAGGGATGGTGTAAAACGTCGGATGACGGTAGACCTTACTTTCCGCCGGATCGAAAAACTCCCCGCTCTCTTCCGGCTGGGAAGCGACGATTTCACTCGCCTTCACCACCCAGATGGAACAGCCTTCGCTGCGGCGGGTATAGGCATCGCGCGCGTTTTCCAGCGCCATGCGGTCGTCGGCAGCGTGAAGGCTGCCCACATGCCGGTGCGACAGCCCCTGCTTCGAACGGACAAAAACTTCGTATAACGGCCAGTAAACATTGCTCATGGTTGATTCCTCTTATGCGGCCTGGCGGACGCGTTGTTTTTCCGCGTGGGCCAGAGCGGCTTCACGCACCCATGCGCCGTCGTCCCAGGCTTTACGTTTTGCGGCCAGACGTTCGTGGTTGCAGATCCCGCGCCCGGTGATCACCTCGTCAAATTCCTGCCAGTCGATTTCGCCGAAGCGGTAGTGGCCGCTCGCTTCATCGAAACGCAGGTCGGGGTCCGGCACGGTCATACCGAGCATCTCCACCTGAGGCACCGTGTTGTCCACGAAGCGCTGGCGAAGCTCATCGTTGCCAAAGCGTTTGATCTTCCAGGCCAGACTGCGGGCGCTGTTTGGGGAGTTGTCGTCGTTGGGTCCAAACATCATCAGCGCGGGCCACCAGAAACGGTTGATGGCGTCCTGCAACATCTGCCGCTGGGCTTCGCTGCCCTGCGCCAGCGCCATGCAGGCCTCAAAACCCTGACGCTGGTGGAAGCTCTCTTCTTTACAGATCTTCACCATCGCCCGGGCATACGGGCCGTAAGACGTACGGCACAGCGCCACCTGGTTCACAATGGCCGCCCCGTCCACCAGCCAGCCAATGACGCCGATATCGGCCCAGCTCAGGGTCGGATAGTTGAAGATGGAGGAGTATTTCATCTTGCCGTCGAGCATCTTTTGATAGATGTCCTCCCGGGCGCAGCCCAGCGTTTCCGCCGCGCTGTAGAGGTACAGGCCGTGTCCGGCTTCGTCCTGCACCTTCGCCAGCAGAATGGCTTTCCGGCGCAGCGTCGGCGCGCGGGTGATCCAGTTTCCTTCCGGCAGCATGCCGACAATCTCAGAATGGGCGTGCTGTCCAATCTGGCGGATCAGCGTCTTGCGGTAGGCATCCGGCATCCAGTCCTGCGGCTCGATGGCCGTCTCCTGTGCGATGCGTTGCTCAAAGCGTTGTTCTTGCGTCACATAACCACCTTTGTGATTCGTTAAATCACCACAAATAGCAAAATGGTGAATCATTTGGTTTCTTAAATGTTACACAAAGGTTAAATATAACCCCAAGAAGCGTTTGTTTATTTTGTGACGACGCTCGCAAGCCTTTTCATGAAAGGCCGATAACGCAAGGCTTCTGGGTGGTCAGGTTAAGCAATACAGATCACAGCGTTAACAATTCATTAAAACTCAGCTTGATTTTTATGATTCGCGATCAAACTATTTATAGTGAAATTACGAAACATCTGGAGAGAAGAAATGCAGCAGTTAGCCAGCTTCTTGTCCGGCACCTGGCAATCAGGCCGGGGCCGCGAGCGCACCATCACTCACGCCATCAGCGGGGAAACGCTATTTGAAGTCACCAGCGAAGGGCTGGATATGGCGGCCGCGCGCCGTTACGCCATTGAACACGGCGGAGAAGCGCTCCACGCAATGAGCTTTATCGAGCGCGCCGCCATGCTGAAGGCGGTGGCCAAACATCTGCTGAGCCAGAAGGATCGCTTTTATGCCCTGTCAGCTCAGACCGGCGCGACGAAGGCCGACAGCTGGGTGGATATTGAAGGCGGTATCGGCACCCTCTTCACCTACGCAAGCCTCGGCAGCCGTGAGCTGCCGGACGATACCCTGTGGCCGGAGGATGAACTGATCCCGCTGTCGAAGGAAGGCGGCTTTGCGGCACGTCACGTGTTAACGTCGAAATCCGGCGTGGCGGTGCATATCAACGCGTTCAACTTCCCGTGCTGGGGGATGCTGGAAAAGCTCGCGCCCACCTGGCTTGCCGGGATGCCCGCCATCATCAAGCCCGCCACCGCCACCGCGCAGGTGACTCAGGCGATGGTGAAAGCGATCGTCGAGAGCGGACTGGTGCCCGACGGCGCCATCAGCCTGATCTGCGGTGGCGCGGGCGATCTGCTGAACCAGCTCGACAGCCAGGACGTGGTGACGTTTACCGGATCGGCCAGCACCGGGCAGAGTCTGCGCGTCCACCCGAATATCGTCGCGCATTCCATTCCGTTTACCATGGAAGCAGATTCTCTCAACTGCTGCGTGCTGGGTGAGGACGTGACGCCGGAGCACCCGGAGTTTGCGCTGTTTATCCGAGAAGTGGTGCGCGAGATGACCGCCAAAGCCGGACAAAAATGTACCGCCATCCGCCGCATCATCGTGCCGGAAGCGCAGGTTGACGCCGTCAGCCAGGCGCTGATTGCGCGGCTGGAGAAAGTGGTCGTCGGCGATCCGGCCCAGGAAGGGGTGAAGATGGGGGCCCTCGTCAACGGTGAGCAACGTGCTGACGTGCAGGAAAAAGTCGATCATCTCCTTGCCGCGGGCTGTCAGATCCGTCTGGGTGGTAAAGCTGATTTGCAGGCGGCTGGCGCATTCTTCCCGCCCACCCTGCTGTTCTGCCCGCAGCCGGACGAAACCCCGGCCGTCCACGCCACCGAAGCCTTTGGCCCCGTCGCAACCCTGATGCCCTGCCGTAACACCGAACACGCCATGCAGCTGGCGCGGGCGGGTGGCGGCAGCCTGGTGGGAACGCTGGTTACGGCAGATACCCGCATGGCGCGGCAGTTTATTGCCGGTGCCGCGCGCGCCCACGGACGCATTCAGATCCTCAACCAGGAATCCTCGAAAGAATCCACCGGCCACGGTTCACCGCTGACGCAGCTGGTGCACGGTGGTCCGGGACGTGCGGGCGGCGGCGAAGAGCTGGGCGGCCTGCGCGCGGTGAAGCACTATCTTCAGCGCACGGCCATTCAGGGCAGCCCGTCCATGCTCGCCGCGATCGGTAAACAGTGGGTCCGTGGCGCGGAGGTGCAGGAAGATCGCGTTCATCCCTTCCGTAAATACTTCGAGGAGTTACAGCCGGGCGACAGCCTGCTGACCCCGCGTCGTACCCTGACGGAAGCGGATATCGTGAATTTTGCCTGCCTGAGCGGGGATCATTTCTACGCCCATATGGACAAAATTGGCGCGGCGGAGTCGATTTTTGGCGAGCGCGTGGTACACGGTTATTTCCTGATTTCCGCCGCGGCGGGGCTGTTTGTAGATGCCGGGGTTGGGCCGGTTATTGCCAACTACGGCATGGAAAACCTGCGCTTTATTGAGCCGGTCAAGCCGGGTGATACCATTCAGGTGCGCCTGACCTGTAAACGTAAAACGCTGAAGAAACAGCGCACTGCCGAGGAAAAACCCACCGGCGTGGTGGAATGGGCGGTGGAGATCTTCAACCAGCACCAGCAGGCCGTGGCGCTCTACTCCATCCTGACGCTGGTGGCGCGCCAGCAGGGTGACTTTTAATCAAAGCAATAGCATTAACCTTGCTGCCTCGAGTGTTTGAGCGCATCAAAATCAGCGGAAGGTAAAACATGGACTGGATGGCTTTGATTAATCGGACCATCCAGTCTGCCTGGTTTGGATAAGTTACAACCGGAAACACTAAGCAAATTGACCATGTAGTTAGCATGGTTATTATTTAGCGCCGGGAATATTCCCGCATTAAATTACATGGATGATTAACAGACTATGGCAATTCCTGTTTACCTTTTCTTAACTGACGATGGTGGGTCAAAAATTACAGGCTCGGTGGATGTTCGTTACCGTGAGGGAAGCATTGAAGTCACCGGCTTTACACACAATCTTCGCCTCCCAACCGATCCATTGACCGTGAAAATTACCAGCAAACGTAACCATGCCCCAGTCGTATTTCAAAAAGAAATCGATTCCTCCTCCCCTTACCTGATGAAAGCCGTTGCGACTGGCCAAACCCTTAAAACGGCTGAGTTCAGGTGGTATCGCATTAATGACGCCGGGCAGGAAGTAGAATATTACAATATGCGTCTCGATAATATTCGCGTCGTTTCCATCACGCCATTGATGCATGACATTAAAGACCCGATGAAAGAAAAACATAATCATCTTGAAGTCGTGGAGCTACGCTATGATAAAATAACATGGACATATTGCGATGGTAATATACAGTTTGCAGACTGTTGGGCTGAACGTTAAATATGCGAATGCCTTCCTATTCAACACCCTATAATATTGCATCCTTTGCACCACCTGGCGTGGACGTCGTTAGCCATATGGTAATAGCGCGATTTCATGGTGGCCCCTCATTAATGACTTACATATGGTTTTATCAAATGGTCAGAAACCATGGTCCCTGGGATTATAAACAAGGCCGTGCAGAGTATACCAATTTTGGCAATTTTCATTACGGTGCCGTTGGTGCGGCAGCAGGCATCCCTGAGGGAATTCTGCTCCGGGGGGCAGGTACTGCACAGATTCTTGCCGGAACAAGCGATCCTGCCGAATTTGCAAAATTCCAGAACAATAATAATTACGGTGATGACCCAGTCGATCAGTTATGGATAAGGGCAGGAATAGATTATGCGCGACGTTCGGGTTTTTAACTGGCGAGCTGGAGTCATTATCTTTTTTCTTCTCATATTCATTGCATACCCTTTCCGCGATCTGTTTACCGTGTATGAGAATTTGCAGGAAAAAATCAAGGTTAACGATCGTTTAACTCTTTACATCACCCAGGTTGAGACGGGCTCACTGTCTAAAAACAGGTATCATATTTATCTCTTTGATGCGAAAAAAAGTCCGGAAGACTTCATGTCTAACATTAAAGATATCGATCCCGTCATGATCACCGATGATGATAAAGCTTCAGTGGCAATTAAAAATGGAGACATTTATCTTCGCGTTCGCGGTACGGTTTATTCGTTCACGACGGCAGGTTTTGATGTCCGCATGCATCTCGATAGCTCGCCTTACTGAAGCGCACTTTATCTGCCATGGGGGTGTGATGCACCCCCGCTCTTTTTTTAACCTGGCAAGACTGACAAACAACCTGGCAGATGCAGGCAAACGCTTTTCGTGCGCGCCTGTCAGGATAAGGCTGACACAACACAATAAACACAACAAGATGAGGTCTGCGATGGGAAGCAATTCTTCTTTTTCTGCCCGTAGAACGGCACTGGCCATGGCCGTTGCGCTCTGTTGCGCCTGGCAATCCCCTGTTTACGCTCACGGCAGCGAGGCGCATATGGTCCCGATGGACAAAACGCTTCAGGCGTTTGGCGCGGACGTGCAGTGGGATGATTACGCCCAGATGTTCACCATCGTCAAAGACGGTGCCTTTGTGAAGGTCAAACCCGGCGCAAATACCGCCATCGTTAACGGCAAACCGCTGACGCTCCAGGTGCCCGTGGTGAAGAAGAACAATAAGGCGTTTATCCCGGAGACCTTTATCAACGATGTTTTTCAGTCCGGTCTTGATCAGACATTCCAGGTTGAAAAAAGCCCCCACCCGTTAAACGCGCTGACGGCTGATGAAATCAACCAGGCCGTAGCCATTGTGAAAGCCTCTGCGGATTTTAAACCCAATACCCGCTTTACCCAGATTGCGCTGGCGGAGCCAGAAAAGGCCAAAGTCTGGGACTTTGTGCTTAACGGCACGGCGGTGGATGCGCCCCGCCAGGCCAATATCATCATGCTTGATGGTAAACACATCATCGAAAGCCGGGTGGATCTGAAGGAGAAAAAGATCCTCCGCTGGGAGCCGATCAAAGACGCGCACGGCATGGTGCTGCTGGATGACTTCAATACCGTGCAGCAGATCATCAATGAAAGCCCGGAGTTTGCCGCCGTGCTGAAAAAGCGCGGCATTACCGACCCGAAGAAAGTGATCACCACTCCGCTTACCGTCGGCTTTTTTGACGGCAAGGATGGGCTGAAACAGGAAGACCGCCTGCTGAAAGTGATCAGCTATCTCGACGTGGGCGACGGTAACTACTGGGCGCACCCGATCGAAAACCTGGTTGCGGTGGTGGATCTCGAGCAGAAGAAAATCCAGAAGATTGAGGAAGGCCCGGTCGTGCCGGTTCCGCTCACGCCGCGCCCTTATGATGGCCGCGACCGCGTTGAAACGGTGAAAAAACCGCTGGAAATTATCGAGCCGAAAGGCAAGAACTACACCATCACCGGGGACAGGGTGCACTGGCAGAACTGGGATTTTCATCTGAGCCTGGACTCACGCGTCGGCCCGATAATCTCCACCGTGACCTATAACGACAACGGCAAAAAGCGACAGGTGATGTATCAGGGATCGCTCGGCGGCATGATTGTGCCGTACGGCGACCCGGATATCGGCTGGTACTTTAAGGCCTACCTGGACTCCGGCGACTACGGCATGGGGACCCTGACCTCCCCGCTGGTGCGCGGCAAAGATGTTCCGTCTAACGCCGTGATGCTCAACGAAACCATCCCGGATTACACCGGCGCGCCAATGGAGATCCCCCGGGCGATCGCCATTTTCGAGCGTTACGCCGGGCCGGAATATAAGCATCAGGAGTTAGGTAAACCCAACGTCAGCACCGAACGCCGCGAGCTGGTGGTGCGCTGGGTCAGCACCGTGGGTAACTACGATTACATCTTCGACTGGGTATTCCACGAAAACGGCACCATCGGCATTGATGCAGGGGCTACGGGCATTGAAGCGGTGAAAGGCGTGCAGACGAAAACCATGCATGATGCCACCGCGAAGGATGACACCCGATACGGAACGCTGATCGACCATAATATTGTCGGTACCACCCACCAGCACATCTACAACTTCCGTCTGGATATGGACGTGGACGGCATCAACAATAAGCTGGTGGCCATGGATCCGGACGTCAAACCGAACACCGCTGGCGGACCGCGCACCAGCACCATGCAGGTTAATCAGTATGATATTGATACCGAACAGCAGGCGGCACAGAAGTTTGACCCGGGCACCATCCGCCTGCTAAGCAATCCCAGCAAAGAGAACCGCATGGGCAACCCGGTCTCGTATCAGATCATCCCTTACGCGGGCGGTACACACCCGGTAGCGTCCGGCGCGAAGTTTGCCCCGGACGAGTGGATTTATCACCGCCTGAGCTTTATGGATAAACAGCTGTGGGTGACGCGTTACCATCCCGACGAGATGTACCCGGAGGGAAAATACCCGAACCGTTCCACGCACGATACCGGCCTCGGCCAGTACAGCAAAGATAACGAGTCGCTGAACGACCAGGATAACGTCATCTGGATGACTACCGGCACCACCCATGTCGCCCGTGCCGAGGAGTGGCCGATAATGCCGACGGAATGGGTGCACACGTTACTCAAGCCGTGGAATTTCTTTGACGAGACGCCAACGCTCGGCAAGAAAAAAGAGCAGAAATAACCCACCGACCGGGCGTAATGCCCGGTTTTTCATCCGCTTACTTGCTGAATTACTCTCCCCGATTATAGTTATTGTTACCTCGCTTAATCCTTTTGCATTTCTTGACACACTTTCACCAGGATTCGAAGTCCCCACAAATAACGTCACAGTTTACTGAGAGGTTTTAGGATGAGAATCAATGAGATCGTCAGGAGTCTCGCGCTGGCGGGATGTTTTATTTCTGCCAGTTCCTTGACCAGGGGAACTACCGCTGGGTGGCCCAGGTGGTCAGCACAGTGCTCTTTGCCGATCCAAATAATCAGGCCGCGCGAAACCTGGAAGCGGATGCGCTGGAGCAGCTGGGCTATCAGGCTGAATCAGACCCGTGGCGTAACTTCTACCTGACCGGCGCGCAGGAGCTGCGTAACGGCGTGGTGAAAGGACCGACCCCGAACACCGCCAGCCCGGATACCGTGCGCGCGATGACGCCAGAAATGTTCTTTGACTATCTGGCGGTGCACATTAACGGTGAAAAAGCGGCGGATGTAAAATCGGTGTTTAATATCGACCTCGGCAGCGACGGCGGCAAATACAAGCTGGAGCAGGATAACGGCGATATCAAAGTGACCGGCGATGCCGCAAAACTTGATGCCATGCTCGGTTACATGGATAAATTTGAATTCTGGTTTAACATTGTGACCCCGTAAAGGCAGCACTCGCGGGCGGACGTTCCGCCCGCTCAAGGAAAATTCTCTTCAATGGAAAAAAGACATCTAGCCACACCCGAACCCGCAATATGGCCTACCCGTAAATCAATGGTTGTTCACGGGCTGGCCGTGAACCTGCCGTGGCTCGCCTTTGTGAATGCGAGCTTTGCCCTTATGGTCCTGCTGCGCAATTCGCTGTTCGGCCATATCGATGCCCTCCTGCACATCAGCCCCCCTCTGCGGCAGATGATTGACGCCTCCATGCTGGGCGTGGTGATCCTTTCCGTGGCGCTGGTGATCATGGCCTGGCGCCACATCCGCGGCGTTAGCGCCGTTTTGTTTATGTGCAGCCTGCTGTGGTCGATAAGTTGTTACTGGTTTATCAACGTGTTACAGCTTCCTCATCCCTGGCCTATATTCGTTACCCTGCTGATGGCCGGTATGACCGCGCTCTATTTTCACCCGGTGGCACTGCTCTGCTTCACCGTTCCGCTATGGGTAAGCCTGCCCGTTGCCAGCATGCTGCTGAATCAGGAAATTAATTATCGCTTTGCCGGGCTGTGGGTGGTGTTCACGTTCATTCTCGTGTGCGGGCGCTATATCCTGTTGAGCTGGTTTGAAGAGGCGTGGCGTCGCAACCAGCAGAATCAGCGTTTAATTTCGCGGCTGGATGCGCTGGCCCATCAGGATCCGCTGACGAAAACGGCCAACCGCCGGGCGATGGAGCTGGTGCTGGAAAACGCCGTGGAGCAAGGCAAACGCTTCGCGGTGCTGATGCTGGATGTCGATTACTTCAAACTGTATAACGATACCTACGGTCACCAGGCCGGAGATGCGTGCCTCGCGCGGGTGGCAGAGGTGCTGAACACCTCGGTGCGCACGCCAGAGGATGTGGTTTCGCGCTACGGTGGCGAGGAGTTTGTGGTGATCCTCTTTGACTGCGAAGAAAGCATTGCTGAGAAAGTCGCCGCGCGGATCCAGGCTGGCCTTTGCAACGCAGCCATTCCGCACAGCGCGTCGAAGGTGAGTGAATGTGTGACGGCGAGTATGGGCATTGCAGGCTATACCGCAGGGCTGGCCGGCCCGGAAATCATCGCCCGCGCCGATGCGGCGCTGTACAGGGCTAAGGAGGCCGGGCGGGATCGGTGGTCGCTGTAAGTTACGCCGGGTGGCGCTGCGCTTACCCGGCCTACAAAACCAACCTTTTTCCTCGATCCCGTAGGCCGGGTAATGCGTAGCCGCCACCCGGCGTTTTTTTAATACCGCACACACACCGACTTGGTTTCACACCAGCCGTCCAGCCAGGCGGGGCGGAAATCATCGCCCGCGCCGATGCGGCGCTGTACAGGGCGAAGGAGGCCGGGCGGGATCGGTGGTCGCTGTAAGTTACGCCGGGTGGCGCTGCGCTTACCCGGCCTACAAAACCAACCTTTTCCTCGATCCCGTAGGCCGGGTAAGGCGTAGCCGCCACCCGGCGTTTTTTTTAATACCGCACACATACCGACTTGGTTTCACACCAGCCGTCCAGCCAGTCGGGGCCGAAATCGCGCCCGGTGCCGGACTGCTTCATGCCGCCGAACGGCAGGTTGGCGTCTATCAGCGTGTGGCTGTTCACCCACACGGTTCCGGCCTGTAACCTGTCGGTATACGCCAGCGCTTTACTGATGTTCTGCGTCCAGACGCTGGCCGTTAAGCCATATTCGGTGTCGTTCGCCAGCTGAAGCGCCTCTTCCCCGTCGTCCACACGAACCAGGTTCACCACCGGCCCGAAGACCTCTTCACGCGTCAGTCGCAGATGATTATCCGGGTTGACCACCAGCGTTGGCGAAACGTAATAGCCTTTGCCGTCTGGCCCCCGGTTCCCGGCGATCAGCTCCGCATTGTGCGCCTTCGCCTCATCCAGGAACGCCTGAACCTTATCGCAGTGGGCGCGCGACACCAGCGGGTTGATAAACGCCTCCGGCGACATGCCCGGCCCGACGCTGAGGGATTTCACGGCCTGTTCAAACCCGCTGACCAGCGTGTCGAACAGCGGAGCCTCAATATAAATGCGCGAGCTGGCCGCGCAGACCTGCCCCTGGTTCAGGAAGCTGCCGGTCATCAGCCCTTCAATCACCCACGCCGGATCGGCATCTTTCAGCACGATGGCCGGGTTTTTGCCGCCCAGTTCCAGCGTCACGCCCGTTAGCGTGTCCGCCGCCGCGCGGGCAATCTGCTTGCCCGTCGCCGTCGAACCGGTAAAGCTCACCTTGGCAATGCGCGGGTGCGAGGTCAGCGCCGCGCCACAGATGGCGCCACTGCCGGTCACCACGTTGAACACACCATCCGGGATCCCCGCCTCGCTCGCCAGTTCCGCCACCCGTAACAGGGTGAGCGGCGTGGTTTCCGACGGTTTGATCACGATGGAGCAACCTGCCGCCAGCGCGGGCATCACTTTCCACATGCCAATCATCAACGGGAAGTTCCACGGCACAATCCCCGCCACGACTCCCACCGGCTCTTTACGCGTCCACGCCTGATAACGCGCGCCCTGCGGCAGTGGAATCGAGAGATCGAGGGTTTTACCGGCAATTTTGGTGGTCAGCCCTGCCGTGTAGCGCATCCAGTTCAGGGTGCAGCCCACCTCGAAGGCGCGGGAAATGTTAATCGATTTCCCCTGCTCCAGGGTTTCGAGCTGTGCCAGCTCTTCGCCATGCTGTTCCACCAGATCCGCAAACCGCAGCAGGATGCGTTCCCGCTCTGCCGGCAGCCGTCCGGCCCAGCTTCGGGCGACAAAGGCGCGCCAGCCAGACATCACCGCACGATCGACATCATCGACGCTGGCATCGGCGGTAGAGGCAATAACCTCTCCGGTCGCCGGGTTGTAGACGTTCAGACGCTTTTCGCTATCGGATGCCGCCTGACGCCCTTCGATCCACAGGCCGTGCTGGCGATCTAAAAACTGCTGCACGCCTGGCAGGATGGCGACGTGTGATTCGGACATAGGATACTCCTTCGTTATGCTTCGCAGGGTGTGTATGCAGTCTAAGAGGGGATTCGCATTCCTGCTTTTGTCTGTGTGACATTCGCTTTGCCAGCTGTGACAGGGTCCGCAAATCGTGATAATTCCCGCTTATATCGCTGTAACCGTTGAGTGTTCTTTCCTATAGTCAGCCTCGTAGCCCTGACAAAATGCAACATAAATGCAACAATGCGAAAACAGTGACGGTGCAGCGAGAACATCAATGGCGTGTGCAAGCGAACAGGACATTTTTCAGCAGTGGCTGGCGCAAATTAACCAGGTTTGTGGGCGCTTTGCGGCACGTCCGTTAGAGGGGGCGTTTCTCGGCGAGCTGGAAACCAGCTACACCCAAAGTCTGAAGCTGAGCACGGTGACCGCCGCAGGCGTTAACCTGTTTCGCACCCGTCAGGAGATCAAAAACGGCAACGATGCCTGGTTCTACACCGTGTTTCAGCTGGAAGGCAGCGCCGGAATCGAACAGGACGACCAGCGCGCGATGCTGAAAGCCGGGGATATCACGCTGATTGACGCCTCCCGCCCGTGCTCCATTTACTGGCAGGAGCGTTCCCGCCAGATTTCGCTCCTGCTCCCGCGACAAATCATTGAGCAACACGCGCGTTTTCAGGAAGTGAGGTGCGCGCTGCCCCTCTCCCGCAGTCTGCCTACCGTACAGCTAAGCTACCGTCTGTTGCAGGAGAGCATGGGCAATGCCGATCTCAGCGCCAGTGAAAGCGAAGCGGCGCTTGAGGCGATGGTGTGTCTGCTGCGTCCGGCCTTCCAGCAGCGTGACGAGGTGCTGCCACGCAAGGAGCGTCAGTTCCGCCACGTTCTGTCCCTGATTGATGATCATATTCAGTCGGAGGCGTTAAGGCCGGAGTGGATAGCTTCAGAGAGCGGCATGTCCGTGCGTAGCCTGTACCGCATGTTTGCCGGGAAAGGGCTGGTGGTAGCGCAGTATATTAAGAACCGTCGCCTCGATTTATGCGCTCAGGCGCTGCGTTCCATCAGCGATGACGAAAAGCTGGCGGGGATTGGCTACAGCTGGGGTTTCACCGACCATAGCCATTTTTCCACCGCCTTTAAGCAGCGTTTCGGGGTTTCGCCGGGCGAATACCGCAGGCGTTATCGCTAGCTATTTTTTCAGCCACTTGCCGTTAATTCCCTTCACGTACTCACCCGGCTGCGCGCGGGCCACCAGCTTTTGTCCCGCCATTTTCGCCACCTCGTCGACGGGTAAATTATTACTGTCAGCCAGCTGCTGGTAACTTTCCGTGCGTGCGGCGTTGATACGGTTCACCAGCGCCAGGGTTTCAGCGTCGTGCTGAACGTGCGCAAGATAGCCGCTCAGGGTTTCCCCTACGCGCCCCTGGGCACGCGCATCGTTGAGCGTAAGCGTGGCGGCGTGAACGTTCATCCCCAGCGCCAGTAACATCAGAGCTAATCGTTTCATGACATCCTCAGAACAGATCGCTGCGGGATTTCAGCAGGGCTTCAACGTCTTTATCCACCTTGATATGGATTTCATGCTCGATTTTCACGTTCATGTTGATGGTGATCGGCTCTTTGGGCGCCGCCACTTCAATGCGCGGCGTGCAGCCTGACAGCAGCGCGACGACGGCCACGGCGAGTACACCAGCCCTCTTTTTCATTGTTGTTCCTCACTTTCCTTGCCTGTCGAACCGCGGAGAAGGGGTATCGCCGCATGTTGCTCAAACCATGTTTGCAGATTGTCCCCAAAGCGCAGGCTGCGCCAGAGGGTAAAAATGTTCTCTTCATGGGTGTAATTCAGGTTTACGAAACTGCTTTTGCCCTCGACACGGCTGGTGCCTTTAATGGCCGCCTGCATGGTTAACACACCCAGATTATCTACATTGAGTTTTGTCCACGACTGCGAAATTTCCATATAGCGGAGCCAGTTGATCGCCGCCCCGGCAACCATGTTGTCTTTCACAATGGCATCCGCCGTGTCCTGGTCGATGCGCAGCGTCATCGGCCCCGGGTTGGTCAGCCAGCCATCTTTAATGATCCATTTTTCATTGTTCAGCCAGAACGGCAGCGCGCCGCTCACCGGGCCGGACATGGCAAACTGCTTCGGATTCACCGCGCTTATCAGTTCGCTGGAGGATATATTATCCACGCGCAGTAAAGCCGGATCGTGCTGCGGCATTCTCAACTGCTGCATGGTGATTTTCCCGCCGAGCGCTTCCACCTTCACGTTGGTGAGCAGGAGCGGGTTCGCTTCGGTCCAGGGATAATCGCCCTGGAGATCCGCGGTGATATTTCGTGCTGTGACCAGGTTTTTCACCTCGTCGATTCGTAACGTTACCGGTCCGCGCGTGCCCAGCGACCAGGTGCCCTGGCTTAAGCGGAACGGCAGAACAAAATCTACGCCGTTGATCTCGTTATCCGGCATCCACGCGCTGCCCGCTTTCAGCACCCCGTGCCCCCCGGCCTCAAACCCCTGATCGGGGGCCGCGGAGAAAGCCACCTGCGCGTACATTTCGCCGCCGCGCAGGGTCATTTTCCAGTCTGGCGGGATCAGCGGCTGAAATACCGTAAGAGACTGTTTTGGCCACCAGGCCTGACCGCGAAGGCGTTCGCCGTCCCAGCGTCCATTCACCTGGACCGGGCCGATGTCGTCCGCATGAAGGTTCCCTTTAAACTGGAACACCGTCGGGTCTGTCCCGTCAACGCTGAAGGTCAAAACGGACGGCGGCAGCACGCTTCCGCCTGAAAAGCTTGTTTGCCCGGCATTGAGCGCGAGCGCGCCGCTAAAGGTGGGGTTATCCGGGTCCCGCGACCAGCGCACCGGGTGATCCAGCACCAGGCGCGGCTTGCTGACCAGCATCGTACCGTACTGCAATTTGTCGAACCCCGTGGAAAGATCGGTCAGTTCGATAACGTTGTCGCGCCACTCCCCGGTTCCCCGGACATCCCAGCGCGCGTTCATTGGCGTGAAATTCCCTTTACCCCAGTAGCGCCACTGCCACAAACCGTTGTCCGGTAAAAAGTCGTTAGCCTGGCCGTCCAGATGCAGCTCAAAATCGCCCATCTCGTTTTCATGCGCCCGCAGAATGGCTTGCAGGCGGCCGTCCACGCCCTTCTGCGTGAGCTTCACGCCCGCCAGCGGCCAGCGGATCTCATCGATATCCAGCGAGTCGATGATGCGCCCGCGCGAGCGCAATAAAGCGCCGGGTTCAAACGTAAGCTGCGGATCGTAAAGGCTGCCGGTCAGCATCGCCGGGAGCCTGGCATACAGGATCAGATCGTTTTGCTTGGCTTCCCCGCTCAGGTGCAGCGGCATAGCGCTGTTATCCATACTGAGCGAGCCGGGACCGATATTCAGCACCGCGTTGCCCTTACCCGCATCCCCCTGGGTCAGCACGTTGAGCCGCCCCGTGAAGGTGGCTTTCTCCAGCCCCTGCTGCCAGTTATCCACTTTCAGCCCGACGCGTCCGCTCATTGGCACGCCGGAGGCTAACCAGTTCCAGCGTCCGTCGCTGATGGTCAACTGCTGAGCGGTGATCTGCCACGGTAAATCGAGCAGCGGATCGGGGTTGTTCCGCGCCATGACCACCAGCTGGCCCTGATTGTCCTCCCAGTCCAGATCGGCATCGACCAGCGAGGATAACTGTGGCACGTTAAAGGTCGCGACCGTATGCCCTTTCACCGGCACGCCGTCCGGCACCAGCGGCAGGGTAAATTCACCAACCAGCTTCACGGGCTGCGGCTGATCCGGCAGTTGCACATCGAACTGGCTGATGGAAAGGGTCTGGCCGCGCAACTGCCCCTTAATGCTCACCTGCTCGCCGTTATAGGTGATGTCCTGGCGGGCTGGCGTCAGAGAAGCTTGCAGTTCACCCTCCCACTGCTGCCAGGGAGAAAGGGTAAAGCGATGGATGGTCAGCCAGGTGTTGGGCAGGATGGCCTGCCACTGCGCCAGCGTTTTCGGCGCCACCGTAGATGGCGCCGATTGCGGTAATTTGCTCAGGCAGACAGAGTTAAGTTCAAGTGCGCCAATATCCAGATCCCAGCGGCTGGGGTGTGACAGAGTCACGTTTTCCACGCGGGCAATTTCACACTCTTCTACCAGATAGCGGAGATCGGGGATGATCAGGGCGTGGCGCGTGAGCCGTGGGCTTTTTTCAAACGCGATGCGCGTTCCAACAGGGAGCCAGATCCCGGCGAGCGTGGGTACCCACTGGGCGAGCGTCATCAGCAGCGTCAGCGGCACAAGAAATAGCAGCAGTAATAGCGCGATTGCGGCTTTGTATTTACCCTTCATGGGCAGTTAATATCCTGATTTTGCGAAAAAAATAAGCCGTTCTTGCCGCTCATTGTCGCATGTTTAGCCAGTCAGTTGAAGGTAATGCCATTTTTAAGAGTAGATGCTCTACAATAATTCATAGAACTTATTGATTTCAATGAAT